>JBBAWJ010000036.1:0-1623 GCA_040397255.1 Candidatus Limnocylindrus sp.
GGAACATCTTCCAGGGCGAGATCCTGGTGCAGCAGATGGCCTTCAACCGACCGGTGAGCGGCTGGTCTCGCTACAAGACACCGATTCGCGACTACTGGCTCGCCAGCTCCTCGGCCCACCCAGGTGGCGGCATCATGGGAGCCCCCGGCCGACTCGCCGCTCTCGAGATCTTGAAGAGCAAGCGAGGGGAGGCGTAATGGCCCCCAAGAAGTCTGTACCGAAGGCTGCACCGAAGACGTTGAAGGCTTCAACGAAAGCCGAACTGCCTCCAAGGGTGCAAAAGGTGCCGCGCGCCGCAAAGCCTGCCGCCACCGCCGATGTGGTGGTGATCGGTGGTGGACATAACGGACTCGTCGCCGCCGCCTACCTGGCGCGCGCTGGCGTGAAAACCATTCTTGTTGAAGCGCGAACCGAACTCGGTGGCATGGCGCTCACCGGCGACATTGATGGCGTTCGCGCCCCAATGCTCGCGCACACCGTGGGTCGCTTCCGACCGCGCGTAGCCCGCGACCTTGGCCTACAAGGCAAGGTGAAGCTCGTGGAGCCAGAGGCGCGCAACTTCGCACCGCACCCAACGAATGGCACCGCCATCACCTTGTGGCGCGATGCGAAGCGCACCGCCGCCGAACTCGCCACTCGTCCGAACGGCGAGAAGGTTGCCGCGGGCTACCTTAAGCTCGACGGCCGCATGCGCCGCATCGGCGCCTACTTTGAGAAGGTCCTCGACGGCATCCCGCCCGATCTCGACGGCGGCAAGTCGGTCGCCGAACTGCTCGCAGGCTTCGCCTTCCGTGCGCCGTTCACCGGCCTCGAAGAGGGCGACGGCCGCGAGATTCTACGCATGCTCCCAACGTCGGCGGCCGACCTCGTCAACGAGTACATCAACGACGATCATCTTGAAGCGCTGATCGCCTGGCGCGGCTCGCGCTACAACGCTACGGGACCGATCTCACCAGGCACCGGTGCTTCACTCCTCTTCGACAGCATCACGGGCGACGGCGCCGACGGCGGCGCCTCGGGCGAAACAGTTGTCGCCATCGGTGGCCCAGGTGCACTGATCAGTGCCATTGCCGATGCGGCACGCGGTTTCGGTGCCGAGATTCGCACGGGCGCACAGGTCACCGCCATTACCGAACGCGATGGTCGCGTAACCGGCGTGGCGCTTGCGAGCGGCGAAGAGATCATTGCGCCGTACGTGCTCTCGACCCTCGACCCGAAGAGCACGCTGCTGAATCTGCTCGGCGTTGAGGCGACCGGCCCTGAGCTGCGCCGCCGCCTGCGCGCCACGCGCAACACCGGCGTCACCGCCAAGCTCAACATCCTGCTCGACCAGCTTCCCGTCTTCCCGAGCGCGGGATCTGCCGCCGAGCAGGAGGTGCGCCTGCGCGGCCGCATCACCATCCTCAGTGACACCTTAGGCATTGAGCGCGCCTTTGATGCGAGCAAGTACGGCGAGATGAGCGACGTTCCGGTGGTCGAGGCGATGATCCCAACGCTGATCGACCCAAGCCTCACCAACGACAAGCGCCACCTGCTGAGCGCCGTGGTGCAGTACGCACCAGTTGACCTGAAGGGCGGCTGGACCGCCGACGCGCGCAAGACGCTCGCCGATCGCGCCGTTGC
>JBBAWJ010000036.1:1723-7275 GCA_040397255.1 Candidatus Limnocylindrus sp.
TGAAGGGCGGCTGGACCGCCGACGCGCGCAAGACGCTCGCCGATCGCGCCGTTGCGGTGCTCGAATCTGTCGCACCAGGAATCAGCGGCCACATCGTGGCGCGCCAACTCATTACGCCCGCCGACCTGCAGAGCGACTGGGGCGCAACGGGCGGGCACGCCATGCACGTGAACGAGGGCTTCGACCAGTTCGCGCAGTGGCGCCCGCTCTACGGCATTGGCCGCTACGAGACGCCAATCAATGGCCTCTTCCTGTCGGGCGCTGGTACCGCGCCAGGTGGTGGCGTTACGGGCGCACCAGGGGCAAATGCCGCCGAGAAGTTGATCCGCCACCTGCGCCGCGCCGCGGAGTAGTCACTTTTCTTGAGGATTCCTCAATAAATACGTGAGCGACCGTGCGGGTATGCGAGAGTAGGCAGATGCCTACTAAGACCCGACTCACCAAAGGGAAGATCGTTAGTGCTCTTGATGGCACCCTGGCACCTGCGCCGTTCCCTCTCGCCACCTGGGCTGGCGGTCGACGCCGCATCCCAAGCCAGGCTCGCTCGCTGCGCACGCGTGGCGTGATCCTGGAGTCGGCGCGCGAGCTCGCCAACAGCAAGGGTGTGGGTAGCGTGACCATGCAGATGGTCGCCGCGAAGGCGAAGATCGCCGCGGGTACCGCCTACCAGTTCTTTGATGACCGCGACGCAATCTTCTTCGACCTCTACGAGACTTGGGCTGGCGCCTGGTGGTCGAGCATCATGCTCTCCACCTCACGCCCTTGGACCGCTGCCACCTGGGCCGATGAGCTTGATGCGGTAGTGGAGACCGGCTGCAAGTTCCACCTTAAGCAGAAAGAGATGTGGGAGGTCATTCGCTACGTTGAGTCAACCAAGATCGGCCGCGAGGGGATGAAACTCCTCTTTGATGCCAACGTTGAGCGCTGTGCTCAGTGGATGAGCCCGTACCTGAAGAGTGTGGGGATGACCGCTGCCGAGATCCGATTCCTCTCCATTTCAATCCTGCGCACCGCGCGTGGTCACCACATGTACGGGCCGATTGAGAGCACATCGCTCCGCGAAGTCATTCGTGGCTCACAAGAGGCACAGCGCGCGATTGTTGAGATGAAGCTGCGCGCGGTGGGGAAGAAGAGCGGCGCAAGCGGCGCCGCAACGCGAACGAAGTCGGTCTAGCGGCTCCGCCGCGCCGCGAGTAGGAGTAGCACCCCAACGACCGCGAGGGCTGCACGCTCCGCCGCA
The DNA here is from genome assembly GCA_040397255.1 of Candidatus Limnocylindrus sp. Classification (GTDB taxonomy): domain Bacteria; phylum Chloroflexota; class Limnocylindria; order Limnocylindrales; family Limnocylindraceae; genus Limnocylindrus. Next base: position 2,964 of record JBBAWJ010000036.1, read on the forward strand.
CCACCACCGCCACCAATGAGTCCGCCAGCGAACCCCACACCAATAAAGAGCCCCGTGTCAATCAATAGACGTCGTGGGTGTGTGAGGCGTGAGCCGGCAACCAGGAGGCTTCCCGCCGCGAGAATTGCAAACGTTGGATGGAGTCGCCCCGCCACCGTCGTCACCTGCCAACCGGGATCGGTGGGAAAGATCACGAGGCCAACGATGCCAACTGCGGCGACGATCAGTGCTCGGGTAACGCCCCTTCGCCCCTCCACCCCCCGGCTGCGCGCGAGTAAGAGCAGCGTGGCGGCGAAGATCGCACCAACCCCAAGATGAAAGAGCCAAGCGGCGCTCCCCAGCGCATGCTCAGAGGCGGCATAGATGCGCGCGTCAAGTGTCTGGTCAAGAAAATCACACCCGAGGATCGCTGCGGCGCCGAACAGCACCAGCGACTCAGCGGCTCGACCATGCACAATCCGTCGAATCACAGTGCGCCCGTGCCGATCAAGAGGCCACCAGCCACTAGGCTCCACCCAACAACCAACCGCAGGCGCTCGCTACTCATGGTGGCGAGGAGCTGGCGACCAACGAGTGCCCCCACGATGGCGCCGATCGTGGCGGCAACGATGGCGTTGCGGATTGCTCCGTCGGCGACGATGCTTGAGATGCTCCCCGCCGTGCCGTAGACCACCAGCCGCGTGAGGTCGATGGCAACAGCGGCAGCAGCGCCGGTGGCGGCAAAGCCGAGTGGGGTGAGACCAGCGCGAATCAGCACCGTGCTGCGGATCGCGCCCTGGTTCCCCGAGAGACCGCCGAAGAAGCCCGAGGCGAGCGCCCCAGCGCTCAGGCCGACCGAGCTCAAGCCCACCTGCTCTGCCCCGCGGCGCAGCTCATAGAGCGAGAGCACCGCGATGGTGACGCCAACAACCACCTTCACGGCGGTGATCGATTTCGTCAGGCCGAAGAGCGGATAGGTGGCAATAACTGGCACAGCACCAAGCAGCTCAAGGATGAGCGCGCCGGCGATGCCGCCGAGAATCGCCCAGGGCACGAACTGCCAGGCGATGGCTCGGTTGATGTGGGCCCGGAAGATCACCAGGCGAATGCCGCTCGCGATCAAATGCACCAGCGCAACCGCGGCAATGGCCAACGGCAAGGGGAAGAGCACGGCGAATGCGGGTACGAGCACCGTGTTCAGCCCAAAGCCCGACACGATCGTGATCGCTGAGGCGCCGGCCCCAAGAAGGGCAAGGAGGAGGAGTTCCATACACACATCGTAGCCCGAAGGCGGCATAATCGCCCCATGAACCTGGCACCACCGACCGACCGATTTCAGCGCACCCTCCCCGCGCGGTGGGCGGCGATTGACTTTGAGACAACCGGCATCTGGAGCCGCGATCCTTCGACTGGCGTCATTGAGGCTGCCGCAGTGATCTACGAAGGCGCACGCGAAGTGAGCGCCTGGTCGACCCTCGTCTATCCAGAGACTGCCATCTCCGACTTCATCATCAATCTCACCAAGATCACCCCCGAGATGATCGACGTTGCCGGCGTCGATCGTGGTGTGGCACGCCAACAAATGACCGATGCGCTTCAGGGAGTTGAGTGGGTGATCGCCCACAACATGGAGTTCGACCGCAACGGTCTGCGCTGGCTCGGCGTCTTCGTTCCGCCCTCCAAGCAGTACTGCACCATGGTGAACCTGGTTCCCGAAACGGAGAAGTGGCCGAAGCTGAGCGAGGCGGTGAGCGAGTTCGGCGTTCAGGTCGAGGGGCAGCCGCACCGGGCCGAGACCGACGCCCGCACCGCCGGGCGCATCTTCATTGAGATGGTCCGCCGCGGCTATTAGGCCCCAAAACACCGTGCCACGCTGTTGGCACAGGTGGCAGGTAGGGTGGGAGGGTGATGGGTCCGCGAAGGCGCTGCCAATCGCCGACCCCATAGCGGAAGGAGTCCCAATGCGACCTACCCCTAGCCGAGTCCGCGCCGATGTTCCCAACGAGGAGCCACAGGAGCGTGGCCGCCTCATGAGCGTCTACGTGGCGGGTGAGACCGCCTACTGCGCCTGGGGCTACCCCAGCGAACGGCTGCTGATCACCGCCGCTCCCATGAGCGCCGAGATCGCCGATCTCATCAACAAGCTCGAGGCCCGCACCCCCGTCTTCCTGGAAGAGGCGGCCACCGAATCCGAAGAGATCGATTTCGCCGCCTCGTTCGGGCGACACCTGCCGCCAGGAACGCCGCGATCACGGCCCCTCGACCCGGCAACACCACCGTCGCTTCCGAAGGCGCTCATCGACATCCTCAAGAACCGCACGGCGAATCGCCGGAGGATCTCATGAGCGGCACGCTGCACAAGGGCTCAACCTGCCCGATCTGTACAAAGGGGAAGCTCGTGCCGATTGTGTACGGCCTTCCTGGTGTGGAGTTGCGGCGAGATTCTGAGATGGGCCTCGTCTCTCTCGGCGGCTGCGTCGTGAGGGGCAACGACCCGGAGCTTGAGTGCCTCGGCTGTGAGGCGCGATTCATGCGTGACGGTGAGTGGGTGCTGATCAATGAGCGATAGCCAACCGAACGATCGACAGCGACTCATTGGCGGGCTGCTTGGAGTAATCGTGGGTGACGCCATTGGCGTGCCGTGGGAGTTCCAGCCAGCGCACACCGCGCCGCGACCAACGCCCGCCGCGGGATTCGAGTCGTTCCAACAGCCACCCGGCACCTGGTCCGACGACGGCTCCATGACCCTCGCCCTCCTCGAGTCACTCCTTGAAGTCGGCTGGGATCTTGATGATCAGGGCCGGCGCTTCTTGGCCTGGTTTGACGATGCGCAGTACACCGCGACCGGCGTCTGCTTCGACTCGGGGATCGCCACCACGGCGGCACTCGATCGCATTCGTGCCGGTACCCCTGCGGCACGCGCCGGGAGCGACGGCGACCGGGCGCAGTCAAACGGCGGTCTGATGCGCATCCTGCCAGTGGCGCTCATGGGTCGCGACTTAAGCGATGCAGATCTGGTTGCCCGCGCCGAGGCTGGAACAAGGGTGACCCACGCCCATCCGCGCGTGGTGGTGGCCTCAGCCATCTACGTTCTTGTGGCTCGTGCGCTGCTGCGCGGCGAGGCACCCCGCGCGGCGATTGACTGGGCAGTGGCGACACTGGGCGACCTCTCCGCCAGCACCCCCGAGAGGCGCGAGCTGATCGCCAGTTGCCTGGTGCACAAAGAGGGGCTCGGACACGCCTACGTGGCGGATAGCCTGCTGAGCGCCCTCACGGCACTCGAGCAGGGGAACAGCTTCCGCGACGTTGTTGAGCTCGCGATCTCGTACGGCCACGACACCGATACAACCGCCGCCATTGCCGGCGGGCTCGCCGGCATTCAGTACGGCGCCGCCGCCGTTCCCGAAGAGTGGATGGTGGCGATGCACGCCGCACCAGGCTGGTTCATCGTTGACACCCTGGCGCATCGGCTTGGTGATCGCGGATAGCCAATCGGCCGAAGTCGTTAGTTGGCAGGACCCGTTGCGACCCCCTTCGTTGGTGCATACGGTGTGCCAGGACAGGCACCCCACAGGCCACGTTGTGCGGCTCGCGCAGCAAGAGCCTCGGACTCCAGGCGTGCAGCAAAGGCACCGCGCGCACCTTGATAGAAGTACGGTGCGGCAGCTCCTCGCGTCACAAGGGAGAGGTTGACCAGCTCAAGTGGGCTCCACACCCAAGCCAACAGGCGACCGTACTGATCCTCTTGATCGAGGTCAGGATCGGTGACAGCGATCACCGGTACTCCTTCCACGAGGAGGTCGGCTAACTCAAGTGAAGCAGTTGCCCCGTAGCACTCCTTCACATCACTGTCTTCGGGGGTGTCAATCTGAACCAGGCGAATGACCACGGTGTCATCAGTAAGCTCGCAGCTATAGCCACGAGAGACGCACATGACGAAGGTATCCCCATCCGTAATCTCAACGACATAGCCCTCGATGCTGATTGGGCCATCAATGACCTGCGTCCCATCCCAGTAGGTTTCTGGTGAGATCAAGATTGGATCACGGCTCGCGCTCGGTTGAGGGTCTGGACTTGGCGAGGTAACCGCAACATCAGAGGGGCTAGGGCTCGGCGAGAACCCACTTTGGACAACGACCGGGGAGGCCGTTGACTGACCACATCCCACCAAGAGAAGGAGTCCAAGGAGTAGGGCAGAGGTTCTCATCACGTCTCTTCGTCAGGGTAGTCGGAAGCGAAACGCCCGACAATTGGGCTGGGCAGGGCTATTGACATTTAACGTGTCATATGTATAATGCCCACATGAGCCCAAAGCCCACCCCAAAGCGTCCAC
>JBBAWJ010000037.1:0-5603 GCA_040397255.1 Candidatus Limnocylindrus sp.
GCTGGACCGGCTGGGTTCTTGAACTGCTGCAGCAGCACGTAGCGTGCAGGATCCGATGCGGCAATCTCTTCCGCCTTCGCGATCGCGCCGGGCATTCCCTTTGCACCTTCTGTAAGCACCAGCGTTGCGCCGTAGGCAACGATGAGCTTGCGTCGCTCAATGCTGACGGTGTCGGGCATGGTGAGGGTGACCTTGTAGCCGCGTGCTGCGCCAACCATCGCCAGGGCGATGCCAGTGTTGCCGCTCGTTGGCTCCACGATCTCATTGCCTGGCTTCAGCACGCCGCGCTTCTCGGCGTCGAGCACCATGGCGGTGCCAAGTCGGCACTTCACGGAGTAGGCAGGGTTGCGCCCCTCAACCTTGGCAAGCACCGTTGCGGCGGCGCCGTCGGTGACGCGGTTCAGGCGCACGAGTGGTGTGCCGCCAATCGTGATGGCGTTGTCAGAGAAGATTTCTGGGTTCTGAACGGTCATGTCGGGTACCTCCAGCTATATGGTGGGTGGTGGATTACATCCGCCGCCCCCTCTGCCGTTTGGTCCCTGGTTGCGTGTGCCTCAGCGCGCGCAGGACGGCCCGAAGGAGAGCGACGGGCATCGACAGATGCTCGGCTCACCAGCGGCTTGGGCAATCAATTCAGCTGCACTCATGTGGGTATCGTATCGCCTTCTGGCCCAGCTGGTTACTGCAACGTCTCGCAACCGCTAGATGCGTCGTATGACCCCATCAATAAAGCCGATGATGCCGCGCTTGCTGAGGGTAGGGCTCACCCGTAGGCGCCACATCGCTGCAATCACCTTCAGCGCGATATAGGCGACAAGGGCTCCGGCCGCTCGCGCCATGATGTCGTGCACATCAACCCTATAGGGCGGCACTGGACTGGAGAAGTAGTTCGTGAGCGCCTGGCTGATCTCGAGGCCCAGCGCCATGATGCCGATTACGGCGAAGGCGGCGCGCCTGGCGTCGCCATAGAGGGCGAGGGTCGCCAGTAGGAACGTTGACGCTCCCATGCTCACCTGCACGAGCAACCACTGCGTTTGCAGGAGAGCAGGATCAAAGTTCACAAACGGAATCAGTCGAATCACATCGCTGCCGAGCGGCGCACGCGACCAATCAGAGTTGGGGAATCCAAACGGTGCCCAAACGTAGGCGACGAGAGCGGCAAATGCGATGGTGCTCACCGTCGTTCCGCGGGATCGATAGATGCGCTGCGACTGCTGCACGAACAGCACGACAAGGAAGCTAATCAGCCCCCCGATGATCCCCATCCAGTCCCATTGCGCCAGCATTGGAAGAACTTTACTGAATCGCCCAAGTTCCGCCAACCCCCCGCAGGCGATACGATGCACGCATGAACACCCGAGAACGCATGCAGCTCTTTCTTCGCAGCGAGACCGTGGGCGGCGCGCTGCTGATCGCTGCGGCCCTCATCGGAATCCTCCTGGCGAACAGCCCCCTCTCAGAGGTACTGCGTGCCGTTGCCACGACGCAGATCGGCAGCGACGCGCTCCACCTGAACCTCACCGTGCAGGAGTGGGCCGCCGATGGGCTCCTCGCCATCTTCTTCTTCGTGATCGGCTGCGAGCTCAAGCATGAGCTGGTGGTGGGCACACTCTCGAAGCCGCGCCAGGCGGCCCTGCCGGTTGCCGCGGCACTCGGCGGGATGATCGTTCCAGCGCTCTTCTACGTTGCAATCAATCAGGGCGGTGCCGCCGATGCGCTGGGCGGCTGGGGTATTCCCATGGCCACCGACATCGCCTTCGCCCTCGCCGTGCTGGCGGTGCTCGGTCGCGGACTGCCCGCTGGCGTGCGCATCTTCTTGCTTACACTGGCGGTGGTTGACGATCTCGGGGCCATTCTTGTGATCGCACTCTTCTACTCCGCAGGACTGCACGCTGAGTGGCTCGCGGTTGCCGTTGCGCTGTTGGCACTATTCGCGATTGCGCAGCGGCAACGCATCACCTCTCCACTCATCTACGTACCCATCGCACTTGCCACTTGGTATGCCGTGCACAGCGCGGGAATTCATCCAACGATCGCCGGCGTCGCGCTCGGCTTGCTGATGCGCGTCAAGAGAGATCCTGGCGAGCAGGATGCGCCCGTCGACCGCGCAACGGAACGATTCCACCCAATCAGTGCGGCGATCGCCGTGCCACTCTTCGCCCTCTTTGCCGCTGCGGTTAACCTTCGCTCCATCGATCTCGGGGCGGTGACCGGTTCGCCAATTCTGCTCGGCGTACTTGTTGGCCTTGTTGTGGGTAAGCCAATCGGCATCCTCCTCGCCGCCCGGCTTGCAACCGCGCTGGGGGCGAAGCTCTCGGCGGGCATGCGCTGGATCGACATTGCCCTTGTTGGGGCACTTGGAGGGATCGGCTTTACTGTCTCGCTGCTCATTAGTGAGCTCGCCTTCACTAACGAGGCATCACTTGGTGCTGCCAAGATTGGCGTCTTGATCGCATCAATTGCCGCGGTTGCGCTCGCTGCCGTTGTTCTCGCCCTACGGCGATCACTCGCTCGCTAGCCCAACTCGATCGCGCTCGGCTATCCTCGCGCCATGGAAAACACCACGTTGAACCGCACCCTGGAGCACATGGCCTGGGCAAACACCCAGATGTTCACAGTGCTTGCAGCACTTCCTGTTGATGCGCTCGCCTACACCTCGCCAGGCTCTGATTGGAGTGTTGGCGCCATCGCGCATCATTTGGTGTCCGCCGCCGAGAACTACGCGCAGCGAATGCACGGCGAGCCGCGCGCCGAGAAGCGCGAGCTCCCCACCACCATCGCCGATCTCGCAGTCCTCGCGGTCGCCGTCAAGGTTGCCGACGCCAAGCTCCATGCGGGTGCGCAGCTCACCGGCGACGAGATCATCACCTGGATCTCGTACGGCGGTGAAGAGATCTCCGTACCGCGCTGGGTGCTCGTGAACCAGGCGGTGCACCACGCCACTGAGCATCGCGCTCAGATCGCCGGCGCACTCGCCGCGAACGGCAATACCACGCTTGATCTAGACGCGCTCGACGTCTGGACGTATAACGACGCCCTCTAGACCGCTCGCGAAGCGCCGGAGCTAGCCTCCGCCTCTTACGCGTTCTGGTCGTGCGATAGAAAGAGCAGCCCCGTTGCTGGCTTTGGCGAGAAGTGCGTCGCCTTCTGGGGCATCACCTGTTGTGCGAGTGCCATCGATGTCACAAGTTCCGCTCGCTCTGGCGGAAGGAGCAGAGTGATTACTCCTTTGGTGCGTGATGCTTCAACTGCGTCAGTTACTCGTCGCTCGTAGCGCAGCACGCCTGCGGCAATATCCGCCTTTGTGATTCCAAGGAGAGATCGAAGTAGATCCTCCACCCGCTGCGTGATCGGCTGCGCCTGTTGGCTTGGCGCCAGCGTGATAAAGTGCGCCACTCCATTGGCGCAGAGCGCAAACTCCGCTCGCTCGCCGCGGTGCGCTTCGGAGAATTGCTCTGCCGCATCTGCCAGGTCAGCTGCCTGAACAGTAACTACGTCGCTGCTCGCGCGAAGGGCGGTTAGGAATCGCTCGCTCTCGTACCCGCGCAGGATTCGGTGGGTGGCGTGCAGCGTTGGGCCAGCACCATCGGCCTCAACGATGAGGCCCATCGTGGCCGCAGGGCCGCCGTGGCGCTCGGCATATTCGCGCGCTGCTTCATAGCGGTGATGCCCGTCGGCAATGATCAGCGGGGCGCCAGATGCCCAGTCCAGCAAGGCGCGACCTGCATCGCTCTCTGGCGCTACGTGCCAGAGCTGAATACGCGTGCCATCGGGTGCCGTTGTGCGCGTTACTGGTTGACCCGCTGCAACCTGCGCAAACGCGGTGCTAAATGTGGTCGCGCCCCCCGCGCGCAGCAGCAGGATCGGCGACAGGTTCGCGCGCGTTGCCGCGAGCAGCGCCAGCCGGCCTGCGCGTGGCGCATCGAGGGTGCGCTCGTGCCCATACACGCCGGTCTCTGGCCCGTATGCGCCAACCGGCACTGCGGCAAAGATGCCGCGCATGGTGACGCCGTTCTCGCTGATCCCTTCGTACAGGTAGATCGCAGGCTCGGCTTCGTCGATCAGCACGCCGCTTTTGCGCCAGTCTTGCCAGAGTGCCACAGACTCCTCGGGGGAGTTTGAGGCGTCGAGTGCCGCCGAGTTGAGAGGCTCGCTCGCGCGCAAGCGTTGAATGACCTCTGCCTCTGCCGCGTCGTACGGCGGACTCAGGAGCGCATCGATCTGCTCGCGCGCGTAGCGCGTCGCCCGGAAGGGTCGTACGTTCGCCATGAGCATCTAGCGCCGCTGCGTTACGGCTTTGGCAGGTCGTTGAGCGCAGCCTCGATCTTGCTCTGCTCAAGGCTCAGGTCCTCAAGCTTGCCAGCGAGGTAGTTCTCATATGCCGCCAGGTCGAGGAAGCCGTGCCCGCAATTGTTGAAGACAATCACGGTCTCCCTCCCCTCGGCCTTGGCGATCAGCGCCTCACGAACCGCTGCCGCAATGGCGTGATTCGCCTCTGGTGCTGGCAGGATCCCCTCTGCGCGGGTGAACTCCACACCGCGTTCAAAGGTTTCGCGCTGCGGAATGGCGACCGCCTCGATGGCACCCTTATCTTTCAGGAGCGATACCAGCGGGGCCATGCCGTGATATCGCAACCCACCGGCGTGGATTGGATCTGGCATGAAGGCCGAACCGAGCGTGTGCATCTTCACCATTGGAGCCATATGCGCCGTGTCGCCGTAGTCATACGCATAGATGCCGCGTGTCAGCGATGGCGCCGCCGTCGGCTCCGCCGCAATCACCCGCACCTTGCGGCCGCCACGGAAGGCGGCGCCCAAGAACGGGAAGGTGAACCCGGCGAAGTTCGATCCGCCGCCAGTGCAGCCGACCAAAATGTCGGGCTCAACGTCCGCCATCTCGAGCTGCATCTGCACCTCTTGGCCGATCACCGTCTGGTGCAGCAGCACGTGATTCAACACCGAACCGAGCGCGTACTTGGTGTCGTCGCGCGTGGCGGCATCTTCGACCGCCTCGCTGATCGCCATGCCAAGCGAACCGGTCGTATGTGGGTCAGAAGCGAGCACCGAGCGACCGTAGTTCGTGTCGGGGCTTGGGCTTGCAACCACCTTTGCGCCGTACGTCTCCATCAGGATGCGGCGATACGGCTTCGCGTCGTAGCTCGCACGCACCTGGTAGACCTTGATCTCCAGGCCGAACATTGCTCCTGCAAACGCGAGTGACGTGCCCCACTGGCCTGCGCCCGTTTCGGTGGCCAGTCGCTTCACACCCTCTTGCGCGTTGTAGAACGCCTGCGCAATGGCAGTGTTTGGCTTGTGGCTTCCGGCAGGGCTCACACCCTCGTACTTGTAGAAGATCTTCGCTGGCGTGCCCAGCAGCTTCTCAAGCCGATGCGCGCGATAGAGCGGGCTCGGCCGATAGAGGCGATACGCGTCACGCACCGGCTCTGGAATCTCAATCTCTCGTTCCGTCGAAACCTCTTGACCAATGAGCGCCATTGGGAAGAGTGGGGCGAGATCATCTGGGCCAAGGGGCTGGCCGGTCTGAGGATTCAGCGCCGGCGATTGTGGCCACGGAAGATCCGCCGCGATGTTGTACCAGGCCTT
>JBBAWJ010000037.1:5703-7132 GCA_040397255.1 Candidatus Limnocylindrus sp.
CGTGCAGGTCGGCGTGGTTGGCGCCGCCGGCACCCCAGCGGGCGCGGTAGGCCCATCGCCCTATTGGGTGTGCGCGCGTCGCGCCTGGCGCACAGCTGGTCACATGCGAGCGTGAAGAGAGTAGGCTCCCCCCATGCCACATCAGAGCGCAGCCATTCGAATCCCGTCACTCCTCCCTACGCCAGACATCTTTAGTTGCCGGCGGATTCTGGTGATTCAGCCGCACTATGACGATGCCGACATTGCGGTGGGGGGCACCCTTGCGGCGCTCGTGGACGCTGGTGCCGAGATTCGCTACTGCACGATGATGGATGACCTGGTCGGTGTGATTGACGGGTCGCTTAACGATGAGGCGGCGGCGGCATCACTGCTGCGTGACCAGCGCGCGGCAGCCAAGATCATCGGCATCCAGGAGTTGACGCACCTCAACTATCCAGACGCGGGGAACTGGAGCCGCTTCGATGTGCGCCCCGACCTCTTTCGCGAGATTCGTGACTTCCGACCGGATGCGATCTTCGCCGCCGATCCGTGGCTGCGCGTTGAGGCGCATCGTGATCACTGGGAGGCCGGCTCCATTGCCGCCGAAGCAGTGATCCTCTCCGGCATCTCAAGGCTCGCCTCAAGCGACGCCGCGATTGATGCACTCTGGCGCGCGGCGAAACCGAACGACGCGCGCGCCGTTGCCTTCTTCTACACCGACGAGCCGACCACCTTCTCGCCGATCGATGCCACATGGGAGCGGAAGGCGGCCGCCGTCTCCGAATACCACGCGCAGTTCGCAGACGATGAGCTGCCTCAATTAGTGCAGACGCTTGATGCAAAGGCGCAACTTGTTGCGCGCGTTGGCGTGGAGGCTGGCCTCCTACCAGTAAGCATCAAGCGCGCCGAACCACTGAAGGTGATTGATCCCCGCGCCCTCCACGGGGCGCGCTAACGGCGCGTCAGGAGTGTGGCGGGGCTGCCAGGGCAGTTTGTCCCTTGACACGCTCAACAACCGCCAGATACTTCAGCGCTGGTTGATTCAGGTCTATCCCTGATCAAATCCAACAGGGATGCCAAAGAAGCGAAAAGAGGACAAGATTCTCGCCTCTCTGAACCATGGGAGGGGCCATCTGGAAATCAAAGTTATGGAATCAACTCACAGCGGGGAGCATGTGCTCCTCACCGCCTCCGGCGCGAGCGCCCGCGCCTCACTCCCGCGCATTGACATCAAAACAGATCACCTACGCGTCGCGTGGCGCCTTCTGGCTCTTGTTTTGGTATACGCTTCCAGAGCCGCGCGGGGCGCGGCGACGACGCGTTGTTGTGCTCAAGCCGGGAACGAACGCAGGGCGCAAGCCCCAACGATAGTCCCAACAGCGGACGCCCAACAGGTTGATTTCGTGCTCAAATGCCGATGTAGCTCAGTGGTAGAGCAGCTGTTTCGTAA
>JBBAWJ010000038.1:0-6628 GCA_040397255.1 Candidatus Limnocylindrus sp.
TTGATTTCGTGCTCAAATGCCGATGTAGCTCAGTGGTAGAGCAGCTGTTTCGTAAACAGCAGGTCGTGAGTTCAATCCTCACCATCGGCTCCAGCCTCTACGGCTGGTTAACCGGAACCCCCATCCACTTGGCCAGCACGGCCGCTGAGTAGCGCCCGTCGTGGTACTTGCGGGCGAAGTCTTGCCCTGCGGCGGCGCGTGCGGACCAGGTAGTTCGATCGGCAACGAGGTCGCGGATCACCTGTTCTAGTGTGCTGGTTGAGCTTTGAATCAGCGGTAGATCGGGTAGCTCACTGCGCACGATCTGATCGATGTCACCGATGAGGAGTCGCCCAGAGGCCATCGCCTCGGCGCCCATGACGCCAGTCACACCGAGGCCAATCTTGTCGATCACGATGTCTGACCACTCAACGTGTGCGCGCACCTCTCCTGGAGAGACTCCCGTGATGCTGCGGTACTCAATCAGTCCTTCGTCGTGAAGCTGCTCACAGATCTGATCCACCCGGTCGCTTTGAAAGAGTGCGCGTCGGGATGGTAGATGCAGCACGTGTGGACGTGGTCGATCCGTGGAGATTGCCGACATTGACGTAAACCAGGAAGCGTCCGGAGCAACGGGGAGCCATCGTCCACGCGGCACGAAGCGCTTGAGGTCGACGGTTGAGATGAAAATCGGGAACGGCCACACACGCAACCAGCGGCGCATCGTTTGCGTTTGCGTTTCGAGCTTCGCAGTTAAGCCATCGAGGCTCTCCTGGAACGGTGAGTCAGTGTGCCTGGCGGCGTGCAGACTCGGCACACGGATGTCGCTGCCGTGAAAGAGCAGTGCTGGGCGAATGCCGTGACGACGCGCCGTGAGCGCCTGGAAGAGCATGCGCCGGAACGTGCCTCTGATGACAATCGGCTTGCCGCTTTCAATGATGAGATGCGTTGGTTTCGTGGGCGCTTGCAGCAGATCCATCCAGGCCTGATCGGCCGCACCGTTCACGAGTGTGTAGGTGCGATCCGCCACAAACGATATGGCAGCCACTTCGGGCCGCTTGATTCCCCATGACTCGGCTGTTGCTGGTGTGTTGTGTCGCACGGCGTTCGCCCATTCACGCGCCTGCCCAGCGGTATTGAGCATGCCGATCACGAGTCGACGCGGCGAGCGGCTCATGCTGATGGCAGCGATCTGTAGAGCTCGGTGAGGCGAGTAGCCTGCGCCTCCCAGTTCCAGCGTGCCGCGGCGGCGCGAATGCAACGGGCACGCAGCGCAGCGCGATCGCTTGGGCTCATGCTGAGGATCAAGTGAATGGCGGTAGCAACTGCCTGTGCGCTGGTCGGATCACAGACCGCGCCGAGGGGACCGTCAGGGTCTCCAAGCACGATGTTGCGCATGGTGGCGAAGTCGCTGGCGATCACTGGAACACCCGCGCCAATGGACTCAAAGAGCTTGTTCGGTGTAGAGATGCGGTGATTCAACGTGCTCGGCAGCACGGTGCACATGCCCACATCGGCACCCGAGACCCAGCGATCAAGCACCTCTGGCGAGACCGCCTTCAGCACATGCACACGCCCCGTAAGCGCCGGCTCCGCCGCGGCGGCGCGCAACGTTGCCTCAAGTGGGCCGTAGCCAAGGAAGACGAGGTGCGCCGCGGCGAGACGTGGGTCGCGAATCGCAGCGAGGAGCTCCTCGAGTCCACGATGTGCCGAGAATCCGCCGTGATACAAGATGACCTGCGCATCGGCGCCGACGCCGATTGCCGCGCGCAACTCTGTACCGCGCGGTTCAGGGTTCCATGCTGGCGGACAGTTGTATGTCACCACCTGTCGTTCTGGAATCTCGTAGCGCTTCGCGAGCGCTTCAATAACCTGCGGATTCACCGCAATGAGTGCGGCTGCGCGTCGGAGTGCCGGCTGCTCAAAGTGGTTCGCGAGGATGCGTCGGATGAACGCAGGGCTCTTTGCCCACCTGCCGCTCTCAAGGAAGACCTCGTGGCTGTCATAGAGGAGCACGGCACCTGGATTGGAACGCAGCGTTGCGAGCGCTGGGAGCGCACCCGAGAGATCGTGAGCATGCAGGATCTGTGCGGAGCTCGCCGCTCGCGCTGCGAGTGTGGCCCAAGCGGTCCAGCGAATCGCCAGAAGTGCAGCGCCCGCTAGTGGAATGCGCAACTTTCGCGCCACGGCGACGGCAACGGCAAGTGCGCACCAGAGAGGATGAAGGAGCAGGGCGAGAAGGCGTGGGCGGATCGGTAATACCGGTGGAATCAACCCGAGTCGATGACGGACGATCGTGAAGCCGTCGGGGTGTTGCTCGCTTGTGGGGAGCGGCTCGCGACGCTGGGCAATGGCGTGCACGGTGACAGCGAACCCGGCCGCGGCCACTGTTGCTGCCTCACGGATCACGCGGCGATCGCTCACCATATTGTTGGCAACGAACATCGCCACCTGCCGCTTCGGCTGGGGGGCACCCTTTGGTACGGTGTGCGGAGCGGGGTTCGGCATGCGGCGAGTCTATCGCAGCACGCACGGGCGCCAAGGGTGAGGAGGGGCTATGCGCATCGCGGCGATCGTCGGAACGCGCCCGCAACTCATTAAGCTTGCCGCCCTTCGCCCGCACCTCACGGCGCCCATCGAGCCGTTTGTTGTTGATACCGCCCAACACCACGACGAGCTGCTTGCGGGTCAGATCTACCGCGACCTTGGGATGGCGCCCCCAGACCTCCTCCTGCCCGAGCCGGGAGATCTGCACGGCGTCGAGCGGCTTGATGCAATGGTACGTGCACTTGACGCGGCTCTTGCGCAGATGCACCCTGCTGCCGTGCTCGTCTTTGGAGATACCGACTCCACACTCGCAGGTGCGCTTGCTGCACACGCTCTCGGGATTGCCATCGTGCACGTTGAGGCAGGGGTGCGCTCTGGCGACGAGACGATGCCCGAAGAGCGCAATCGCATTGCGGTCGACAAGATCGCATCGCTGCGACTCTGCACCAGTGATGCAGCGGCGAGCGCGTTGCGCGTGGAAGGGCTCACGGACGGGAACGTGGTCGTCGGCGACCTGATGGCCGACCTCGTGGCGCGACTCGCACCGACAGCGCGCGGCACTGCTGCCCTTGATGCTGCCGCACTGCATATCGGCCGATCACTAACGTCCAGTGGCTTTGCGTACGCAACCCTGCACCGCGCTGATGTACGCGAGGCGACACGGTTGCGCGCTGCGCTCGATGTGTTGCGAGTTTCCGCAGAACATCTCGGCGTTGCGGTGCTCTTTGTGGCGCACCCTGGAACCAGCGCCGCGATCGCAGCGCACGGTATTGACGTTCCCGATGGCGTGGAACTTGTGCCCCCTGTTGGTTATCTCGACTCGCTCGCCCTCGCTGCGCACGCCGCCGCGGTGCTCACCGACTCTGGCGGGCTGCAGCGCGAGGCGGTCTGGCTCACCACCCCAACGCTGATCTTGCGCGACACCACGGAGTGGCCAGAGCTGCTGCATCCGGCTGGCCCGTCACTCCTTATAGGTGTTGATGCGGGGCGTATTGCTGCCGCCCTCGCAACGGTTGGGGCTGCGACAGGTGCCGCGGCGATCGCCGCGCGAGCATCCCGACCCCTGCCCGCGGGGGGTGCCGCGGAGGCGATCCGAGCCGCACTGATCGCGCGTCGCTTCGCACGCTGATACGCTCCCCATCATGAGTACACCGCAGATTCGCATTCCGATCACCCGCCCCGCCGTGGGTCGCGAGGAGGCTGACGCCGCCGCCGAGGCGATCATGTCGGGCGCCCTCGCGCAGGGTCCACGCGTAGCCGAGTTCGAGCGCCGCTTCGCGGAGATGGTTGGCGTGAAGCATGCGATCGCCGTGGCGAACGGCACGCTCGCCGAAGAGGCGATCATTCAGGGACTTGGCATCAAGCCTGGCGACGAGGTCATCACCGTTGGCCACACCTTTAGTGCCACCGCCGCCGCGATCTTGCGCGCAGGTGCCACGCCACGATTTGTTGACATTGATCCGGTCACCTGGTTGATGGACCCCGCTGCGGCCGCAGCAGCCATTACGCCAAAGACGAAGGCGCTCATGCCCGTGCACCTCTTCGGCCTCATCGCCGACATGGACGCCCTCGGCGCACTCGCCACCAAGCACAACCTTGCGATGATTGAAGACGCCTGCCAGGCGGTCGGCGCGACTCAGAACGGCAAGCAGGCCGGCTCCTTCGGTGTTGGTGCCTTCTCGCTCTACGCCACAAAGAACATCACCAGCGGCGAGGGGGGCATGATCACCACTAACGACGACACGCTCAACGAGTGGCTGCGCGCCTTCCGCAGCCAAGGGGCAAAGGTGCGCTACCTGCACGAGATGCTCGGCACCAACTACCGCATGACCGATATTGCCGCCGCGATCGGCACCGTGCAACTCGGCAAGCTAGATCAGTTCACTGCGGCGCGTGTCACCGCTGCAGCGCGCTACGACGCGCTGCTCGCTGGTGCGCCGATCATTCGACAGGGAACGCCAGCTGGAAATCTGCACGTCTATCACCAGTACACCGTGCATGTTGGCCCAGCGCGCGACGAGATCGTGAAAGATCTTGCCAACGATGGGATCGGTACGGGCATCTACTACCCGATTCCAGTGAGCGAGCAGCCGTACATTAAGGAGCGCGGTCTTGGTGTTGCGCTGCCGGTAACTGATGCGCTGGCGAAGGGTTGCCTCTCACTGCCGATGTTTGCTGCAATGACAGCTGCAGAGCAAGAGGAGGTTGCCGCCTCGCTGCGACGCGCCGTGGAGCGCCACGGCGGGAGCGCTTGGCCCGCATGAGGGTTGGCCTGATCGGCCTTGGCGTCATGGGGCGCAACCATCTGCGCGTGTTGGCCACCCTCCCCAACGCCGAGATCGTGGCGATCAGTGACCCAATTGATGCAGCGCGCGACGCAGCGCTCGTCGTAGCTCCCGCCGCTATCGCGTACACCGACGCCGCAGAACTCCTGAACCATCCAGGTCTAGAGGCGGCGATCATCGCCGCACCCACGCGCTTCCACGCCGCTCTGGTGATCCGCGCCATCGAGCGCAAGATTCCGATTCTGGTCGAGAAGCCACTCGCCGCCGATTCGGCCGAGGCACTCGACCTCGTCGCACGCGCCACCGCCGCGGGTGCAATCGTGCAGGTCGGTCACGTGGAGCGCTTCAATCCCGCGGTCACCCGACTCTTTGAGCAGATGCGTGGGAGCACAGGCGAAGCGCTCTACGCCATCGAGGCGATGCGCGAGAGCCCCCTCCCCAAGCGCATCAGCGACGTTGGTGTGGTGCGCGACCTGATGGTGCACGACATTGATCTCGCCTGCGCCATTGCCGGAAGCTCGCCACTCTCGGTCACCGCCGTGGCCGGCTCGCGACTGATTGAGGGGCGTGAGGATTTCGCCGAGGCGCTCTTCACCTTCCCCGGCGGTGCCGTGGCGCGCATTCGCGCCTCATGGCTTGCGCCAGCAAAGCGTCGACAACTGCTCGTCACCACAAGTGCCGGCGCCTACGACGTGAGCCTCCTGCAGCGAACCGTCTCCTTCACCAGCGCCGACCCGAACTCGAGTGCGATGCTCGATGGGTTCGCCCCCGTGCAGCCTGGTCGCACCGCCGACCTCCCCGCCGCACGGCAAGAGCCGCTGGCGCTGGAGCTACGCGCCTTCCTCGCCGCCGCACATGGCGAGGCGAAGCCTGCTGTCACCATCCACGACGGCGCGCGTGCCGTGATCCTCGCCGATGCCGTCCTCGAATCCGCGCGTGCCGGCGGGGTCCCTGTGCGGCCGAAGCTTGAGGCGATCGCCGCGGTGTAGCATCCCCTCCAAGGGAACAAGGAGGGGCAATGAGCGCACACACCACAGATCCACTCGGTCGAGCAACGTCCATGCTCGGTGGCTCCTTCACCGCTGAACCACACCCCTGCACCCACGGCACCCCCGTTACCGCGAAGCCATGGGTCGGCGCCCCTGGCACCGTTGGCACCATCGCCGTCATCGGCTCTGGCAAGATCGGCCTGCCGCTCGCCCTGCAGTTCGCCTCCCACGGTTGGCGCGTGCACGCCGTTGATATCAATCGGGCCCTGGTCGACACCATTAACTCAGGCGTTGCACCGTGGGGCGGCGAGCCGAACCTTCCAGAACTCCTTGCCGAGCATGTTGGCTCTGGCCGACTGCGCGCCACCATCGACGGCCCCGCCGCGGTCCGTGACGCCGACGTAGCGCTCGTCGTTGTACCAGTACTGGTGCGCGACGATGGCAGCATCGCCGACAAGGCGCTCGTTGGTGCCACGGAGACGCTGATTGCCGGTGCGCACGACGACCTGCTCGTCATTCTTGAGACAACGGTGCCGATCGGCACCACGCGCGAACTCGTCGCAACGGTTGCCACCAAGAGTGGCGCAAAAGTGTTCGGCTGCTTCTCGCCAGAGCGCGTGCTCACCGGCCAAACGTTCCGCAACCTCGCCGCCTATCCGAAGCTCGTTGGCGGCACCGACGCACCAAGCCTGGCGCGCGCGACCGCCTTCTACGAGAGCGTACTTGACGCACCGATCGCACAGATGCAAACGCTCGAAGCCGCCGAGATGGCGAAGCTCGCCGAGACCACCTATCGCGACGTGAACATCGCCCTCGCCAACGAATTCG
>JBBAWJ010000039.1:0-6602 GCA_040397255.1 Candidatus Limnocylindrus sp.
GTGGAGCGTCGCGACCTGATCGTTGCTGTTGGTGGCGGTGCACTCACCGATGCCGCCGGACTCCTCGCTGCCCTCTATCTGCGTGGCGTCGACTGGATCGCCGTGCCAACCACACTCGCCGCTCAAGTTGACGCCTCGCTCGGCGGCAAGACCGGTGTCGATCTCCCTGAGGGGAAGAATCTTGTTGGCGCGTTTCATCAGCCGCAGGCGGTCATCGCCGACCTTTCCGCGCTGCGCACCCTCCCCGCTCGCGAACTGATCGCAGCATCTGCCGAAGCGGTGAAGATTGCGCTGCTCGGCGATGTGCGTCTCTTCACCGTCCTCGAGGAGGCGGCTCCGCGACTTGTCGCCGGTGATCTAACGCTGCACGACGATGGCACCCTCGCCGAGATCGTGGAGCGCGCTGGTTGGTGGAAGTGCCGCGTCGTTGCCGCCGACGAGCGTGAGTCGGGCGAACGCATGAGCCTCAATCTTGGTCACACCCTTGGGCACGCCCTTGAACAGGCAGCCGGGTACCAAAACCTGCTGCATGGCGAGGCGGTCGGCTACGGCTTGCGCGCCGCGCTGCAGATTGGAGTCGAGCTTGGCGTGACCCCCGCGGCACTGGCTGCGCGCGGTGTTGCCCTGCTTGACGCACTCGGTCTCGGCGTTGCGCCACGCAGCGAGCCAGTCGCTGCACTGTTGG
This sequence comes from Candidatus Limnocylindrus sp., assembly GCA_040397255.1. Classification (GTDB taxonomy): domain Bacteria; phylum Chloroflexota; class Limnocylindria; order Limnocylindrales; family Limnocylindraceae; genus Limnocylindrus. Next base: position 686 of record JBBAWJ010000039.1, read on the forward strand.
CTGCGGCCAGTCGCGACAAGAAGGTGGCTGAGGCGAAGATTCGCTGGGTCCTGGCGAGCGACGACGGCTACGTTATTCGCAACGACGTTCCTGCTAGCCTCGTAGAGCGCGCAGCGGCCACCATGTTGGCCGGCGTTAAGTAAGGGGGAGCCATGGCGGAGATCTCGAAGCGCATCGAACTCGCGGCGATGAGCGCACGAACCCGCGCCCATGCCGCTGGTGATGGGCTCCTGATGTTGAGCGGCCCCAACCTCAACCTGCTCGGTGAGCGCGAGCCAGAGACCTACGGCACCACCACCCTCGCCGAGATCGAGGCTTCGGTCGCAACGGCTGCGGCTGCTGCAGGCCTGCACCTTGTCGACGCGGTGCAGTCGAACCACGAGGGCGAGCTGATCGACCGACTCCATGTGCGCGACTTCTCGTGGTTGATCATCAACCCGAGTGGGCTCACCCACACCAGCGTCAGCCTTCGCGACGCACTCCTAGCGGTGGAGCGGCCCTTCGCCGAGGTGCACCTGAGCGATCCCGCAACGCGCGAACCGTTCCGCAGCGTGAACTTCGTCGAAGACCTCGCCGCCGTTAGCGTGCGCGGCTACGGTGCGACCGGTTATCTACGGGCCGTTGCCCTCATCGCCGAACTACAGCGTGCTGCGCGCGACGCGGATGGTCACCAGTGAGCGACCCCGCTGCACGCCTCCTAGAGATTCGTGCCGCCATCGACACCATTGATGATCAGCTGCTGACGCTGCTCGCCGCACGAACCGAGCTCGCCCTTGAGGCAGGCGCGGCGAAGGCGGCACTCGGACGCGCGGTACAAGATCCAGAGCGCGAGGCGGCACTCCTTACGCGCGTTGCGGCGCGCGGCGCCGGCGCCCTTACTCCTGAGGACCTTGTAGATCTGTGGACGCTGCTGATGGCGGCGACGCGTCGGGCGGAGTCTCAGCGCTAAATCCAGCGCAGCGCATCACCGGCAGACGCGGGTAACGCGGGAAGCGATCATCGGTATCTGAGAGCGCACAGCGCATAAAGTGCGACCCACGGCCACTCACGACGAGCCGCGCATGGATGCAGATGGAACAGAGGCCGCTACTCATGAGGCGCAGTGTGGCGCAGAGTCAGCGATTGGGGTGTGGCGGAGGGGGAGGGATTCGAACCCCCGCAGACCGTTGCCAGCCTGGGCTGTTTTCAAGACAGCTCCGTTCAACCACTCCGGCACCCCTCCACGAGGGAGTGTATCGGATCGGCCGCTAGCTCTTGGTCGGTGGGGCGAGGTGCGTGCGCCCGCCAAGATACGGGTGCAGCACGGCGGGAAGCTTCACGCTGCCGTCTGGCTGCGCACCATGCTCCAAGAGCGCCGCCAGCACACGTGGCACTGCAAGGCCAGAACCATTCAAGGTATGCACGAGTTCTGGCTTCTCGCCCTGTGCGGTGCGGTAACGAATCGCCATGCGGCGCGCCTGGTAGTCGCCGAAGTTTGAGCAGCTCGACACTTCTAGCCAGCGCTTCGAACCGGGGGCCCACACCTCAAGGTCGTACTTGCGCATCTGTACGAAGCCCATGTCGCCCGTTGCCATGAGCAGCACGCGGTACGGGAGTTCGAGTTGCTTGAGCAGTGACTCGGCGCGGGCGGTGAGCCACTCGAGGGCAGCGGCGGATTCTGCGGGGCGCTCAAAGCTGACCATCTCCACCTTGTCGAACTGGTGCAGGCGCAGGATGCCGCGCGTCTCGCGACCAGCGGCGCCCGCCTCACGTCGGAAGCATGGTGTGTAGGCGGCGTAGCGGATCGGCAGATCCGCACCGTCGAGGATCTCGTCGCGATGCATGTTCGTCACTGGCACCTCGGCGGTTGGCGCCAAATAGAAGCCGTCGCGACCGACCACGTACATCTGGTCTTCTTTGTCAGGGATCTGCCCTGTGCCGCGCGCCGACGCCTCGTTGATCAGGATCGGTGGCCAGATCTCGGTGAAGCCGTTCTCGCGCACGTGGGTGTCGAGGAAGAGATTGATGAGGGCGCGGATGAGTGCCGCGCCGTCGGCGCGATACGCCGGGAAGGCGGCACCCGCCACCTTCGCGCCACGCTCTAGATCGAAGATGCCGAGTCGCTCCGCGACTACATCGTGCTCTGGCGCCGCTGCAGTGGCTGGATCTTCGCCCTTCGCGCCAATCACTGGGTGCCCCGCAGGGGCCCAGGTACGAATCGTCGTGTTCGCCTCAGCGCCGCCAACGGGAATGTCTTCGTCGGGCGGGTTCGGAATGCGCAACAGCAGATCCTCGAGCTGTGCCTCGGCGGTGGCGAGCTGCTTCTCGAGCCCCTCCATCTCGGTGGCGACCTTCTGGGATTCAGCCTTGAGCGCAACAACCTTTGGATCAGTAGCAGGTACGGCTGGCTTGCCGCCGAGCAGTGCGCCAACTTCGGCGGAGAGTCGCTTGCGCTCGGTTCGTAGTGTGTCCACGCGTTGCGAGAGGGCGCGACGCGCGGCATCTGCCGCGAGGGCAGCATCAACAACCTTCGGGTCTTCGCGCTTGGCGATCGCGCCCGCGCGGAGTCGGTCGGCGTCGTCGCGTAGTCGCTGTGTGCCCACACTCATGCGTTCACCCCCTGTACTGCCGCGGCATCGCGCAGCCTGGTAAGGATAAGGGTGTGATCAATCGCTGCGAGCAGCCAACCCGCGCGCGGGCCGTTCGTTCGCCCGAGGAAGGCGGCGTAGAGCGAGGCGAAGGCACGAACCGGCTGCAAGCCAGCCTCCTTGGCGGCGCTGAAGATGAGCGCCTGCCAGGCGTCGCCGCTGCCGAGGGCGGTCGCATCGGCGGCGATTGCGGCTTCAATCTGCGGGGCGAGGGCACCGAGCCAGGCGCGCTCCTCGGCGCTGAGCGCCGCAACGGCATCGGTCGGTAGTTCTGGGCGCACCGCAATACGCGCCTCATCGGAGGCGTAATCGCGCAACCAGTTCGTCACGGCGGCGATGCGCTCGTTCAGTTCGGCCGACTCGGCGGCGGTGAGTGGACTCCCCTTCTCGGCGGCGGCACGCTCAACAACGTTGACCCCAGGAAGCTGCAGCAGCAGCGAGAGCTGCCCAAACGCTGGACGCCACGCTGCGGCTACCTCTTTCGCCGCTTCGGCAGTGCTGTCGGTGATCTGGCTGAAGAACTGCAGTCGCTCGTGATCGGGCGGCAGTTCGCCACGCACCGTCTTTCCTGCGGTGGCGGCGCTGATGCGGTCGTACTCATCGTGCAGTCGCGGAATCGCGTCGCTGCCGGCCGGATCAAAGTCAATGGCGTGGTTCGGACGTGGGCGCAGGAAGAGGAAGCGCAGCACCTCAGGCGGAATGGACTCAGAGATGGAGTGCACCGCGGCGCCGAGCCCCTTCGAGGTTGACATCTTCTTGCCACCAACGTTGAGGAACTCGTACATCACGTTGATTGGCGGTTCGCGATCAAACACTTCGCGCGAGATTGCCTCGCTACGGTCGCGCGATCCGCCCTTGGTACCAAGATCCTTGCCGCACCCTTCAATGGTGACGCCCATCAGCGACCACTTCGCCGCCCACTCCACGTTGAACGGCATCTTCGCCTTGCCGCCGAACGGTGCGAGTCGACCTTCGTGTCCGCAGCCCTGTGCCCACTTCACATAGTCAGGGAGGCAGCGGTAGCGAATCGTCTCGCCGTCCCAGTCGTCGGAGAGGGTGGTGCCAACGCGGCCACACGCTTCGCAGATCGCCTGAATCGGCAGCCAACCTGCTGGTCGCTCCACGTTGCTGACGCGCACGTAGAGGTCGCGAATCACCTGCGCCTTATCGAGGGCGGTGCGAATGAATGGATCGAGCTGTCCCGTTGGATAGATCTCGGAGAGCCAGTAGAACTCTGGTCGAATGCCGAGGCGCGCAAAGGTTGGGAAGAAGAGCGTCCCCACAAAGTGACGCGCATAGTTTTCGGCGCTGCTCCCCTCAGGAGCGGGGACGTGTGCGAGTGGGACGCCCATGTAGCGCTCCACTGCGTCGGGGGTGAGGAGCGCCTGCGCATCCATCGCATCCATGTCTTCAACGCCGTAGCGGAACTGCACGGGGATGCCGCGGTCGCGCAGGGCGCGGGCAATGGCGTCGTGCATCACCGGTCCGCGGAGGCTGCCAACGTGCACCGTCCCCGATGGGGTCTTCGAGTCGTTGACAACCTGGGGCCCGGAGACGCGTGCGGCGAGTTCATCTGCCCAATACATGCTGGGAATCCTAGCGCCCGCGGCGGCGATTAGCCTCGCTGGGCGAGATCGGTCAGGCGCTTGCGGAGTTTGCGCATCGCCGCCGCATCACGCACGGCCACGAAGAGGGTGTCGTCCCCCGCCACCGTGCCGACGATCTCGGGGAGGCGCAGGCGGTCAAGCGAGGCGGCAATGGCGTGCGCGCTCCCTGGGAGCGTTTTCAGTACCAGGATCGACCCCGCCACCGAGGCGTCGAGTGGGATCGCGCCGAGCAGGGCATGTAGCCGCTCTTCCGAAGCAATCTCAATGGAGCGACCTGGGGCGAAGGCGTAGGCTGGCGAGCCGCCGCGATCCACCTTGATGAGGCCGAGCTCGGTGATGTCGCGGCTGAGTGTTGCCTGTGTGGCGGGGATCCCCTGCCGCTTGAGCGCCGTCGCAAGTTCTCGCTGCGTTCGGATCGCCTGCCGCGACACGATGTCGCGCAGGGCGCGATGACGAACGCTCTTGCCGAGATCCATTACAGACCGCCTTGCAGAACGACGGAAGCAACCAGCACGGCGGCGAAGGCGAAACGATACGCCACGAAGATGCGCGTGCTGCCGCCATCCAAGATGCGGAAGAGCAGCTTGATGGCGAACAGCCCCGAGATGAATGCACTCACCACACCGATCACCAAGAGTGGCGCGCTCGCCGCAAGATCCTCACTCGACTCAAGAAGGTGCTTCAGCTTGATGGTGCCAGCACCAGCAATCGCCGGAATGCCGAGCAAGAAGCCGAAGCGTGCCGCCGCTTCGCGGCGGAAGCCGAGAAGGAGTCCGCCGCTAATCGTTGCACCAGAGCGGCTGACCCCAGGCACCAGCGCCAGCGCCTGCGCGAGGCCGATCATGAGGCCATCGATCACGCCAACGCTCTGGAGCGGTTGCTCGCGCGTGCTGACGCGCTCTGCAAACCAGAGCAACAATGCTCCCGCCGTTACGGCACCCGCAACAACGAGTGGTGTGCGCACGGCACTCTCCAGCAGATCGCCGGCTGCAACGCCCAGCAGTACGGCCGGGATGGTGCCAATCACGATCGCAAGGATGAGGCGCTCATCAGACGACTCCCCTCGGTGGCGTCCAACTGACGTGATTGTTCGCAACGCAACGCGGGTGAGCCGCATCACGTCGCTCCGAAGTGCCACGAGAACTGCGGCAAGCGTGCCCAAATGAATCACCGCGCCGAAGGCGAGCGACGAGAGGAGCGGATCGCTGATGCCGAAGAGATACGGGATCGCATAGAGGTGTGCCGATGAAGAGATTGGCAGGAACTCGGTTGCACCTTGAACGAGTCCGAGCAACAGGGCGATGAGTGCTGCAGATACTGGATCGCTGCCCATCGCCCCTCCTCTCGTGCCGCTATGCGCCTAGCTGGCGCTGTGGGGGCATAGCATGAGGCGGCACCCCCAAAATGGGAAGCACCGCCTCATAGGTTTGCCGTAGCGCGCGGACTAGCCGCGAATAAAGAGCGGAGCGAGGACTAGGGTGACCGTTGCCAGCAGCTTCACGAGAACGTGCAGCGATGGGCCAGCGGTGTCCTTGAATGGGTCGCCTACGGTGTCGCCAACAACGGCGGCCGCGTGGGCGTCGCTCCCCTTGCCGAGGACCTTCCCCTTCTCGTCCTTGAGTCCGCCCGACTCGATGAACTTCTTGGCGTTATCCCATGCGCCGCCGGAGTTGTTCAACACCG
>JBBAWJ010000040.1:0-6597 GCA_040397255.1 Candidatus Limnocylindrus sp.
TACGGCGGCGATCCCAGGCCTACTCGCGGAGCTCCGCGACCGGATCTAGCGCTACCTAAACGAGAGGATCGCGTCCACGAGAACACGGTCGAAGGCGTCGGCATCAACGCCAACCGCCACATCGACGTCCGGGGTGCGTCCGCGCTGCTTCAAGCGATCGCCATACCAGTCGGTAATCGTTCGCCCGCGTGCAAGGTCGCCGAGCTCAACATCAACGGCGGCGTGCACTAGCGCCAAGAGGTTTGGCACCGCAAGATGTGCGACCGCCACGGCATCATGCACGGCGGAGGCTGGCCAGTCGTAGCGATCCTTATGAAAGATTGCGTAGAAGCGCAGCAGGTCGGCGAAGATCTTTGCTGACAACGTTCCCGCGGCATCAAGCCGCTTCATCGCCGCTTCGCCGGTAAGGGCGCGGTGCGTTGCGTCGAGGCAGACCATCGTGATCGGGATCCCAGAAGCAAAGACGATCGCTGCGGCGTCAGGATCAACATACGAATTGAACTCCGCCGATGCGGTCACATTCCCCTCGGCGATCGCGCCGCCCATCCAGCAGATGTGGGCGATCTTCGCCTTCAGTTCTGGGTGATCACGCAGCAGGATGGCAATGTTCGTCAACGGGCCGAGCGGTACAAGTGTCACCGGCTCGCTCGCCTCACGCAGCAGGGTCGCAATCAAGTCAACGGCGCCCGCGGCGTGCTCAACGCCCGTTGGCTCTGGAAGTTCCGCGCCGTCGAGCCCCGAGTCGCCGTGCACGTATGGCGCAACCCAGAGTGGTCGCACGAGTGGCACATCGGCACCAGCGGCAACACGCACCTCGTTTGCGCCAAGAAGGGCCAGGGTGCGGCGCAGGTTGTCGTAGGTCTTTGGCAGTGATGCATTGCCAGCAACGGCGGTGACGCCGAGCACCTTCAGCTCTGGGCGGGCAAAGGCAACGGCGAGCGCCATCGCGTCATCATGGCCGGGGTCACAGTCGATGATGATTGGCAGTGGCTTCGCAACGGTGCCGAGTGGCGCACGGCGTGGCGACGGCGGGAACGGCGTCGAGAGCGGGAGCGGATTCGGCTTCAGCTCGCTCATGGCAGCTTCGAGTAAATATCCACCATCTCATCTGCGAAGCGTTTGCTGTCGATGGTGAGCCCCACGTCGCAATTCGGCTCGAGCTCGTCGCGCTTGAGGCGGTACAGATTCGCATCGCCAATCGTGCGACCGCGCGCCGGTCCCTGCGTTGCATCTACGACAACGTGATAGCGCGAGACGCCCACAAGATCTGGGATAGCAAGATGCATCACCGCCACGGCGTCGTGAATGGCCATCTTCTCGCCCTGACCCCAGGCAGCGGAGCGGTCAAAGGAGAACTTCAGCAGTTCGGCCGCTACCTTCGCCGATGCACCAGGCAGTGCCGCGAATCGATCAAGGATCGTTCGGTCGAGGATTGCATGATGGGTAACATCGAGGCCAATCATCGTGATCGGCAGCCCGCTGTTGAACACAATCTCAGCCGCGGTTGGATCGGCATAGATGTTGAACTCCGCCGATGCGGAGGAGTTTCCTTCGCCCACCGAACCACCCATGAGGCAGATGTGCGAGATCTTCGGCGCCAAGTGCGGGTATGAGCGAATGAGCAGCGCAATGTTGGTGAGTGGGCCCACTGGGGCAATCGCCACCGGCTCTGGTGATGCCTCCAGGATGCGCGCCATCAGTGCCACAGCCCCTTCTGGTTCGGCCGTGCGTGGAGCCTTCGGCAGCTTGGTGTTACCAAGGCCTCCCTCGCCATGGACCTCGGTGGCGCGCTCCAGAGGCCCTGCCAGTGGCCCAACCGCACCTTCGGCGACCGGCACGTCATCTGCGCCATACAGGTGAAGCAGGCGCAGAGCATTCTCGGTGCAGTGGTGCACATCGGCGTTGCCGCCCACGCTTGTCACCGCAAGCAGGTTGATCTCGGGCCGAACTACGGCACACGCAATTGCTAACGCGTCATCAAGCCCTGGATCACTATCGATAATCAGCGGCAACGGCTTGGCAACGGTGCCAAACGGTGCTGTGCGTGGCGTGAGCTTCGCGTGATGGAATGTCGGCCAGCCAAGCACCGACGGGTTGCTCACAGAGTCGGCGCCCTATCCCTGGTCGTACGGACGGCCAGCCGAGGCTGGTGCGCGCACTCGACCGATGAGACCAGCCACAACGATGATCGTGACGATGTAAGGCATTGAGAGCAGGATTTGTGGCGGCAGCGAGACACCGAGCCCTGACAAGAGCGTCGTTGCCGCACTCGTCATGCCGAAAATTAGTGCCGCTCCAAAGGCATAGACAGGATTCCATGCACCAAAGATCACCGCGGCAAGCGCAATGAAGCCTTTGCCGGCGCTGGTGTTGATGCCGAAGCCGCCTGTTCCGCTGAGCGCGATGTAGCTGCCGGCGAAGCCTGCAAGGAGGCCAGCGACCAACATTGCGCGATAGCGCAGCTTCACAACGTCGATGCCCACAGTACCAGCGGCGCTCGGCTGCTCGCCTGCCGCTCGCAAGCGCAGCCCCCAACGGGTGCGGTAGATCATGTAGGTAAAGAAGAGGACGAGCCCCACTGCGATGTAAAAATAGGGGCTCAGCGAGAAGAGGATCGGCCCGAGAACAGGAATGTCTGACAGGAACGGGATCTGAATCGGCGTGATGCCGATCGGCCGGTTGAACTCGCTATACGGCTGAAGAATGCGCAGATACGCAAAGGTGGTCACGCCAAGCGCGCCGATGTTGATGACTGTGCCAGCAATGATCTGATCGACCTTGTAGCGAATGCCGAGCCAGGCGAGGAAGAGGGAGACCAACGCACCAAAGATCGCGCCGGCAATAGGCCCTGCGATGGCGATGCCCGTGATGCTCGAGGCGATCGAGCCAATCATGGCGCCGAAGAGGAGTTTCCCCTCAACGGCAATGTTAAGGAACCCACTGCGCTCCGCAATGATGCCGGCAAGCGCGCCGATTCCGACGGGGACGGTGTACAGCAACGTGCTGGTGAAGAAGACGGTCAGATTCGCGGTTGTGCCGTCAAGGAGGCGGGCCAGGAGGGCAAAGACCAAGACGGGCGATACGAGGCCGATCGCAAGTCGCCACCTGAATGAGGCGCCGCGCACAAGCTGCAGCGCAGCCATCGCACCAAAGCCGGCCGTGACGGCAGCCCAGAGCAGAACCACCGGCAGTGAGAAGGAGACATCTGTGCCGCCGACCTTGTCCACCCAGAATGCGAACTTCCCCTCAACTCCCACTGAGCCAGATGTAATGGCAAGGGAGAGGAGTGTGAAGAGTGCGAAGAGCCCCGCACGGACGCGTGAGGCGATGAGTTGCTGTTGTGCATCCGCACCATCTCCCACAGAGACTGATCGCTTTGCTGGGGCAGCCGTGGTGGTCTTCGCGCGCGCCGCTGCAACCGGCTTCTTCTTCCTCACGCTGCCTCCCTGCATATTCACTTGGCCACCGAACGTGGGCGGCGGCGGAACGGGTTCTTCAAGATGCCAAGCGTCAGCTCAGGAGCTGCGATGAAGGCGATGACGAGCGCCTGAATAAAGAGGAGCATCTCAATTGGGATGCTTGTTTCCACCTGCATCAGGCTACCGCCGTGCTGCAGAAGGCCGAACACGAGCGCAGTCGCAACTACGCCGCTCGGCCGCGTACCACCAACGAGAGCAATGGCGATCGCAGTGAAGCCAACGCTTCCAGCGATACCAGGCGAGAGCTGCTTGATCGTGCCGACGGCCACAAGCGCACCACCCAGACCAGAGATTGCTCCAGAGATCAGCATTGCGGTGATGATCGAGGTGCCTGCGCCAATGCCCGCATACTTCGCCGCCGCAAGGTTCAAGCCGGCGGCTCGAAGCTCAAATCCACGAGTGGACCGAAAGAGGAACCAGCTGACCGCAACGGCGGTGAGGAGCGCGATGATGATGCTGATGTCCATCCGCAGGGCCGCGATCGGCAAGATCCCAGGGAGGTCTACGAACTGGCTGAGCTCCTTTGATACTGGCTGAATACGTGGTGGCTTCTGGATGAACTCGAAGTTTGATACGAGGAAGAAGACGAACTGCCCAGCGATGAAGTTGAGCATGATCGTCGTGATCACCTCACTCGCGCCGACGCGTGCCTTCAGATAACCAGGAATGAACGCCCAGGCTGCTCCCCCAATGACTCCAAAGATCATCACGAGGAGAATGGCAATTGGCGCCGGTGTCACGCCTGCGCCGAATAGGAGCGCCGCGAGGGTGCCGCCAACGGCACCCATGGTGTACTGACCAGCACCACCAATATTGAAGATGCCGGTGCGGAACGCCACCGAAACGCCAAGCCCGACGAAGATAAGAGGTACGGAGGCGACGACGCTTTCGACGATCGGGCGCAGTGCGCGCGCCCACAGCTTGATGTCGCCATTTGAGGCGAGTGCCTTACCGATATTCTCTGGATCACCGAACGCTCCGCGGAAAAGCGCGCTGTACGAGGCTGCCGCTCGCCCAATGCCGAGGCTCAAGGCTCCAATAGGATCAGAGAGAAGACCGCCAAGAACTTCAATGTCAGTGAAGATGATGAAGATCGCGCCAACGAGCAGCGCCACTGAGATCGAAAGTGCTGGAATGCGGATCTTTGAACCGAATTTCTTTAAGCCGTTCACTTGGTGATACCTCCCATGAGGAGGCCGACCCGCTCACGCGTCGCCTCCTTGGCATCGAGAATGCCGACAATTCGTCCCTCATACATCACGGCAACGCGATCGCCGAGCGCCAACACTTCATCAAGCTCCGTGCTCACAATCAATACGGCAGCCCCCGCATCGCGCTGCTCCACGATGCGGCGGTGGATGTATTCGATCGAGCCGACGTCCAGACCGCGCGTTGGCTGTGCCGCAATGACCAAACGAACATTGCGGCTGAACTCGCGCGCGACGATCACCTTCTGCTGATTGCCACCGGAGAGCGACGCAATGTCTGTACTAATTGATGGGGTGCGAATGTCAAAGTCTTTCACCGCCTGCTCCGTTGCCGCGGCGATCGCCTTGCGGTTCAGCAGGCCGCTCTTGCTGTATTGCGGCAGGTGGTACGTGTTCAAGATGAAGTTCTCCGCGATCGTCATGCCCTTAACCATGCCGTCGCGGTTGCGATCTTCAGGAATGTGGGCAACTCCTGCCATCGCGATCTCACGTGGCGAACCAGCATGCAGCGACTTCTTCTCCAGGGTGACGGTGCCTGAGTCAACGAGCCGCAAGCCGGTCAGGGCTTCCACGAGCTCTGTTTGGCCATTCCCCTGCACGCCCGCAACAGCAAGGATTTCCCCGCTGCGAAGCTCAAAGGTCGCACTGTTCACGGCGAGTCTGCCCGCGTCATTCAAGACATTGAGTCCCTTCACCTGCAGAATTGGCTCGGCGACCTTGGACTTGGAGCGGCTAACGGTGAGCTGCACTTCACGACCCACCATCAATTCGGCGAGCTTGGCGGCGGTCGCCTTCTTTGGAGTGGTCTCTCCTGCAACAGCCCCGCGGCGCAGCACGGTGATCTTGTCAGCTACGGCAATTACCTCGTTCAACTTGTGGGTGATGAAGATGACTGAGGTGCCGCCCTTTGCAAGGCCACGAATAATTTCGAAGAGCTCCTCGGTCTCCTGCGGAGTGAGGACAGCCGACGGCTCATCGAGAACGAGGATGTCGCTCTTGCGATACAGCGCCTTTAGGATCTCAACGCGCTGACGAACACCAACTGGGAGCGATTCAATCTTCGCGTCTGGGTCGACATGCAGGCCGTGCTTCTTTGAGAGTTCTACAACCTGCGCGCGCGCAGTGGCTCGATCAAAGCTGCCGAGTGGCCCCTTCGTTGGCTCGTTGCCGAGCACAACGGATTCGGTGACGTCGAACACTGGTACGAGCATGAAGTGTTGGTGCACCATGCCGATGCCCGCATCGATGGCCTGGGCAGGATCGCGGAAGATGCGCTCCTTGCCATCAATCAGAATTTTGCCGGAATCAGGCCGATAGAGGCCCGAGAGGATGTTCATGAGGGTGGTCTTCCCTGCGCCGTTCTCACCGAGAAGGCCGAGAACCTGACCCTTATCGACAGAGATAGAGATGCGATCGTTCGCCAGAACGCCAGGGAACTGCTTCGTAATCTTCTGCAGTTCAAGCCTCATGCGACGCGTGCCCTCCCTACTCTGTCACTGCTTTGCTGGAGATACTCTTCCGCCCGGATGCCGAAGCACCCGGGCGGAGAGCTACTACTTCATCGCCGAAACGATGGAGAAGTACTTACTTCTTTGCCCACTCAAGGACATTAACTGAGCCGTCAATGATCGCGGCCTTAAGGGCATCGACCTCTGCCTTGAGCTCAGCGGTTACGAGCGTGCCGAAGGTGGCTGTCCAAGCCGACTCGGTGCGATCGAGCGTGGCGATCTGAACGCCACCGTTCTCGAGCGTGCCGATGTAGTTGGTGCCACCCTTCTTGCCTGCGTAGTTGTCGTTCACTGCCGTGATCACTGCAGCACCGATGTTCTTCTGTGCTGAGGTCAGGAGCGTTCCACAATACTCAGGAAGGCTGACGCACTGGTCGAGGTCCACACCGACCGAGTACTTGC
>JBBAWJ010000041.1:0-6564 GCA_040397255.1 Candidatus Limnocylindrus sp.
CCTGCCATTCAATAGGCGTTATTGACGAGGTTCCCCAGTGATCGGCGAAGCAGTGGTTCCTCAGTAAGCGCAGCGCCTCGAGGTCAAGGTCGGCGATCGCCAGCGACTGGTAGCCAGCGGGGATCGGCGCATCACTGAGTTTGCTGCTTGTTGGGCGGCTGGCGAAACGGAGCAGCATCTCGGAGTAGTAGCGGATCGGTCGCATGCCGGCGGCCACATAGAGCCGCTGTGCACGCTCGTCAGGCTCAACGCACTGCGCCTGAATCGTTGCGCCAGGGAACGGGGCGAGCAGCTCCTCGGCACGATCCCTTGACCATTCAAGAAGGTGGCGACCGAGTCCAATCCCCTGAAAGAGCGGGTGCACGCCGCCGAAGAGGTAGGCGCGCGGCTTCTCGGAATCGGTTGCGCCAACGGCCCAGCCCCATCCCACAATTGCGCTAGTGGGAGCGCGGAAGACGATGGCGTCATTGTGAGCATCGATGCCAGAGGCGGTGAGGTCTTCGCGCATGTCGCCCTCGCTGTACAACAGCGGGTAACCGACTGCGTGGTAGTTCTCGTTGGTGAGGGTGGTCAGCTCAGCAACATCGCGTTCAACGTCGCAGGTGCGCGCCGTGAAGCCCGCAGGGAGGGTGTTCGTGAGGCGGATCAGTCGTTCAAGGCCTCGGCTCATAGGGATAGGGTACTATCAATTCCGACGAAACGTGTCAGAAATCCCCACTCAGGAGGAGCAGTGAACGATCACCAGGATCCCGCCCAGCGCGACCTTCACGGCAGCGGCGCCGTCACGTTCAGCATGCGCAGTGAGTACGGGGTGCGCTTCATGGTGGCCCTCACCCGCATGGATCACGGCGAGCCCGTCTCGCTGACCGATATTGCCGATCAGGAAGACCTGCCACGCGCCTACCTGGAGCAGATCATCGGCGGCCTGCGCGACGCGGGCCTCATCGATAGCCAGCGTGGGGCTCATGGCGGCTACCGCCTCGCCCGACCGGCGAGCGAGGTCCGCATGGGTGAGGTCCTTAGGGCGCTTGAGGGCCCCATCGTGCCGATGGCCTGCCTCGCCGCAGCTGGGAGCCCCTGCAATCGCGCCGACAACTGCACCGTAAGCCAGCTCTGGAGCCGCGTGCGCGACTCGGTCAACGAGGCGCTCGACTCCTTCACCCTCGCCGACTTGGCGAAGCCCGGCTCGCCGGTCGCCCTAAGCAGCGCAGCAAAGCACTGAGAGAGAGGAGAGGCACATGAGTGAGAACGCGTATCTGGTCATCAAGGACCTCGTCGTCGCACCTTCGAGCGATCTGAGCAAGCACATCCTTCAGGGGATCTCGCTCACGGTGAAGCCGGGCGAAGTGCACGCGATCATGGGGCCGAACGGCTCTGGCAAGACGACCCTCAGCTACGCGCTAGTGGGGCACCCGAGCTACAAGATCATCTCTGGCAGCGTGCTCTGGAAGGGTGAGAACCTGCTCGACTACAGCGCCGACCAACGCGCGCGACTCGGTCTCTTCTTGGCCTTCCAGTACCCAACATCAATTCCAGGTCTCTCCGTTGCGAGCTTCTTGCGCACCGCAATGAATGCGCGTCGCTCCGGCTTGGTACGCGATCCTGAGTTCGATCCGTCGGACCCAGTGAAGGGCGGCATGACGATGGGCGAGTTCCGAAAGCTCGTGAAGGAGAAGCTCACGCAACTCAAGATGGACGAGGCGTTCATGACGCGCTACGTGAATGATGGATTCTCGGGCGGTGAGAAGAAGCGCCTGGAGATGTTGCAGATGGCGTTGCTGAAGCCAGAGATGGCAATCCTCGACGAGACCGACTCTGGCCTCGACATCGATGCGCTGCGCATCGTTGCCGAAGGGGTGAACACGATGCTCTCACCAGAGCTCGGTGTGTTGGTGATCACGCACTATCAGCGACTGCTCGATTACTTGAAGCCACAGTTTGTGCACGTGCTCGCCCGCGGTTGCATTGTCGTTTCAGGTGGACCAGATCTTGCGCACCGGCTGGAGCGCGAAGGGTACGCGCCGATCCTTGCCGAGAACGGCATCAACCCAACGGCAGAAGAGGCGGCAACGCCGACTGCTGCGCCAGCGCCGTCGGCGTAGCGCGGCGGCGAAAGGTTCAAGCGATAAGCATGTGGCATAACGCTGACGGCACGCTAGACCCGGTAAAGGTTCGCGCCGAGTATCCAATCTTTAAGTCGCAACCGGGCGGCCGGCCGCTGCACTATCTCGATAGCGCTGCAACGGGGCAACGTCCGCAGCGCGTGGTCGATGCAGTCTCGAAGTTCCTCTTCACCGCGAACGCAAACCCGCATCGCGGCGCGTACACCTTGGCGCAGATGGCGACCGACGGGTATGAGGCGGCACGTGCGCGAATCGCTGCGTATGTAAACGTGCCAGCAAGTGAACTGGTGATGCTCGGCAGCGCCACCGAGGCGCTCAACCTTGTTGCGCGATCGTGGGGGAAAGCGAACCTGCGTCGCGGTGACGTGGTGCTGGTTACCGAGGCGGAGCATCACGCCAATCTCATCCCGTGGCAGCAGATCACGCGCGAGATGGATGCCGACCTAGAGTTCATCCCGGTCGACGACGTGACTGGCGAGATTCTCTGGGATCGCCTCGATTCGTTGATAAAGCTGAAGCCGAAGATGGTCGCCCTTGGGCATGTCTCCAATGTGCTCGGCTCCATTGCACCGTTGGCCCAGATCGCCGAGGCTGCGCACGCCGTTGGGGCGCTCCTCTGCGTCGACGGCTGCCAGGCGGTCGCGAACATGCCTGTCTCCATTCCAGCAACCGGCGCCGACTTCTACGCCTTTAGCGCCCACAAGATGGGCGGCCTCTTCGCTGGCGGCGGCCTCTGGGCGCGCGCCGACTTGCTCGCCGAGATGGCGCCGATCGAAACCGGCGGCGACATGATCCACAGCGTGCGCCTGCGCGACGCCGACTTCACGACAGGAACCCAACGATTCGAAGCCGGAACCCCCGATGCGTCGGGCGCCGTGGCCCTCGCCGCCGCCTGCGACCTGCTCGACGAGTTCGGCCGCGACAAGATCCACGCGCACGAGGCGCTCATGATCGAGCGGGTGATCCGCGAGCTCCCCGAGGCGCTCCCCGACGCCCGCATCCTTGGGCCGCGCGATGCCAGCCAGCGTGCCGGCCTGGTTGCCTTCTCGAGCGACCTGATCCATGCCCATGACCTTGCTGAGATCCTCGACCGCCGCGGCGTGGCCATTCGAGCCGGCTTCCACTGCGCCCAGCCGCTCCACGAGCAGCTGGAGCTGAGCTCTTCGGCGCGCGTCAGCGTTGCCCCGTACACCACGCACGAAGACCTCGATGCACTCTTTGTCGGCCTTCGCGAGGCTCGCAAGGTATTTGAGGGGTAAGCGATGGGCGGCATGGACGATCTCTATCGCGAGCAGATCCTTGAGCATCATCGTCGCCCGCACAACCAGGCGCCGCTCGCGGCACCGAGCATCAGCCTTGAGGGACGCAACCCAAACTGCGGCGACGTCATCAACCTGCAACTGCAACTCGACGAGGCCGGCGTTGTCACCGATGTGGCCTTCAGCGGCCGCGGCTGCGCTATTTCGCAGGCGGGCACGTCGCTCATCACCGACGAGCTGCGTGGCAAGCGCATCGACGAGATCTTGGCGCTCAGCAGCCCCTTTGTGATGGAGCTTCTCGGTGTTGAGGTTGGCCCCACGCGCATTCACTGCGCGCTCCTCGGCCTTGAGACCGCGCAGAAGGCTATTGCAAGTCTGAGCAGTAAGTAAGTCGTGAACGAGCACGGTACGATGGCAGCCATGAGTGCAGCAGAGCTAATTGCATCGGTCGCAGGTGAGCCGTCGATCTGTCGACGCTCGCATGTTCCTGGCCTGCGACCGCTCGCGCGCTAACCGCCCGCTCCGGTCGATCAGGCTCCATCGGCGCGCAATGCGCCACAAAATCTAATTAGCCTGAGGTATCACACATGTCACAGATGACCGACTCACGAGGATTCCGTTCTGGCGCAGCGCTGAGCGTCGTCTTGCTTCTTACTGCGACCGCTCTCTGGTTGCAGCCAGCAACGCAGCAGTTTGGCGTTGCGTTGATCGTACTGATCTCGTTGGCGATGCTGCTAAGTGCGGCAACCGCCCTGCGCGTCAGTTTGCTTACACTTCCGTTCCGCATCTTGCGTGAGCGTGGCGTGATCTCTGCACCAAAGCCAACCGACCTTCAGCCCGTTCCCGGCCTGCGCCTTGCGCAGGTGATGGGCGGCACCATGATTCTTGGTGGCGTGATCGTGCATCAGTTCTTTGGCGCGGGCCTCATCTCGGTTGGCCTCGTCACGATTGTGGCCGCGCTGCAAACGTTCCTTGCCATCACCGGCATCTGCGTGGCGTGCAAGCTGTACGGCATCGTGGTCTGGCTTGAGAACCGGCGACTGCCAGCTGGGACCACGAAGATCGCGAAGCAGAAGATCCGCATGCGCTAGGTTCCGAGCGGCGCGCCCGCTCGGTGCGCCACGCGGGTCACGCCGTGCGCTCGGAGG
This sequence comes from Candidatus Limnocylindrus sp., assembly GCA_040397255.1. Taxonomy (GTDB): domain Bacteria; phylum Chloroflexota; class Limnocylindria; order Limnocylindrales; family Limnocylindraceae; genus Limnocylindrus. Next base: position 4,531 of record JBBAWJ010000041.1, read on the forward strand.
CAATTAAGGGCATCATCCCCTTCTCGCCGATCGGTGAGCTGGACCGGGCATTACCGCCCGACATAAAGGAGATGCGTCGAACGTGAGCACAGCACGGATTCTCGTCGTCGGCAGCACCATGATGGACCTGATCTCGTACGCCAAGGTCATCCCCAATGCGGGTGAGACCCTGGTCGGTGATCGCTTCCAGATGGGCTTCGGCGGGAAGGGTGCCAACCAGGCGGTGCAGGCGGCACGCTTCGGGGCCCCCGTCGCCATGGTCAACGCCGTTGGTGACGACGCGTACGGCGCCTCGCATCTCGCGAACTTTGTGCGCGAGGGGATCGACACGCGCTGGATGCGCACCGTTCCAGGCTCAAGCGGCGTCGCGCCGATCTGGGTCGACGCGAACGGGATCAACCGCATCATCATCGTCCCGGGCGCCAACAACGACACCGACCCAGCCGTCGCTGAGGCGGCGGTTCGCGACTTCAAGCCAACCATCGTCGTCGGCCAGTTTGAGATTCCGCAGGCGACCACACTCGCCGCCTTCCGCGCGGCACGTGCTGCGGGGATCACCACCCTGCTGAATCCAGCCCCAGCGGCGCCCATTGACCCTGAGCTCCTCGCCCTCTCTGACTGGCTCGCCCCCAACGAGATGGAGTTCACCGCCCTCTTCGGCGGTTCAGCGATTGGCGACGGTGCCGACGAGCGCATCCTTGCCGCTGCAGCGAAGAGCGGCGTCAACCTGCTGGTGACCCTCGGCGGCCACGGTGCCGCAATCGCCCAGCGTGGCCAGCCCCTTCAGCGTGTAAGTGCGCCGAAGGTGACCGTTGTGGATACGACCGGAGCGGGTGACTCGTTCCTCGGCGCCTTCTCATTCGGTCTCGCCAGTGGCCTCACACCGGTGCGCGCGGTGGAACTTGCCGTAGCCTGCGCTTCACAGAGCGTGCAGAAGCCAGGGACGCAGAGCAGCTACCTATCGAAGGAAGAGGCGGCGAAACTCGCCGCGCCATATCTAGCGGGAGGGGCAGGCTGATGGCAGCAAGAGAGGACGACGGCCGCAAGCACCATATCGGCATCAAGCAGGGCGAGGTCGGCCGCTACGTGCTGCTCCCTGGCGACCCAGATCGCGTTGAGGTGATCGCCAGCCGCTTCGACAACCCCAAGTTCCTGATGCGCCGCCGCGAATACACCACCTGGACGGGTGAACTCGACGGCGTCCCTGTCGCCTGCACCTCCACCGGAATCGGCTGCCCCTCCACGGCGATTGCCGTTGAAGAGCTCGCCGACATTGGCGTCGACACCTTCATTCGCGTCGGCACCTCGGGCTCCATGCAGCATCACATCAAGCCGGGCTCGGTCGGGATCATTAGCGGCGCAATTCGCGACGAAGGCACCAGTCGCCACTACCTGCCGATGGAGTTCCCATCGGTCGCCGACCTTGACATCACCCTCGCGCTGCGCGAGGCGGCGAAGGAGAGCGGCTTCCCTTGGCACGTTGGCATCGCGCAGTCGAAGGACTCGTTCTACGGCCAGCACAACCCAGAACGCATGCCGATCGCTGAAGACCTGCAGCGCCGCTGGAAGGCGTGGATGGCGGGCGGCGCGATCTGCTCCGAGATGGAGGCGGCAACGCTCTTCATCGTTGCGGCAACACTGCGCGTGCGCGCAGGCGGCGCAATGTTGATCCTTGGCAATCCAGATCAGCGCCCAATGACTGAGGCGGAGCTTGCCGACTCATCGATTGATCGCGTGATTGACACATCGATCGCTGGCCTGCGCAAGCTCATTGCGGCGGATCGCGCCGCCGGCCGCATCAAGTAGCGCTCGCGCGCATGCCGCAACAGAAGCTTATCCTCGATGTCGACACGGGCATCGATGATGCGATGGCGCTTCTCTACGCACTCGCATCACCCGATGCCGACCTGCTTGTTGCAACCTGTGCGCCCGGGAACGTCAACCTTGAAGCAGTCGTGCGCAACACACGCGGTGTGCTCGACGTTGCGGGCGCGTCACACATTGACGTGATCGCCGGCGCCCGCACGCCGCTCG
>JBBAWJ010000042.1:0-6562 GCA_040397255.1 Candidatus Limnocylindrus sp.
CCTGCCATTCAATAGGCGTTATTGACGAGGTTCCCCAGTGATCGGCGAAGCAGTGATTCTTTAGCACGCGCAGCGCTTCAAGGTCGACGTCGGCAATCGCCAGCGACTGGTAGCCAGCAGGGATTGGCGCATCGCTCAGCTTGCTGCTGGTCGGGCGGTCTGCGAAGCGCAACAGCATCTCGGAGTAGTAGCGGATCGGTCGCATGCCGGCAGCCACATAGAGTCGCTGCGCACGCTCATCGGGCTCGACGCACTGCGCCTGAATCGTGGCACCAGGAAACGGCGCGAGAAGCTCCTCGGCGCGATCCCGCGACCAAGCGAGCAGATGGCGGCCCAACCCAATGCCCTGGAAGAGCGGATGCACGCCGCCAAAGAGGTAGGCGCGCGGCTTCTCTGCATCGGTTGCGCCAACAGCCCAGCCATACCCAGCGATCGCTCCCGTTGGTGCTCGCACAACGATGGCGTTGTCATGGGCATCGATGCCAGAGGCGGTGAGGTCTTCGCGCATGTCGCCCTCGCTGTACAGCAGCGGGTACCCAACCGCGTGGTAGTTCGCGTTGGTGAGGGTGGTGAGCTCCGCAACATCGCGCTCAACGTCGCATGGGTGCGCCGTAAATCCCGCAGGGAGGGCGTTCGAGAGGCAGATCAGTCGTTCAAGGCTTCGGCTCATGGGGATAGGGTAATCTGAACTCCGACAAAACATGTCAGATATCCCCCCAGGAGGCGCATTGACCGACAACCAGGAACTCAGCACCCGCGGCCTGCACGGCAGCGGCGCCGTCGCGTTCAGCACGCGCGGCGAGTACGGGGTGCGCTTCATGGTGGCCCTCGCCCGCATGGATCACGGCGAGCCCGTCTCGCTGACCGACATCGCCGAGCAGGAAGACCTGCCACGCGCCTACCTCGAGCAGATCATTGGTGGCCTGCGCGACGCCGGCATCATCGATAGCCAGCGCGGCGCACATGGCGGATACCGCCTCGCCCGACCGGCGAACGAGGTCCGTATGGGTGCAATTCTTAAGGCGCTCGAAGGCCCCATCGTGCCAATGGCCTGCCTCGCCGAAGAGGGGAGCCCCTGCAATCGCGCCGGCAACTGCACCGTGACCCAGCTCTGGAGCCGCGTACGTGACTCGGTGAACGAGGCGCTTGATTCATTTACCCTCGCCGATCTCGCCGCACCCGGTTCACCGATCAGCCTAAGCAGTCCAACCAAGCACTGAGAGAGAGGAGACGCACATGAGTGAGAACGCGTATCTGGTCATCAAGGATCTTGTCGTCGCACCGTCGAGCGACCCAAGCAAGCACATCCTGCAAGGAATCTCGCTCACGGTGAAGCCGGGCGAAGTGCACGCGATCATGGGGCCGAACGGCTCCGGCAAGACGACCCTCAGCTACGCGCTGATGGGACACCCGAGCTATCAGATCGTTTCGGGCAGCGTGTCGTGGAAGGGCGAGAACCTGCTTGACTACAGCGCCGACCAGCGCGCGCGACTCGGTCTCTTCCTTGCCTTCCAGTATCCAACCTCAATTCCAGGACTCTCCGTTGCAAGCTTCTTGCGCACCGCAATGAATGCGCGTCGCTCCGGCTTGGTGCGCGATCCTGAGTTTGATCCGTCCGACCCAGTGAAGGGCGGCATGACGATGGGCGAATTCCGCAAGCTCGTCAAGGAGAAGCTCACGCAGCTCAAGGTGGACGAGGCGTTTATGACGCGCTACGTGAATGATGGATTCTCGGGCGGCGAGAAGAAGCGCCTGGAGATGTTGCAGATGGCGTTGCTGAAGCCAGAGATGGCGATCCTCGACGAGACCGACTCCGGCCTCGACATTGATGCGTTGCGCATCGTTGCTGAAGGCGTGAACACGATGCTCTCACCAGAGCTCGGCGTGCTGGTGATCACGCACTATCAGCGACTCCTCGATTACTTGAAGCCACAGTTCGTGCACGTACTCGCACGCGGCCGCATCGTTGTCTCTGGCGGACCAGACCTTGCACATCGGCTGGAGCGCGAAGGATATGCACCGATCCTTGCCGAGAACGGCATCAACCCAACGGCAGACGAGGCGGCGACGCCAACGGCTGCGCCAGCGCCGTCGGCGTAGCGCGGCAAGCGTAGGGTCGCAAGATGGGCAATTGGCATAACGCTGACGGCACACTGGACCCCGTAAAGGTTCGCGCCGAATACCCAATCTTCAAGACGCAACCTGGCGGTCGACCGCTGCACTATCTCGACAGCGCCGCAACCGGACAGCGCCCACAGCGCGTTGTTGACGCCGTCTCAAAGTTCCTCTTCACCGCAAACGCGAACCCGCATCGCGGCGCCTACACGCTGGCGCAGATGGCGACCGATGGGTACGAAGCGGCACGTGCGCGCATCGCTGCGTATGTAGACGTTCCAGCGAGCGAACTGGTGATGCTCGGCAGCGCTACCGAGGCGCTCAACCTTGTTGCGCGTTCGTGGGGCAAAGCGAACTTGCGCCGTGGCGATGTGGTGCTCGTCACCGAGGCGGAGCATCATGCCAACCTCATCCCGTGGCAGCAGATCACCCGTGAGATGGATGCCGACCTCGAATTCATTCCTGTTGACGACGTAACCGGCGAGATCCTCTGGGACCGACTCGATTCGCTGATGAAGCTGAAGCCGAAGATGATCGCCCTCGGACACGTCTCTAACGTGCTCGGCTCCATTGCACCGCTCGCCCAGATTGCCGAAGCTGCGCACGCCGTTGGCGCGCTCCTCTGTGTCGACGGCTGCCAGGCGGTCGCGAATATGCCCGTCTCGATTCCCGCGACCGGCGCCGACTTCTACGCCTTTAGCGCCCACAAGATGGGCGGCCTCTTCGCCGGCGGTGGGCTCTGGGCCCGCGCCGACCTACTCGCCGAGATGGCGCCGATCGAGCACGGCGGCGACATGATCCATAGCGTGCGACTGCGCGACGCCGATTTCACGACGGGAACCCAGCGATTTGAGGCGGGCACCCCCGACGCGTCGGGCGCCGTTGCCCTCGCCGCCGCCTGCGACCTGCTCGACGAGTTCGGCCGCGACAAGATCCATGCGCACGAGGCGCTCATGATTGAGCGCGTGCTGCGCGAGCTACCCGAGGTGCTCCCAGACGCCCGTATCCTTGGCCCACGCGACGCCAGCCAGCGCGCTGGCCTCGTGGCCTTCTCAAGCGACCTGGTGCACGCCCACGACCTTGCCGAGATCCTGGATCGCCGCGGTGTGGCCATTCGCGCCGGCTTCCACTGCGCGCAGCCACTGCACGAGCAGCTAGAGCTCAGCTCTTCGGCGCGCGTCAGCGTTGCCCCGTTCACCACACACGACGATCTCGACGCACTCTTTGCCGGCCTGCGCGACGCGCGCAAAGTATTTGAGGGCTAAGCGATGGGTGGCATGGACGATCTCTATCGCGAGCAGATCCTTGAGCACCATCGCCGTCCGCACAATCAGGCGCCGCTCGCCGCACCGAGCGTCAGCCTTGAGGGGCGCAATCCAAATTGCGGCGACGTCATCAACTTGCAGCTACAGCTCGACGAGGCTGGCGTTATCACCGACGTGGCATTCAGCGGCCGCGGCTGCGCCATCTCGCAGGCCGGCACGTCGCTCATCACCGACGAGCTGCGTGGCAAGCGCATCGACGAGATCTTGGCGCTCAGCAGCCCCTTTGTGATGGAGCTTCTCGGTGTTGAGGTTGGCCCCACGCGCATTCACTGCGCGCTCCTCGGCCTTGAGACCGCGCAGAAGGCTATTGCAAGTCTGAGCAGTAAGTAAGTCGTGAACGAGCACGGTACGATGGCAGCCATGAGTGCAGCAGAGCTAATTGCATCGGTCGCAGGTGAGCCGTCGATCTGTCGACGCTCGCATGTTCCTGGCCTGCGACCGCTCGCGCGCTAACCGCCCGCTCCGGTCGATCAGGCTCCATCGGCGCGCAATGCGCCACAAAATCTAATTAGCCTGAGGTATCACACATGTCACAGATGACCGACTCACGAGGATTCCGTTCTGGCGCAGCGCTGAGCGTCGTCTTGCTTCTTACTGCGACCGCTCTCTGGTTGCAGCCAGCAACGCAGCAGTTTGGCGTTGCGTTGATCGTACTGATCTCGTTGGCGATGCTGCTAAGTGCGGCAACCGCCCTGCGCGTCAGTTTGCTTACACTTCCGTTCCGCATCTTGCGTGAGCGTGGCGTGATCTCTGCACCAAAGCCAACCGACCTTCAGCCCGTTCCCGGCCTGCGCCTTGCGCAGGTGATGGGCGGCACCATGATTCTTGGTGGCGTGATCGTGCATCAGTTCTTTGGCGCGGGCCTCATCTCGGTTGGCCTCGTCACGATTGTGGCCGCGCTGCAAACGTTCCTTGCCATCACCGGCATCTGCGTGGCGTGCAAGCTCTACGGAATCGTGGTCTGGCTTGAGAATCGGCGACTGCCAGCTGGGGCCACGAAGATCGCGAAGCAGAAGATCCGTATGCGCTAGGCCCCGAGTGGCGCGCCCGCTCGGTGCGCCACGCGGGTCACGCCGTGCGCTCGGAGGCAATTAGGGGCATCATCCCCTTCTCGCCGATCGGTGGGCTGAACCGGGCATCACTGCCCGACATAAAGGAGATGCGTCGAACGTGAGCACAGCACGGATTCTCCTTGTCGGCAGCACCATGATGGACCTGATCTCGTACGCCAAGGTCATCCCCAATGCGGGTGAGACCCTGGTCGGCGATCGCTTCCAGATGGGCTTCGGCGGGAAGGGGGCAAACCAGGCGGTCCAGGCGGCACGCTTCGGCGCCCCTGTCGCCATGGTCAACGCCGTTGGTGACGACGCGTATGGCACCTCTCATCTGGCGAACTTTGTGCGAGAGGGGATCGACACGCGCTGGATGCGCACCGTTCCAGGCTCCAGCGGCGTCGCGCCGATCTGGGTTGATGCGAACGGCATCAACCGCATCATCATCGTCCCGGGCGCCAACAACGAGACCGACCCCGCCGTCGCCGAGGCGGCCGTTCGCGACTTCAAGCCAACCATCGTCGTCGGCCAGTTCGAGATTCCGCAGGCGACCACGCTCGCCGCCTTCCGCGCGGCACGTGCTGCGGGGATCACCACCCTGCTCAACCCAGCCCCCGCCGCACCCATCGACCCTGAGCTCCTCGCCCTCTCCGACTGGCTCGCCCCCAACGAGATGGAGTTCACCACCCTCTTCGGCGGCTCGGCGATCGGCGACGGTGCCGACGAGCGCATCCTTGCCGCCGCAGCGAAGAGCGGCGTCAACCTGCTGGTAACGCTCGGTGGGCACGGTGCCGCAATTGCCCAGCGTGGCCAGCCCCTTCAGCGTGTAAGTGCGCCGAAGGTGACCGTTGTGGATACGACCGGAGCGGGTGACTCGTTCCTCGGCGCCTTCTCATTCGGTCTCGCCAGTGGCCTCACACCGGTGCGCGCGGTGGAACTTGCCGTAGCCTGCGCTTCACAGAGCGTGCAGAAGCCAGGGACGCAGAGCAGCTACCTATCGAAGGAAGAGGCGGCGAAACTCGCCGCGCCATATCTAGCGGGAGGGGCAGGCTGATGGCAGCAAGAGAGGACGACGGCCGCAAGCACCATATCGGCATCAAGCAGGGCGAGGTCGGCCGCTACGTGCTGCTCCCTGGCGACCCAGATCGCGTTGAGGTGATCGCCAGCCGCTTCGACAACCCCAAGTTCCTGATGCGCCGCCGCGAATACACCACCTGGACGGGTGAACTCGACGGCGTCCCTGTCGCCTGCACCTCCACCGGAATCGGCTGCCCCTCCACGGCGATTGCCGTTGAAGAGCTCGCCGACATTGGCGTCGACACCTTCATTCGCGTCGGCACCTCGGGCTCCATGCAGCATCACATCAAGCCGGGCTCGGTCGGGATCATTAGCGGCGCAATTCGCGACGAAGGCACCAGTCGCCACTACCTGCCGATGGAGTTCCCATCGGTCGCCGACCTTGACATCACCCTCGCGCTGCGCGAGGCGGCGAAGGAGAGCGGCTTCCCTTGGCACGTTGGCATCGCGCAGTCGAAGGACTCGTTCTACGGCCAGCACAACCCAGAACGCATGCCGATCGCTGAAGACCTGCAGCGCCGCTGGAAGGCGTGGATGGCGGGCGGCGCGATCTGCTCCGAGATGGAGGCGGCAACACTCTTCATCGTTGCGGCAACGCTGCGCGTGCGCGCCGGCGGCGCAATGTTGATCCTTGGCAATCCAGATCAGCGCCCAATGACCGAGGCAGAGCTTGCCGACTCATCTATTGATCGCGTGATTGATACGTCGATCGCGGGCCTGCGCAAGCTCATTGCGGCGGATCGCGCCGCCGGCCGCATCAAGTAGCGTTCGCGCGCATGCCGCAACAGAAACTGATCCTTGATGTCGACACGGGCGTCGATGACGCAATGGCGCTCCTCTACGCACTCGCATCACCCGATGCCGACCTGCTCGTTGCAACCTGTGCACCAGGGAACGTCAACCTTGAAGCTGTCGTGCGCAACACGCGTGGCGTGCTTGACGTTGCGGGCGCGTCACACATTGACGTGATCGCCGGCGCCCGCACGCCGCTCG
>JBBAWJ010000043.1:0-1080 GCA_040397255.1 Candidatus Limnocylindrus sp.
AAATCGGGGCACGTGCCTCCTTGGTAGCGTTACCAAGCGCTGATCGGCAGGGGGGCCAAGCGGCCCCCCTCGCACGATCACCGTAGTTGAGGATAGGGAGCACGCCCCGCACGGTCAACCCTGCCCCCCGCACGAATCCCCGCTGGCACAGCCTGTGCCCCTGCGCACGCTGGGAGCACGACCAACCCAGGGCCATCAAGACCCACGAGTGCGAGGCTCCCCTCCCATACTTGGAGGGCCTCCAAGATCCGCCGGGCCCACCACGGCTGTGCCTCACTCGGCATGGCGACTGAGGGGGTCCCTGGCAGCATCGTCGGGGCGATGGAGGCGATCCCCAGGGGTGGATCAGGTCGATCCACGCTCGGCGGGACCGACACGGGCTTCGGTGGCCGACTGGAACCCACAAGTAACGCCCAGAGCCGGTAGCCGCCGCCGGCAGACCCCGACCGCTGGCTCAGCACCCCACGCACGGTGACCTCCATCTTTGAGGCGAGGAGTGCGTCTGGAACATCGCGCTTGAGGTTTGGGCCGACCCCAACCAGGAGCTCCCCACCCCCTGGAAGCCGCAGGGTAAGGCTGCGGGACCCGCCCGCGAGGGCCTTCACGGACCCGCTTACGGTGCCTGACACCTGAATGACCTGACCCTCCCAGGGCTCCCAGGCCCACGGACCAGGAGCGGGCGGCTTGACGCTGAGTGCATCCCTCGGCTCAACCCAGCCATCTACCTGGGCCGTTGAGGTGGCGGTCAGGGTTAAGGCCTGGCGCCGCAGAAGCAGCGTGCCCGTGATCGTCACAACGTCCCCGCGCGCAAGGTCAGTATCCCCAGACTGCGCGAGGACGAACACACCGACGCCCGTCGCTGGATCCTCGACGCAATAGAGACGATCCTCAGCCAGCTCCCCTGGAGCCGCCGAAACCACTCCTCTCATCGTCAACGCTCCGCCCAGTGGAGCAGTTCGAACTTCCGTCGGTGTCCACATGCGAAATGATGGGGTTGGTGTTGGGGTTGAAGAAGGGGTTGGAGAAGGGGTTGGAGATTGAGATGGCGCCGGAGTAGGCGTCGCAGTTGGTGCGGGAGTT
>JBBAWJ010000043.1:1180-6462 GCA_040397255.1 Candidatus Limnocylindrus sp.
GGCGTTGGGACCGGCGTCGCAGTTGGTGCGGGAGTTGGCGTTGGGACCGGCGTCGCAGTTGGTGCGGGAGTTGGCGTTGGGACCGGCGTCGGTGATGGTGTTCCTGGCGCGATTGGCGTCAGGCTCGGTGGTGCCAATGGAACGAGTCCAAAGTCAGCACTGTTGTTCTGCGTGTTGGCAAGAGTCAGATCTGTCCCGCGTCGTCGATCAATCATGGTGCTTGAAGACATTGCGGGGGTTGGTGTGCCGAATCCGCCCGCACTTACTGTTGCGCTTCCCCAGGAAACGGCGTCAGCGATCAGCGTTGGTGTGGCTCGCAGGCGCAGACGTATGGCGCCTCCGGTCGCAGCAATTCCTTCACTCCACGTCGCAACAGCTCCCGCAGCAAAACTGCCGAGGCTATTGGCGACGAGAAGCCGCGCGCTGGCGGCAAGTGGGGCAGCACCTTCAAAACTGACAAGGCGGCGAGTGGTGGCGCCGCTCGCTGTGGTGTAGACCAGCTCATAGTCCGCGATCATGGCGCCACCGGCGCCCACCGCCTCAATCACCACGTATTCGTCTGCCGCTGCGCTGCCACCTGTTGCCACCGTGCTGATCAACATGGCGCCGGCGCTTGATGCGCGTGTGAGCGGCGGTGGAAGCAGCGTGAGTGCCGCCATCGTGGCGGCGAGGATGATGTTCCGCAGGGTGTTCGGTTTAGCCAATCCGTCACTCCGAGGCGGGGCTGGGCGGGGGCGAGGGGTGCAGCCTCGCACGCGTTGCGTACCGCGCGCGTCTAAGATGTGAGGATGAGCAATCCCGAGCACGCGAACGATCGAGCTGAGGCCCGACGCCGCAACCGCCTGGCCGCCAAGGCGCGCGCCGAGCAAGAGGCACTCGGCATCACCCCAGAGGCTCCTGCCACTCCAGCAACGACTGCCGCAACGCCCACAGCAACGGGTGGGCTCGGGTTCCGCGCAGCACTTCGGTCATCCGCTGGCCGCGCACCAATTCGTGAAGATCTCGCCTACCTGCCACGGCTGATTCGAACCCGCGCGTTCGTCCTTCCGCTCGCGACGGTTGTTATCACTACCATCGTCGCGCTGCAGCCAGGGGTGCTCTCGTCAAACATTGCTCAGCTTGCTGTGCAGTCAATCTTGTTGCCTCCAGCGTTTGTAGTCGCCTTCCTCGGCGGCATGTTGACGCGACGTGGCGCATGGTTGATCGGTGGAATCTTCGGTGTCATTACCTACGCGGCATCGGCAATCGTCGGCACCTCTGATGCCGTGGCGGCCTTTACTGATGGAAATCCTGTGAAGGGACTACTTGACGGCATCACGGCAAACCTTGGAAACCCTGGTGCAATGATCGGTGACATCTATGGAGTTGCGGCGGCTGGAATCTTGGCCGGTGCATTCGCCGGTTGGTATGGACGCTTCTTGCGCGCAATGAGCCCGAACCAGCCAACCGAGCGCGATCGTCGCCGCATGGAAGCGGAGCGACGCAAAGGAAAGCGCTAGGCGCTCGCCCCCGCGACCTGCGCAGCGATCAGCGCAAAGGTCAGCGCAAAGAGGCCCACCACAAGCAAGATCGGTAGAACGATTTCGCGACGCTTCAGCTTCGGTGCCATCACTCCTCCTTCAGCGGGCTACGGCTTAGGGCAACCCTCACCAAGATAAACGACGAGCGATGTGCGCGTACCGAGTGGCTCGACCAGAATGGTCAGGACGCACGCTCCCATGTTTCGTGTCGCATCAATACGTCGGCCGGTTGCGGTGCCGGTTGGCTCTTGCACATCCCACGCGAGTCGGCGGAGCTCGTCTATTGCAGCGGCGGTCGCCTCGTTCACCCCCAACTGACTCCAGATCGCGCCGCTCGCCTGAACGTCGAGACGCACGAGTGTGTGCCCGCTCGCCAACAGGGGGAAGTCGGCGGGGAGCGCCCCCCAAACGCGTCCATATTCGGTGGAGATGACGGTGGTGGCCGCCTGGCTGGGCGTCGGTGTGGCAGTGCTTGAGCCGAAGCAGCCTGCCAGGAGCAGCGGGAGGGCAGCGAGAAGTGCCACTCGGCGTTGGAGCAGTGGAGTTAGGCGAGGGCCGAGATGGGGCAACACCTCGTGAGGATACTGCCCTCGCCTACGCCTCATAATAGAACAGGCGTTCTACTTACGCAAGGGGGTTAGGCGGGGAGGGTGGCGAGCACTAGCCCAGCGGCCAGGGCGCCAAGGCCAAGCACCTGGGTGCGGCGCAGTCGCTCGCGATAGCCGAAGAGGCCGCCGAGCACGACGATGATTGGGCCGAGCGAGCTGAGCAGGGAGACCGCCCAGGTTGGCCCCTGCTCGAGCGCCGCGGCAAAGATGAAGAAGGCGATGGTGTCGCCAAGCCCAACAAGGGTGGCAAGTGCAAATCCGATCCGATCGAGTCGCTGCCCCTCGCCGAGCAGATCGTGGCGCCCCCACTTCGGCAGGCGTGCACGGTACTTGTAGAGGACAAAGAAGATCAGCCAGACCGTGACGAGGTTGCCGATGCGCGAGAGAGCGATGGCGGTGCTCCAGCCGTACGCCTTGATTGGAATCGTCAGCAGCACGGTGATGATCGCGAAGAAGAGGAGGCCAACCAGCGCAAAGGCCACACCTGGGCTCGCCAGCGTGGCGCGTCGACTGCGCCCGGTGCCGGTGGTCTGCAGTCCGAGCAGGCTGATGCCGATCCCGACCGCAATGACCCCAGCAATGTGGGGCGGGGTCAGACGCTCGTTCAGGAAGATCACGGCAAGGAACGCGGCAAGTGCGCCGTACGCTGAAATTGTTGGGGAGACGACGCTCAGTGGCCCAAGGCGGAATGCGGTGAAGACGCCGATGTAGGCAATGCCTGCAGCAACTCCCAGGAGCAGCGTGGCGCCGACAATTGTCGTGTCGTAGTCCGTCGTAAGCGCGCCGCGCGCGATCGCCACCGCGCCGGCCAGTACGAGCGAGGTCGAAACGGCGATCACCACCACGCGAAGCGAGCCGATGCGCCGACCAACAACGCTGGTGACGAGGTCGGTAAAGCCCCACATGGCGGCGGAGATCAGGGCAAGAAGGAGTGGGTTCACCCCTAGATGTTAGCCGTCGCCGTGGTATTCTGCCGCTCCGCTGGGGCTGTAGCTCAATTGGTAGAGCGCGACATTCGCATTGTCGAGGTAAGGGGTTCGAATCCCCTCAGCTCCACCAGCCCCTTTTCCTTCGCTCGCTGCTCGCTAGCGAACCGCGCTCAAGGCGGGGGCGAGGCGCTGTAGTTGGCGCATGCGTGCCGCCTCATCGGGAAGGTGCCGCTCCACCACCGCCCGGAATCGTGCGCCATGGCCGTTGGCTCGCAGGTGGGCGAGCTCATGAACAACGACCGCCTCAAAGCACGATGGGGGCGCCAACACGAGTCGCCACGAGAGCGAGATCGTGCCATCACCCGAGGCGCTCCCCCAGCGCGTTGACTGGTCACCGATGCGCAACCGCGTGGGGGTGACGCGCATCTCAGCGGCGTAGACGCTGATCATCTGTTCAGCAATGGCGCGCGCACGGCGTCGCAGCCAACTGAGAAGTCGACGACGCACCACTTCAGGGTCAGCAGCAATGATCGCGGGAATCTGGATCTCGCCGTTCTGCGCTGCGATGCTTGCCCCTTCGCCGACCACAATGCTGTGTGGCCTCCCCGCATACGGGATGAGCCCTCCGACCGCCAGCCGACCATCGGTGCCGAGCGCCGTACGACGAGCGTTCACCTCGACGAGGGATCGATCAATCCACTTCAGGCGCGTTGCAATGAATGCCTCAACGTCGCGCCGCGCGCGTTCCTCGCTATACCGCTCGGGCACCACCGCCTCAAGGCCGTGTTCTGGGTCTATGCGCAACGTGAGGCGCCGTGCGCGTGGGCTACGAATCAGGCGATACGGTCGGTCACTCACGGGGCTGAGTTTCGCACGAGGGCGGCATCCTTCGGCGCATGGGATGCTGTAGCTATGACGACTGCCACCCCAAACCTCTCGCGACGGAGCCGCGCCGCGATCTACATCGCGATCTTCCTCGCCTTTATCGACAACTTCGCCCTGCTGCCGGTGATTGGCCCACGCGCGCAGGAGCTTGGCGGCACCCCGCTCCTAGTCGGCATCGCCATCGCCGCCTACTCACTCGCGAACCTCGCCTTCAACCCGATCGGCGGGATCCTCGCTGACCGGATTGGCCGACGCCGCGTCGTTGTTGCCGCGCTGATCATCAGCCCCGTCGCGATTGCGGTGTATGCCCTCGCCGATTCGTTGCCACTCTTCCTGCTCGCACGCGTAGTTCACGGCGCATCGGGTGGCGTGCTCGCCGCGGCGCTCTTCGCCCTCCTCGGTGATGCCGCCCCCGTTGGTGAACGCGGGCGAACGCTCGGCCGGGCTGGCGCACTCATTGGCATCGCCGCAGTCTTTGGCCCCGCATCGGCCGCCCTTGTCTCCAACCTCTTCGATGTGAACGCCGTCTTCCTTGGGGTCGCTGGCTTCATTGCCATCGGCCTCGCCGGTGTCTTGCCCCTAATTCCTGAAACGCTCGTGGTGACACCAGCAACGCGCCCAACCGTTGGTGCGTGGCGCCGCATCCTCAGTGAGCCGCGCGTTCGTGTTGCCCTGTTGGCAATCTTCGGCCTTGAGGCTGCGGTAGGAACCGTGACCGGCTTCATTAAAGACGGCCTCATTCAGCGCGCACTCGATGAAGGACGAACCCAAGAGGCGGCGTTGCGATACGCGGCCGGCGCGAGTGGTGGTCTCTTCACGATCTTCGGTGCGATTGCCATTGCGCTCATGCTCAGTCGCATCTCCACGCGAGTTGATAAGCGCGGCCCGTTTGGCATCTCACTGGTTGGGCTTGCTGCACTCGTTGGTGCGCTCACCCTGCTTGCCGTTAGCCCAACGCTCACCATCGATTTGGTGGCGATGGTGCTCTACGGGATCGGCTACGGGTTGATCTTTCCGGCTGCGGCTGGGGCCATCGCCATTGCCAGCGTTCCCGAGGAGCGCGGTCGAGCGAATGGTGCATTCAACACCGCGTTTGACGTAGGGATCTCGGCCGGCCCGATCTTGGGCGGCCTCGTCGCGACCGCGGTGATCGGGGTGACCCCGTTCGCTGGTGGGCTCGCCCTCGTCGCCCTCTCGCTGCTTCTCCTCCCCCTTGCCGCACGAGGCGCTGCACGAGGCGCCACGAGGAGCTGAGTCGGGGTCGCCTGATACACTCGCCCCCCTCGGGGCTATAGCTCAGTTGGTAGAGCGCTTGCATGGCATGCAAGAGGTCAAGGGTT
>JBBAWJ010000044.1:0-6109 GCA_040397255.1 Candidatus Limnocylindrus sp.
GAGGGATTCGAACCCTCGATGGGGTTGCCCCCAAACCGCATTTCCAATTGGACCCTGAAGAGGGAACAGAGGGATTCGTAGAGAGTCCTGAGGTCAGATGCAGGTGTTTGGAGGAATCCTAGGGAATCCTGGAGCATCTGTGGCTCCACCCAAAGCTCCACCCGCTAGTTTGATGTACCCAGCACTACGTCTGACCAAGTCCCGGTCCCAGACTTGTTCTTCGCGGCGACACGGAATTCGTAAATCTGGCCTGACGTGAGACCAGTGACGGTGGCCTTGCGGGCAGTTGATGTGCCGTCACGGAAGGTGATCCAGGTGGTGGCGCCTTGGAGGCGGTACTGAACGATGTAGTCCGTTACGGAACCTGCGTTCGCCTTCACCGGTGCAACCCAGGCGAGCGACACGGAGCGGGTTTTAGGGGTACCCACCAAGGTACGAGGAGCAGTAGGTGTCAGCTGCACGGTGAGTCTCACGCCTGCAGAGCCGACGATCGCGCGGCCGTCAACTGACCAGGTGGCAGTCTTCACTGGGCACACCTTGAAGGTCGCACGGCCAGCACTGTTTGTGGTGGCTGTTGTCTTGCGACCGGAGCAGCTGGCCGAGGCGCCACTCACAGATGCGCTTAGTGTGAGAGAGCGGCCAGAAATCGGACTGCCGTTGGCATTGCGAGCGGTGGCAGTGATTGTTTTGGCGGCCCCGTAGTTGACAGTTTCCGCCACAGCGGTCAGGTCTATGACGGGCATTTGCTCAAATACAAAAGTCGGCGGTCCAGTCCGGACTGGGATCTCAACCCCTGGCACTACGTCAGCTTCAGTGTGAGTTACCCCTGGTTGAATTTGGTCCCACTTGGCGAGAATGGCTGCCATGGTCCAAGCGGTGTCACACTCTTCGTCGCCCCAAATGTCGCAACCCCAAGAATCTGGGGCAAATTGACTTGCGATATCTGTCAGCGTAAACGGCTGCCCCGAGTTGGCTGCGGGCACTACCAACGTCGACCAACCTGTGACTGTTTCAGTGATGACCTGGTCAATCAGACCATCGGTAAAGGTAGCCTGCGTATTGTCCGATTCTGGCTCCAGTGCATAGTGAGTCGCGATTCCGAGTCCGTTTGTGACAGATTTGGGCGCTCCGACGCAATTGTTGACAAAGTCACCTGTCCAGCGAGGTCCAAACATGTCTGTTTCATCTTTCCATTCCACGTTATAGCAAGCGCCGGAAGATATGATTACGCCAGGAATTCGAGTCCCATCAGGCATTTCGGCCGCATACTGCGCAGGCGCGAGGTAATCACTTCCGTAGTAATAGACAAAGTCAATGATTGGGATAACCCCAGGTACAACATTTAGGCTCGCCATGCTATTGGTCGTGGAATAGTGCGGACCTTTTATCTTGATACCCTGGATGGTTAGGTCCGCTTCTCGAACAATCCTAGGAAAGACTGCGTAGCCTGTGGAGGAGACCGTAACGAAACTACTACCTTTGAGACGGTAATTAGTCCAGTTGACTTGGCCTCCAGTTGCCACCACGCCGTCGATCGTCACTCGGACCTTGTAGTTGTTTAAATAGGTTGACGCATTGGCAGTTTCTGGCCTAGCGGCATAGCCCCCCATAAGGATCAAGGCGACTAGGACGATGCGCGCCTTCATGAGCATTTTTCAAAAATAGCACTTTTGGTGCCGCGCCAACAGGCACAAGGGGGGTCACGAGGTACACAATGTGTGCATTCACCTGCTGCGGGATGGTCAGCCAGGCTCCGTCCTGAAAAATGGGGGGGGGTTATCCCCAGAGGCGGGGGAACGGTAACCCCAGAAATGCCAAGACCCCGTGATTTGTGGAAAACCCCTCTTGGGCCCGTTTTGGGATCTGCTACACCGCTCTGTATGGAAACAGTTACGCGAACCAAGGCATCACGAAACCGTGGGCAGTACGGGCTCCTGAACCGTCAGGAGGCCGCTGCAGCTCTCGGCATCTCTGTTAAGACTCTGGACACCTTGACGCAAAGCGGGCGGCTAAGAACTATTCATATGACCGATCGGCTCGTGCGCTACTGGCCTCAAGATCTGGACGCATTCGTCAAGGGAAGAAGTGAGGAGGAGGACTGATGAGCTACCTGAAGACCCCACGGGCGTATCGACTACAAGGCCAAAAGGTTGCCTGGTGTTGTGACGGCACGGTCAATCTCCCAGACGGGCGTCGTGCCCGCGTGGTCGTCAAGCGAGCGACCGCCCGCGAGGCTGGAGCGGCCTGGCAAGAAGAGGCTACCCGGCGCATTCGATCGATTCCCAAGAGTGATCAGCCTATCGAGCAGTACCTCGAGGAGTGGTTGGTCCGCCGGGCGGCCAATGTGTCGGTCAAGTCGGTTGAGCGTTATCGCGGCGACATCATCCGCCATCTCGGTCCGAACCTGAAGGGCACCCCACTGGATCGCATCAGCCGCTCGCACCTTCAGACGCTCGTAGTCCGACTCAGGGAGTCTGGGCTGCGGTCTGCGACGGTCCGCCGAGCTATTGCGACGCTCTCTGCTGCGATGAATGACGCAATCGCGGAAGGTGCCATCGACCGGAACCCGTGCGCTCGACTCAAGATTGCCCCTGATGAGACACCACGCGACTACCCGGTGGTTGACCCACGTGAAACTGTGGCGCTCTTTCTGGCCGAGCCGGACTCGGCTGTACGTGACCTCCTGATCTTTCTCGCCGCTGTCCCCCTGCGACTCAACGAGGTTCGGGGGCTTGAGCGTGGCGAGATCATTGCTGACGGGCGAGAGGCGAATGTGCAGGCAAGTGCAACGCGCACGCCACACCCCACCCGTAAGCCCCTGAAGACGCGTAGCTCGCGTCGACGCGTGATTCTGCCCCAGGTTGCACGAGATGCGGCCCAGCGGGCTGCTACGCGGGGCGTAGCGGCTGGAGAGTTGTCGCAATGGCTCTTTGATCGCGGTGATGGACTGCCGCCATCGGAGAACACCATTCGCTCCACCTTCCAGCGCATCAAGCGCAAGGCGGGGCTACCGAAGGGTCTGCGACTCCACGATCTGCGTCGCTCCATGGCGACGGCGCTTGGTGAGGCCCATGAAGCGGTACCGACGATCCAGATGGCACTAGGACACTCCGACGCGGCGACGACGATGAAGCACTACGCCATGTCCACCACCCGCATCGTTGGCGATGCGCTGGACCGGGTGCTGCAGTCCCCTGCCGAGGAACTATCTCCACCCAATCCTCCACCCAGCGCCGAAAACGGGGTCGACGAAGAGACGGAGCCAAATCTCGGGAAGGTGGCGTTTCGTGCGGGGAGAGCTGGCGGAGAGAGAGGGATTCGAACCCTCGACGGGATTGCTCCCGAACCGCATTTCCAATGCGGCGCCATAGACCACTAGGCGACCTCTCCGTGATGACCGTTCGCGCTGCGCCGATCAATCGGTGGCGGAAAGGGTGGGATTCGAACCCACGAGGCTATTAACCTGCCGCTTTTCGAGAGCGGTGCCTTCAACCACTCGGCCACCTTTCCACGGCGGAGAATAGCCGATTAAGGGGTGAGCCGAACCTCAATGCCAGCGCTGGGCTGCATGCGCAGGAGTGCGCGGGCACGGTCGTAGGCAATAAAGAGGCGTACAGCCATGCCGTACTTCTTCGTAAGGAGCCGCCACACCTTCGACATCTGGTCGCTAGCAAGGTTGAACGCTTCGGCCGGGAGCTGTGCGCCGGTGAGCTTGCCGATTGCGGTACAGGGGGCAACGGCGGCGCGGCTGCTGTTGCGCAGGCGCTTCACCTTGCCCGCTTTGGCATTGCTAAACAGATAAAGGCTTGTGCCCTCTGCCGCCGCCCACACGGGAGTGGTGACGGGGGTGCCGTCGCGGCGATAGGTGGTGAGGGCGACGTACTGCGCGGAGAGGACGGCGTCGCGCTCAGCGCTCACGCCGGGTCGATCTCGTTGGCAATGTCGCGCAGGCGTCGCGCAAGCGCCGAGACGTCCTCATCACCGTGGCCCGTCTTGATCAGCTCATCTTCAAGATGCGCCACGAGCATCGCGGTGGGCACCGGCACGTTCAGCTCGTCGGCAAGGCCGATGGCGATGCCGAGGTCTTTGCGGTGCAGCGACACCTTGAAGCCGAGTGGGTAGGTGTCGTTCGCCATGCGCTCCCAGCGTTTCTCGAGCGCCCACGAGTGCGCCGATCCGCCGCTCAATGCGGTGACGAGGGTTTGTGGGTCGAGGCCGGCCTTCTGCCCCACCAGGATCCCCTCAGCGAGCGAGAGGTACGTTCCAGAAATCACGATCTGGTTGACCGCCTTGCCAACCTGCCCCGAACCGAGTGGGCCAAGGTGCGTAATCGTTTTGGCGAACGTCTCGATATAAGGGAGCGCTGCGCTGACCGCTTCGGGGGTGCCGCCGAGGAAGACGGTGAGGGTCCCCTTCTGGGCACCTTCGCTGCCGCCACTCACGGGCGCATCAACCATCAGGATGCCCTTCTTGGCGAGCAGCTCCCCCATCTCGCGCGTGGCGCTCGGGGCGATCGTGCTGGTGTCAATAATGATTGCGCCCGACTTCAACAGATCAATGGCGCCAGGCTGGCCCGGTGTTCCGAGCAGCAGTGCCTCGACATCGGGCGTGTCGGAGACAGAGAGCACCACGGCGTCGGCGCCGGTGAGGGCATCCGTTAGTGATGTGTGTTGCGTCGTGCTTGCAGGTGCGGTGCGGTGCGTGCCGCGGTTCCACGCCTGCACGCTGTGTCCAGCGGCGGCGAGGTGCCCAGCAATAGGGGCGCCCATGGTGCCTAACCCGAGAACGGCAACGCGACTCATGGGTTAACTATAAGGAGGGAGGGGAAATGGTGCGCCCGGCGGGACTCGAACCCACGACCTTTAGGTCCGCAACCTAACGCTCTATCCACTGAGCTACGGGCGCATCTGCGATGTGCAGCGTACAACGGCTGGCGGAGAGGGAGGGATTCGAACCCTCGACGCAGGAAAACCCCACGTGGCGGTTTAGCAAACCGCTGCACTAGACCTCTATGCGACCTCTCCGAGACCGAGCGCGAGTATCCCAGAATCACCCGCTGAACGCTAGCCGAGGCGCTCCCAGCCCATGCGGGCGGCTTCGAGGGCAAGTGCGCTGTCAGGAGCCACCGCCACGGCGCGCTCCGCCAGTTTCAGCAGCGGGATGTCGGCCGCCGTGTCGCCGAAGGCGGCCACAATACGACCACCGTCGGCGCAGGCGAGTGCCGCCCGTGCCTTCTCTTCGCCCGATTGCGTCGGCGCGGCGAGTTTGCCTGTTGAGATTCCATTGGCGACTTCGAATGGGGTGCCGAGCGCGATGGTGGCGCCAAGCCGGCGCGCGAAGGCTGCGGCAATCGGCTGGTAGCCACCCGTGGCAAGAACCAGTTCGGTGGTTGGGTCGATCGCTTGTGCCGTGGCGAGTGTTGCCTGCACTGCGGTGACGGCTTCGACGCGTCGGGCTGGCCAGAGCAGATGCTCCACCACCCACTCCCCCATGACGGCGAGCTGCTCGGCAGGCAAACCGCGTAGCAACTTGGTCTGATCCTCGAGCCAGCGGGCGCGGAAACGCTCCTTGTTCATGAGGCCACTGCGGGCGAGGAAGACAATTGGTAATCGAACGGTAATGAACCGGCTCGCGGCGGCACTTGGGTAGTTCGCGCGAATCCATTGGTGCACGCCACGCCAGGTTTCAGCGGTGGTGAGGGTGCCATCCATGTCGCTGACAACAATTGGTCGGGTCATGCGGTCAAGTATGCGGGGAAAAAGAGAGAGGCGCCCAGGTTGCCCTGGACGCCTCTCGAACGATCCTCGACGGATCGTTAAAAGTTACTTCTTCTTCGCAGCCTTGCGCTTCTTGCGCTTGGCTGGGGCCTTCTTCGCAACGGCCTTCTTCGCCGTCTTGCGCTTGGCCTTTCGCTTGGCAGGAGCCTTCTTGGCAACCTTCTTCACTGCCTTGCGCTTCTTGCGCTTGGCTGGGGCCTTCTTCGCAACGGCCTTCTTCGCCGTCTTGCGCTTGGCCTTTCGCTTGGCAGGAGCCTTCTTGGCAACCTTCTTCACTGCCTTGCGCTTCTTGCGCTTGGCTGGGGCCTTCTTCGCAACGGCCTTCTTCGCCG
>JBBAWJ010000045.1:0-5820 GCA_040397255.1 Candidatus Limnocylindrus sp.
CCCATGTGCGTCGGCTCGCCCTCGCACGTCTGCCCACGCACGCGAGCCGTGATGCCTTCCAACGCCCGCACCGGATAGCACGCCGCCGGGAAGTCCTCGGCGAGCAAGTCGTTCTGCTCTAGGTGGCTCTTGAGCGTGTCGAGCATCTGGCACGCAATCGCTTGGTCAGAACCGATGAGCATCACGAACGAGCGGTGCCCGTAGAGCATGGCCCACATGCAAGCCCAGATAGACAGCGTGCTCTTGCCCGAGCCACGAGGCATAGCGAAGGCGAACAACTCGCCACGCAGCACAGCAGCCTCAATCTTGGCAATAGCCGTCAGGTGGTCAGCAGACCACGCCAGCGGGAAAGACTCGGCACCGTACGTCTCGCAGAAGAGCCGGAAGGACGACCGGCAGGAGTCGCGTCGCTTGGCGTTCTTGACCGGCGGAATGCTGCCGATGTCGCGGCCAGCGGCAGACGCTCGACGGTTCCTCTCGCCCGTCCGCGACTTGATGTCTGCATACCGGGCTGCTGCTTTGGCGGCGTCAGACTTCATGCGAAAACCGCCAGAATGGCTTGGCTAAACGAAAAAATAATGCTTGCCACATCGTGCGGGTCGCAGCCCCTAACAATCGGCGAAAGAACCTATGTTTTTTGCCACTTTGGCAGGGTGTAGCATTTTGCAAAAACGCTGTTTTTCCCGTGTTTTTCGCATATGAAGTGCGTTTGGTGCTTGTTTTCTAGGCTTTTTCGTCGTTTTTCGCGACGTTTTTCCTACTGAATTCGCACCGTCGTTCTCGCCTCATCGCCATACGATTTCTCAACGACAAGCCTCTGCACTTGTGTGTCGTCAAGCCACACGATGAGCGCCAACGCATCGAGCACTCCCTTTGCGATGTTGTCGCAATCTGGCCTTGGCAACTTCGGTGCTGTCGGCTTCACGCCACGCTTGTTCATGTGCGACTTCGGTCGTCCGAACACTGCATCGATAACAACGCTGACGCATTCGCTCGTCGGCTCTGCTTCGCCCATTGCCTTTATCGCAGCTTGCGATATAGCGTCGCGATAGTCGTTGATTGGGTGCTTCTTCGGCGTGTACGCCCGAGCAAATCCGCCGCGTGTGCTGACTCTGACGCGAGGCTGCGGCACTGGATCGCCCAGCACGGTAAACGTGATTGGCCTCACTTCCTCCGCTCGCTTCCCACGTTGAGGATCTTCGTGTGCTTCATCACCTGACGCACGCCGTGGCCTGTGTAAATCTCGTCGATCGTGTAGAGGTGAATCACAAGCCCATCGGCCAGCGGCAAAGCCTCGACGCCCACAGGGACGGGCCTGATGGCTCCGTCCAGTGGGCCGCCGAGAAACTCCATGCGTATGAGTTCCTGCGTCATGTGTTCACCGATAGCGAATAACGGCGAACCACTTGCGAGCGGTCGGCGAATACGCCACGCCTTCGTCAACGATGACCTTCCGGCCAAAGAAGCAGCAGTTGCGCCGGGCCGCCTCCGGCGTCGAACCCGTTCCGATCCCTTCCGTCTGGTTGCAGTGGCTGTGAACCAGCGTGCCACGTCTGGCGAGCACCAGTGCGTGGTCTTGTGCCGACGAGATGTTGACCCGCCTGGCGTAGATGTTCGTCTCGGCGACGACCGGCGAGCACATCAGCACAAGAGCCAAAAGAGCAAAACGCATAGCAAATCCTCCGTGACGCTAGCCGCTCTGTGCGGCTGCATGGAACTCACGGTATGCGATGCGTCAAGCGAATCAGCGTTCCAACTCTTTGAGCACGTTCTCGATAATCGGGTGCCGCACGATGTCGCTGGCCTTGAACTCCACGACGCCAACGCCTTTGATGGCAGCAAGACGCTGCATGACGTCAATCAGACGTCGCTCACTTCGTGGCAAGTCGCTCTGGTCAGCGTCTCCAGTGACGATGATTTTCGAGCCGGTGCCGATGCGAGTCAGAAACAGCTTCAGCTGCGAAAAGGTAGCGTTCTGAGCCTCATCGAAAATCATGATGCTGCGATGAAACGTCCTGCCACGCAAATAGGCCAGGGGGGCTATTTTTACTGCCGCGCCGACTCGCTCGCGGTCCTTCGTGTGCCCACGCTTTCCAGCAATCCGCTCGATGGCGTCAAAAAACGGCACAAGGTACGGCCCAACCTTTTCCTCGGCTGAACCCGGCAGATACCCGAGTTGCTCCGTAGCCACGCTCGGCCTAGTGATGACGATGTTCTCAACGGCACCGCCAAGCAGCTGCTGCACAGCGTAGCCGCTAGCCAGATGCGTTTTCCCGGTTCCTGCCGGCCCGAGAACGAACGTGATGGCGTTGCGATCAATCACATCCAGGGCAGCCTTCTGCGTCGTCGTGCGAGGCGTATATCCCTCGCCGGGCTGCGCTACCGGGGGGGGCCTTTTTTGCCGTCGAGTCTTTTTCTCTTTTCGCATCGGCATCACGATACCGCCCGAAAGCCAGTTCCAGTCCACGTATACCGAGGCACGCTGTAGCGTTCGCCTTTCGGCTCTGGCTGCACCCGCCGTGCTCGACATTCCGCAGCACGCTCGGCAATCTGCTCAGGAGTCGGGTCGTCGGCGAGGATGTCCTTCGTCGCCTTCTGACGATTCGGCAGCTTGTGCCTGTCCTTCAGCGTGCTCACGTAAGACTGCGAGCAGCCGAGGGCGGCGGCGATTTCCATGTAGGAAGCGCCGCTCGCCCACAGCCGATGCAGCGTGAGAGCGCAATACTCAATCTCACGTCCACTTGCCATCATGCGTCCTCTGCCAGTGGCATGATGACGCCCGTGTTGTCGCCACAACGAAGAATGACGGCAGACTGAGCGTCCACCACCTCGATTTGGACGTGTGGCTGTGCCTCGCTGTCGATTCCGTTCAGCCACTGCTTCACGAATAGCGGGTCAAGTTTGGTCGTCGCCTTGGTGCCGGCTTCCGAGACCGGGCAATCGACTTTGCTTGTACCATTCTCTGAGCTTTGACCTCGAAGCTCAATCACATCGTCACCAAATACGAACTTCACGCCCTTGCTCTCTTCGCTAGCCACAATTTCTGCCGACTTTGTCGCTACGAGCAGGTCCGCACGGCTGACCGTCGTGGATTTGGCATGACGCTCGGGAATGACGTCGCGCCACCTCGGGAAGCGTCCTTCAAGTAAACGAGCTGTAACAACTTTCGCAGGCTGAACAGCGTCTTTCGTTATCGGTCCAATTGTGAAAACGACTTCCTTGAATGTCGCCTCAATCTGGACGGCCAGAGATCCGCAGTCGTATTCCGATGGATTGTCGTCATCCTCTTCTTCAGCAACCTTGCTAGTTTTCTTTTTTGGCAGCAACCGCAAGCACTTGGAAAGAGCGCCGCAAGGAACAAGAGTCTGAGTGTCGTCGGTGGACTCAACTTGCCTTCTTTCGGACGTCACACAAGCCAAACGTCTTCCGTCTGTCGCCACAAACGAAACAGAGTCTCCTTGAACCTCAATCAACACAGCGCCAAGTGCGTAGCGGCTCGACTCGTTGTCTGAGGCAAATACGACGCCTTTCACGGCACGCACAAACTGATCGGCTGGCATACGAGTAATCGGCTTCGCACAGACAACGTCCCAAGACGGGTACTCGCCAGCGTCTTCCGTTGGCAGCGTCCATTCGCCCCTGCCGGCCTTGATAACGCATGACGTCTCGTCAGGCGTGATCGTGATTTCATCGCCCTTGAACTCCCTCAAGATGGCGGCGAAGCGGTCCTTCGGCAGCAGGAAATTGATGCCAAGGGGGGCGTCTATTTCCACGTCAATCCGCACCTCGCCGTCACTCCCAGACAGAACTCCGTCCGATAGGAGCACGTTCTGGAGAATGGGCCGCACGCTCTTTCCCGGCACTGCTGCCGCCACTGCGGTCAGCGCCGCCTTGAGTGCCGGTGCCGACAGTGTCGTGCCACCCTTTGTCTTTCGTCGTTCCTTCGTCGCTGTAGTCATCCTTCGCATCCTTTCGTAGAGAGCATCCAACCAACACGCCGAGGGCAAACATGCCCGCAGCGATGATTTGTCCAACGGCCAGCATGGCGAGGTTTTCAGTGGTCATGCGTTGTCTCCTGACACGCTATCAACCTCTGCAATCCGTTGACCGATCCAGCGCATCACAGGCACAGCCATTGAGTTGCCGAGAGCCTTGTAGCGCGGCCCGTCTGCGGCTGGCTTGTTGCGGTAGATGATCGCCGTGTAATCGTCGGGGAAGCCTTGGAGCCGCTCGCACTCGCGCGGCGTCAGGCGACGAACAGCCATGCCGATCTGGACGCCGCAGTAGCCTTGTCCAGGCTTTCCGCCTCCGCTTGCCAACGCATGCGGAGGATCGACGTATTCAACCTCTGCACGCTGGTTTTCGCGGAACGCCACCGGCTGCATCACGCCGTGCCCAGCTTCTCCGCCCTTCTTCTGGGCCTCGCCCATGAGCGTGCCGGATACGTCGCCAGTGTTGGCGCAGTTCTGAAAATCGACGCCAAGCGGCTGCATCACACCAATCCCTTGATGGCTGCTATCGCCATGTCCGCTGGACGGCAGGCAGTCAGTACGGTCGCCAGTGATCCAAGCGGGCTTGTTGCTGTAGCCGCTGTGCGTGAAGGCCACCGCCGCCGTCGCACACCCGCCGCTTGAGCCGGTTCCGAGACAGTGGACTAGGCCGTCTTGGCTGCTGATCGGGTCTTGGGTGTGGTGGAAGGCGACGAGGTTTTGGCACTCGTCACCGGCTGGGCCGCCGGTTCCCTTGCTCCGTTTGGAGCAGACGGCGTTGACGATGCTACCGCCGCCAGTGCCGCTTGAAGCTGCGGCGGTAGCTCCTTGCCCCTTCGCTCGGCTCGGCGGATTATCCCGGCGCACGCTTTCGCGCTCAAAAAGTACCGCTGCGGCACGACGCCAATCTCGAGCGTGTGCGACAACGAACACACGGCGACGGCGCTGGGCGACTCCAAACCATTGAGCGTCAAGAACCCTGTAGGCGAACCCATACCCGAGTTCGCCCAACGCCCCGAGGAAGGTGCCAAAGTCCCGTCCTCCTGCCGACGACAAGACGCCGGGGACGTTTTCCCAGACCACCCAAGTGGGCCGCAAGACTCCAACAAGCTGAGTGAATCGGAGGGCCAAGTTGCCACGCGGGTCTTCCAATCCTTTTCGCAGCCCTGCGACGGAGAACGACTGACACGGAGTTCCTCCGACGAGAAGAGAAATCGGTCCTTCATGGTGAAGCTGCTCCTCCGTAAGTTTGGTCATGTCGCCGACGTTCTTCAGTTTCCAGTGGTGGTCAACTACCGCAGCCGGAAACGGTTCAATCTCTGAAGTCCATGCACACTCCCAGCCCAGCGGTTGCCAGGCGACGTGCGCCGCTCCAATGCCGTCGCACACGCTTGCGTACCTCACAGCCCCACCCCCGACTTCTCAATGACCTGCGCCAGCCTGACGTTCCTGTCCAGCGAGTCCGCCAGCGTCTCCGCTGCCGTCTCCAACAGAATCCGGTCGTCGTCGCTCGTGTCGTCGTCCCACGCACGCTGCATCAGCGCAGCCACGACGTCGCGAGGAGAGCCGTGAAAGACCCAGCCTTCGTCGCTCATGCGTCACCGCCAATCACTCGCAGCGTCCGCGAGCAGCCGTCAACCCACGTCACGTAGCCCTTCTTCCGCATGGGCCGCAGGTGGCACATCGCCGAGTTTGGCGTCGTCCACCCGTAGTGGTTGCAGATTTCCCGCACAGTCGGCGGGTAGTCATGCGTGTCGATGTAGCCCGAGATCCACATCAGCACGTCCTGCTGGCGTGGCGTCAGGGGGGGGCGTTCTGTTGCTGTGGTCAT
>JBBAWJ010000046.1:0-5583 GCA_040397255.1 Candidatus Limnocylindrus sp.
AAGCTCGCCGAGACCACCTATCGCGACGTGAACATCGCCCTCGCCAACGAATTCGCTCGCGTCGCCGATCGACACGGCATTGATCTCTCCGAAGTGATTCGCGCTGCGAATTCGCAGCCGTACTCGCACATTCATGAGCCTGGCATCGGTGTTGGTGGGCACTGTATTCCGGTCTATCCGCGCATGATCCTCTCGACCGACGGCGATCTTGAGCTGATCAAGACCGCGCGCTCCGTCAACGATGGGCAGGTAGAGCGCGCCGCCGATGCGATTGCTTCCACGGTTGGTGTACTCAGCGGAGCAACGGTTGCAGTACTCGGACTTACCTATCGTGAAGGTGTGCGCGAGCTGGCGCATGCGCGGGGGCCACTGATGGCCGACGTGCTGCGCGCCCGTGGTGCAACCGTTCTTGGTGCCGACCCACTCTTGAGCGCCGACGATGTCGCCGCGCTGTACATGACGCCGTGGGACGGCACCGCGAATGCGCAGGTCAGCGCCGTGGTGGTTGCGACCGCCGACGCCGCCTACCGCACGATGGACTTTGCCACGCTCTTCCCAGGACTCAAGGTGCTGATTGATGGTCGCAACGCCTGCGCTGGTGCAACCATGCCAGCTGGCGCGAAGCGCATCGGCTTCGGCCGACCAGACGGAGTCGCTGCCCAATGATTGATCCAACGGCGTTCATTGATCCAACGGCAATTGTGGAAGATGGTGCAACCATTGGCGCGCGCAGCAAGGTCTGGGGCGGCGCTGTTGTGCGACGCGGTGCGAAGATCGGCGCCGATTGCATCATCGGGCGTGGCGCCTTCATTGACGCCGACGTGGTGCTCGGCGATCGCTGCAAGGTGCAGAACCTCGCGCTCGTCTATCACGGAGTCACCGCCGGCAACGGTGTCTTCATTGGCCCCAACGCGATCCTCACCAATGACCGCTTCCCGCGTGCCCAAACGCCTGACGGCGGTCTCGCCGCCGCCAGCGACTGGGTGGTGAGCCCGATCCACGTGGGCGAGGGCGCCTCCATTGGAGCCGGTGCCGTGATCGTGGCCGGGATCACCCTTGGCGATTACTGCATGGTCGGTGCGGGTGGGGTCGCCTCACGCAGCGTTCCGCCTCGTGCCCTCGTCGTCGGCAGCCCCGCAAAGCGCATCGGCTGGGTCTGCGACTGCGGCACTCGACTGCCTAGCGAGGGGACCACGCTCAGCTGCGGCGCCTGCGCACGCTCTTATACGCTCAACGCTGCGAACGGCGGTCTCACCCGAGCCTAAACGGAGGTGGGCTTCCTAACCCCCCTCCGCTACCATTACCTCGCTGAGGCACACGCCTCGTCAGCGATGGAGGCACCTTGGATCCGATTCTCCTTACTGGCTTTGTTGCTTTCGTCGGGTTCGCCCTCTTCATCGACCTCTTCTGGCTACGCCGCAAGGGTTCGCATGTCGTCCCCCCAAAAGAGGCTCTGACCTTTACCGCGATCTGGGTGGCCTCGGCGATCGTCTTCGGCGTCATTGTCTTCTTCAATAAGGGGGCCCAAACGGCCACCGAGTTCTTCACCGGCTACCTGATTGAGTACTCCCTCTCCATTGACAATGTGTTTGTCTTCACGATGATCTTTGCCGCCCTCAAGACGCCGAAGCGCCTCCAGCAGAAGGCGCTCATCTTCGGGATCATCATGTCGCTCATCATGCGCTTCGGCATGATCCTCGTCGGCTCCGCGCTTGTTGAGCGCTTCGAGGTGGTGCTCTACGGGTTTGGGGTCTTCCTACTCTTTACCGGAATCCAGATGCTCCGCAGCGGTGGACACGTGATGGGTGACGGTGAGCCTGGGGCGATTCGCTTTGCCCGTCGCTTCGTGCATGTCAGCAATGATTTCGATTCGGACCAGTTCAGAGTTCGCCATGGCAGCAAGCTGATGTGGACGCCACTCTTCTTGGCAATCGTCGTCATCGGCATCATTGACCTGATCTTCGCCGTAGACTCAATTCCCGCAATCTTTGGCATTACGAAAGATCCGTTTGTGGTATTCACCTCAAATGCGTTTGCCATTCTTGGATTGCGCTCGCTCTATTTCCTGCTCGCCGATGCCAAGGATCGATTCCACTACCTATCGTCTGGCCTTGCGTTTGTCCTGATTTTTATTGGCGCCAAGATGGCATTGCCGATCGTGCATGCCATCATCCCTGAGGTTGATGTGCACATTGATCCAGCCATAAGCTTGGGGGTTGTTGTGCTTATTCTCGGTGGGTCCGTCGTGCTTTCACTACTCCGGCCCGTCGCTTCCGCAAAAGGTAAGCGCTAAACCCAAGGCTCTGTCTGCGGGCGCAACAACGCCGCTGGCAGGAGGACCACCAGCGGCGTCGCGCGAAAACTAAGTGCGTTCGTTACTTAACGATGAGCACCGACTCAGCGGCTGCCGCCTCTCGGCCCATGTCCACAACCACGCTGTCGCCGGCCGTAAGGTCGGCGTTCGTTGCGGTCGCAATCTTGCTGAACACGGTGTCCGCGCCGATCGTGACCATGATCGTTTTGACTCCGCGACGCGTCGTCATCTCAAGGGTGAGCGTGTTGCCGTTCACGGCGGTGACCTTCGCAGGTCGGCCGAGGTGAACGTGTGCATCGGTAAGTCCGGTCGCTAGAACGGCGATGCCGTCAGCTTCGCTAACTGCACCGTCAGCGGGCTTCTCAGCGCGAACGAGCACATAGGAACCAACCGCCACGTCGGCAGTGGTGCCCGCCGTCTTCGTGAAGTACTGGCTCTCGCTGTTGAGCACGACCGTCTTGGTCGTACCGTCAGCGAGCGTGATCGAGAGTTCGGTTGGGCTCACGCTGGTGACGGCTCCGGTGAGGTCTGCGCCGGTCCGTGGACCGCCTGGACCTCGATGCCTGTCGCCACGTCGATCGCCGTCTCGGCCCATGTCGCCACGCATGTGGTCGCGCTCCATCTCCATGCGGGCTTCCGCGCCTCGCCCAGCGTCGCGACCATCTCGACCGTCAGGGCCACCGTTCGCGAGAGCCGTACCGGCAAGAGCGCCTGCAGCCACAAGGGCCGCAGCACCAAAGATGGCCGGGAGGTTGTTGCGAATTCCGCTAAAGCGTGACGGGGCAACGATCTGCCTCTCTGTTGGAGCGAGCTTTACGGTTCGTGCCATACATGGCTCCTTCCCAATTCCCGAGGTCATCTGCCTCGTTCCCCCTCATGGTGCGCCTCGCGCATTAACGCCTTCTTTGTTGAAGATGAGAATGCGCCAAACTATCGCCATGAACCGTGCTCACCACCCCCGGCCCCTGATGCGCGCCCTGCCCTTACTCGCGCTGATCCTTGGGGCCTCCGTCCTTGGAGCCGCCCTCCCAGGGGGTGGGGTCGTAGCGGCGGGCGTTGCCCCACAAACGGTTGAGGTGCCGCCAATCACCGCCTGCTCCGAGATCAACACGCGCAAGATCATCATCACGCGCACGTCGATCGGCATCCAAGGAGCGGTCACCACAAAGGGCTGGCGCACAAGCCAGTGGGCCACTGCCATCCTAGACCCCATGTATCGCCTCTCGTCGAGCTACAAGCCAACTAGCCTTGTGGCAGTCACTTGGCTCGGCAAGGTGAGCCCGAAAGGTGGCTACCTGCTCAAGGGTGAGGCGGCCGATGCGCTCAGCGCAATGTTCACCGAGGCAAAGGTGAGCAAGATTTCTTTGAAGATTCTCTCTGCGTATCGCTCGTATGCGGCGCAGGCTCAGCTATTTGCAAAGTGGGTGGCCAAGTCTGGGTTGCAGCAGGCGCGCAAATACAGTGCGGTTCCCGGGCACTCAGAGCATCAGCTGGGCACGACCGTCGATCTTGGGAGCCTTACTGGGGTTTCATGGAGTAACCCGAAATTTCCTACATCGGCAACCGCTCTCTGGCTTGAAGCGAACGCATATAAGTTCGGATTCGTGCGTTCGTATCCAGCGGGTTCAGCCAAGGTTGCCTTGAGCTGCTACGGGGCTGAGGCGTGGCACTGGCGCTACGTTGGTAAGGATCTCGCCTACGAGATCGTTTGCAGCGCACAGGTTCCGCGCATCTTCTTATGGAACCGCCAGAACGGCGGAGAGCGGGTGATTGGACCCGCATGCGATTTGCTCACACCACCGGAGGGGTATGTGTTGCCGAGCCCGAGCCCTACGCCACCAGCGAGTGAGACGCCGAGCGATTCGCCATCGATCCCACCAACCGATGCGCCGACCGAATCTCCTACTGAGACGCCGGTGACTCCGCCATAGCACCCTGGCCTCGTCGATAGACGAGTGCGGCGACCAGGAGCGCTCCAAGAAGTACTGGCGTTGTTGCCAACGGGAAGAGGGTGCGCACCACGGCGACCGGCGTATGGATGGCGATCGCTAGGAGGAGTCCGAGGCCAATCGCGCGCGCACCACCGCCACGAACCACACCGCGAAGCACGATTGCCGTAAGGAGCGCATGAAGCCCAAGCATGAGCGCCCCCTGCACGATCAGTAGCGCGGCACTGAGAAGACTTTGGCTGGCGAGAAAGACCGCAACTGCATTCACCTTCTCTGTCACTTCGGCGTCCAGCCCAACGAAGATGCTTCCGTCTCTCACGCCGCCAAGAATGATGACCGCAGAGAGCGTGGGGATCAGTGAGCTTGTCAACAGGTCAATGGCGCCGTGCCCGAACCCAAACGCTGCGCTCGGTCGCACGTCGCGCACACGCCGCGCGGCGGCAGAGAGAATGATCGCGCGGCTCGCCTCTTGCAGTGGCGCGCTGGTGAACGCGGCAATGAGTGGGCCGAAGAGGAAGAGCGTCACGACTTGTGCGGTCTGGCTCAACACAAACGAGACGCCACCGAGCGCCCAGCTATTCAGCGACCGCGCCCAGGTTGCTGCTACAACGGCGCTCCCGACAATGAGAAGTCCGATGCCGACGAGGGCGAAGGTGAAGGCTGAGGAGGCAGCTTCGAGCGCTGCGGGTGACGGGAGATCGACGGAGATCACCGGCGGCGCTTGGCGCGCATCGGCTTCGGCTCGCGACGATAGACGCGGTAGGCAACGAAGACGGTCCCAGCCACACTCAGCGTCAAGCCAACCAGCAGCGTGAGGATTGCCGCTGCACTAAGGCCAAGGTAGCCAAGGAGCGCCGTGGCGGCCCCGACAAGAATCCAGATGCCGCCGATGAATCGATGTGACGCGTCCCACGCCGCCTCGCTCTCAATGGTCCAAGGGAGGCGCACGCCGATCGTGTAGTTCTGGCGAATGTTTGGCATGGCGTAACCGAAGATAGCGAAGAGGGCGCCGGCAGCGACAGGCACCGCATGATCGAGTCGAGCCGCCTCGCCAAATCCTGAGTTGATGATGGCCGACTGCGTAACGGCCACCAACAGCGAGAGGGCGACAACGACGAGCCCGAGCGCATCGGCGCTGCGCGCAAGATTGGCGCGCCTCGGGTCGTACCGGAGCGCGAGCCAGAGCAGCCCACCCACAAGTGCCGTGGTCACCGGAATGATGAGAAGCGCCTCTCGGCCGGCGAAACCGTCGGCGACACCGTTGATGTTCCAGTGGATCGCCAAGACGGCGTCAGCTGGGAGCGTCATGAAGGCTGCCAG
>JBBAWJ010000047.1:0-5478 GCA_040397255.1 Candidatus Limnocylindrus sp.
TGGCAGCTCAGCAACCGCGTCAACTCGCTCGAAGAGATCGGCGAGATCCTCGAGCTCACCGACGACGAGCGCGAAGGCCTCTCCGCCGACGGGAAGTTCCGCGTCGACATCACCCCGTACTTCATCAGCCTGATCGACCCGAAGGATCCGAATGATCCAATCCGTCGCCAGGTGATTCCGGTCGGCTCAGAGCAGCAGGCCTTCACCGCCATGATGGAAGACTCGCTCGGCGAGGATCGTCACTCCCCAGTGCCAGGCCTGGTGCACCGCTACCCCGATCGCGTGCTGATGCTCGTCACCACGCAGTGCGCCTCGTACTGCCGTTACTGCACACGTTCGCGCATCGTGGGTGACCCAACGCAGAACTTCAACAGCAAGGATCACGAGGCGCAGCTCGACTACCTGCGCCGCACCCCACAGGTGCGCGACGTACTGATCAGCGGTGGCGACGGGCTCACCCTTGCGCCGAAGCTCTTCGAGAAGATCCTGCGCGGCCTGCGCGACATTCCGCACATCGAGATCATTCGCATCGGCTCACGCGTGCCGGTCTTCATGCCGCAGCGCGTTGACGACGAGCTCTGCGAGATGCTCGCCAAGTACCACCCACTCTGGATGAACCTGCACTTCAATCACGCGCAGGAGATCACGCCCGAAGTGTCACGCGCCGTTGACAAGCTCACGCGCGCCGGAATCCCAGTTGGTAACCAGTCGGTGCTCCTCGCGGGCGTCAACGACTGCGTGCACATCATGCGCAAGCTGGTGCACAAGCTCGTCGAGAATCGCATCCGCCCGTACTACATCTATCAGTGCGACCTTGTTGAAGGTTCGGGCCACTTCCGTACACCTGTCGGCAAGGGCCTCGAGATCATCGAAGGTCTGCGCGGCCACACCAGCGGGTACGCGGTGCCGACCTACGTGATCGACTCACCGGGTGGTGGCGGCAAGATTCCAGTGATGCCGAACTACCTGATCTCGTACAGCGACCACAAGGTTGTGCTGCGCAACTACGAGGGATACATCAGCACCTACGAAGAGCCTGAGCACTACACGCGACATGACGCCACCAAGTGCGTCGACTGCCGCAGCTCGCGCCCTGAGCCAGGACAAGAGGGAATCTTCGGTCTGCTCGCCGGCCATGAGATGTGGATCGAGCCGAAGGGCCACGCCGAGATGCATAGCCGCGGCAACACCGAGGCACATCGCCTGCAGGATCCGTCGAAGTGGCAGCCACTCGGCATCGGTGGCGCCGTTGAGGGCACAGCGCGTGAGCCGCTCGAGGTGCTCCCAGCCGGCACAATCGCACGCCCGAAAGAGGGCGAGCCGAGCGCCGCGGCGCACGGGGAGCTGCTCTAACTCTTCTCGGTGAGCGGTGCGATACTGCGCACTATGAGTAAGGCTGACAACGCGACCCTTCCGCTCCCATGGCCTCCGGTGATTGCCGAGGCGCGCTCGCCGTTCACAGCGGTTCGCGTGGCAACGCTGATGCTGGCGCGGAGCCGCGGCACTCGTGAGCGCCTCGCCGACATTGCCGATGCGCTCAATGCGGTGCACCTCGATTGGCTCTTTGAGCGCAGGGTTGTGGCCGACGAGCTGCTGCAGCTGCAGGCGAACTGGTTCAGCGACTTCCGCACCACCACCGGCTTCATTGTGGAAGATGGCGACCAGGGCGCCGTGGTGACACTTGAAGATTCTTCGCGCATGACCGGCTGGCTGGAGCGCCAAGTGGCCAAGGCGCACGACGCCTGTCGCGCCGAGCTGAGCGCCTTCGCCAAGAGCGACCGCGCCACGGGCGATCGTTAGGCGCGCATGAAGCGCGACGATCTTGTTCGCCAGACGCAAGACCTGATCGACCAGGGCGATCGCATTGCGCGTTCCCCGTCGCGGGCGGCGCTGAACACCTGGCTCGCCGCAAGTGATGCGCTCCTCTCGTCGGCGTGGGGGCAGATGGATCGCTACCACCAGGCGTGGCTTGACGTGGGGCGCATCGCGCAGCCACTGCGCGGTCGCCAGATCAGCGAGGGTGAGGAGGGCGACGAGGTGCGCGCCGTGGTGGCGGCGAAGGGTGCGGTGCTGCGTGCTTCGCTCGATGCGGTCGAACGACTCGGCATGCCCTTCCTTGGTGAAACGAAGGGGCGTGCGAAAGACGAGAAGGCGGGGCTCCCCGATCATCTCTTCGAGGCGCCGCACGGCTTAGCTGGCGGCACCGGTGCGCTGCAGGCGGCAATCGATGCCGCCCGTAAGGCGGCGAGCAAGCATGAAGATCACGCCCTAAACCGTAAGCGCACCCCCGCGAAGGGGGAGGGCGACGACATCTGGTAGCGGGCTCGCTTGTGGGGCGCGATGGTACCCTTAGGCACATGAGTCACCCACTGCACGGCGTCCGCCCCCTCGACCGCACCGCCGGATTCCCGAGCGTCGTTGCGCCCCTCACCGCCCAGTGGGAACAGCTCGCCGGCCGCGCCATCGTGGCCGCCGTTGAGCGCAACCCTGAACTTCGCGACCGCGTCGGCGACATTGGCCTACGCCACCTGATGCGCGATGCCCAGGTGGTGCTCGAGAAGCTCGCCGAGAGCGTCGCCTCTGGCAGCATCACCCCGCTGAAGAGCTTCACCGAACATGGCACCCCAACCTGGCGCCGCCGCCGCATCTCTATGGATGACGTCACCGATCTCTACGAAGGCGTGCGTATCGCCGTGTCAACAGTTCTCGCCGGCGAAGCCGCCGCCTTCGCCGATCGCGCACTGCTCGAAGGGATCGCTGTACTAAAGTGGCACCGCCGCCTCGGTGGCGACACACGCAAGCGCAACCGCATCCTCGCAGCCATCTACAAGGGGGCGTAAGCATGACCATCAAGTGGGTGCACGCCGATCCGCTCGTCATGAACGGCGAGCCATTCTTGTACGGCACGCGCCTCACCGTGCGGCGACTGCTTGAGCTCCGCGCATCGGGGTTTGACGGCGCACAGCTGTTGAAAGAGATGCCCGAACTACGCATTGTTGGCATCGCACGCGCCTTTGAATTCGCCGTGGCAAATCGCGAACACTATGAAGTGTTCTTCGATAGCGATGGCACGCTGTTGGGCCCAGAGCTCACACCAGAGGAGGCGAGCCTCGTATGACCGAAGAGACTCTCGCCGCAATCACCCCGTTTGATGCGCAGAAGCGTGCCACCGAACTCGCAATCCTCGACGCACTTCGTTCTGTTGTTGATCCCGAGATCGGCATGAATGTCGTCGAACTCGCACTCATTCGCCAGGTGCTGGTGGGCGAGACCGAATCCGAAGTGAAGATGATTCTCACCACACCCTTCTGCCCATACGCAGGCTCGATGCTTGCGCAGGTGAAAGAGGCGGCCGAATCGGTGCTCGAGCATCCGGTGAAGGTCACACTCCTCGCTGAGCGCTGGGATCCGAAGGATGCGGGTCTCGCCTGGTGAGCGACGAGCTGAAGCTGCCAGCAAGCAAGGTCGCCACCGGTAAGGGTGACACTGGCACCACAGGCCTCCTCTTCGGCGGCGATCGCATCTCAAAAGACGATGTGCGCACCGAGGCGTACGGCACCATTGACGAAGCTACCGCCGCACTCGGCATGGCCCGCGCCGAACTGATCGGCCTCACCGGCGAGGGGATTGCCGGGCTCGACGAAACCATCCTTTCGATCCAGCGCGACCTCTTTGTGATTGGCGCCGAACTCGCCACGAATCCCGACGCATGGAACCGTCTCGAAGAGGGGCGCACCAAGGTCTCACCGAAGATGTTGGCGCGCATCAACGCACTGCTCGCCGCTACTGAAGCGGTGATTGAGTTCCCGAAAGACTTCGTGATTCCAGGGTCGAGCAAGGCCTCATCTGCCATTGAGCTGGCGCGCACGATCATTCGCCGTGCGGAGCGCTGGTGCGTAACGCTCGGCCGCGAAGGCCTTCTGCCAGGAGAACACCTGTTGGCGTATCTGAACCGCCTCGCCGATCTCTTGTGGCTGCTCGCGCGTCAGGCGGAGAAGCTCGAAGCCTCGGCCACGCGCTCCGTCTCGCAAACACCAGTCCGAGACTAGCGGCGGGCGGGTCGCCCAGCGTGCCACTAATTCGTTGGGCACTAGTCGGTAGTAGTGATTTCGCCCTTGACTGGATCGCCCCAGCACTCCGTCACGCCGAGGGGTCAGCGCTTGCTGCGGTGATCAGCCGCGATGCAGACCGCGCTGCCGCCGCCGCGGCCCGTGTCCGTGCCCCGCAGAGCTACCAATCCATTGAGGCGATCGACACGTCGTTCGTTGATGGCGTGGTGCTCGTCACGGCAAACGAGGCACATGCGGCGGGAGCGATTGCCGCCGCACGCCGAGGCCTACACGTCGTTGTTGAGAAGCCGATGGCGCTGAGCAGTGCCGATTGTGCTGACATGATTCGTGCAGCGCGTGAGCACAGCGTGATGTTGGCCGTCGCGCACTGCATGGAGTGGGCACCGCCAATCGTTGCTGCGCGTGCACTCTTGGCCCGTGGTGCCATTGGAGAGGTGCGCAGCGTACGAATCAGCGCCTCGTTTTTGGCCGAGCCAGGTACAGCGCGCCGTGGTGCCGATGCGGCGATGAGTGACACAGTCACAGAATTCGGCGCACTTTTCGACATGGGTGTGCACGCGATTGATGCCGCCGCCCGCCTACTCGGGCCAATCGTGCAGGTAGTTGCCGCTCACCTAAACGCCGACACTGGCGGCGGGCACGTCGAGCTTGAGTGTGCAAGCGGCGTGCGAGTGCAGCTCTCGTCGAGCTGGGGGGCCGATGAGAACGACTTTGAGATCACGGGCGATGCCGGCACCATCAGTAGCAGTGAGTGGTGGGGGCGAGCATTCTCTGGCCAACTTTCGGTGAGAACTTCTGGCGGCGAGGTCGCAGAGCCACTCACCCTACAGAACGTGTACGAGCAGCAATATGCGCACCTAGCAGCAGCGGCGCGCCAAGAGGTGCCGCTGCTGATCTCGGGCGAGCGGGGCGCTCGCAACATCGCAGTGATCGATGCGATCGTTCGCTCCGCACAAAATGGTCACCCAGCCGCTATCGGCACGTGAAGGGGTAGCGAACGCTAGGAGAACTCCGCGTCACCAAAGATGTAGCGCACGGCGCCGGAGTGGTGTTTGTATCCAACGCTTTCATAAAGTTTGTTCGCGCCAGTTAACGAATCGGCATCCACCCCCAACATTGACCCTTCGTAGCCATCTGCCTGTGCGCGAATCAGATGTCGCTCAAGCAGCAGTCGCGCCAGTCCACGGTTGCGGTGCTCGCGATGCACGCCGAGATTATTCACCCAGAGCACGTGGCCAACGGTGTTGCTATCTTGCGGGAATGCGCCCGTAAGCTGATAGGCGACGAGTTCGCCGTTCACATCGGCAATCACCTCGCCGAGCGCTGGTCGCGCCGACTCCGCAGCGAGGTACTCCTGCCATTCAATAGGCGTTATTGACGAGGTTCCCCAGTGATCGGCGAAGCAGTG
>JBBAWJ010000048.1:0-5436 GCA_040397255.1 Candidatus Limnocylindrus sp.
CCTGTCTCGCTGACAGGAGTGCTCGAGGGTCGTCGTACCGCAAAGGTGGCGATCCCGATGATCGAGGCGCGAGCCAACACCAATCTCTGTGACGGCTACCTCACCGGTGCCCAAGAGGTCGGTGGAGGCGCTGACGGCGACACCGTCCGGCGCGTGATCTTGATCTCTGACGGGCACGCCAATGCGGGCGTGACCGATTCGGCGACGCTGGCGCGCCACGCCTCCGAGCTGCGCGCTCGCGGCGTGAGCACCGCAACGCTCGGCATCGGCGATGGCTTCGACGAGGCCCTGATGTCGGCGATTGCGAATGGCGGCGGCGGGCCAGCGCAATATGCGAGTGACCCTGATCAGATCGGCGCCGCGATCGCGGAGTGCATCGGCGAGGCACTGGAGGTCACCCTGCGCGATGCGCATGTGGTGATTCGGGTGCCGGGTGCTGATATCGAGCTGCTCAGTGCTGGCGACGTGAAGTCGCGCCGTGGGGAGCTGCGGGTGGCGCTTGGCGATCTGGCCGAGAGCCAGGAGCGCGAGGTCGTTCTGCGGGTCCGCCTGCCGCTCGGCAGCGAGGGAGAGCAGATCGGGCTCACCGCTGAGCTCAGCGGTCGCGACGAGGCGGGTGATGTGCTGATGGAGCAGGCGTACGCCTGG
Organism: Candidatus Limnocylindrus sp.; assembly: GCA_040397255.1. Lineage (GTDB taxonomy): Bacteria > Chloroflexota > Limnocylindria > Limnocylindrales > Limnocylindraceae > Limnocylindrus. The sequence continues at coordinate 649 of JBBAWJ010000048.1, forward strand.
ACCTACGCAGGCTCAGCTGAGAACGATGCACAGCCACGCAACCGGGTGGTCGATCGGGTGGTCGCCCAGCTCTTTGCCGCTGAGGCTCGTGAGCGGGCGATTGCGCTCAACCGTGAGGGATCGTATGAGCGAGCCCAGGCAGTGATTGAGAAGGTGGCTCGTCGGATCGCCTCATATGCGGGAGATGATCGTGAGCTGGCGAAGCTTGTGACCGATCTTCTTGCTGAGGCCGATCAGTGGAGTCGACCAGCTGAGGAGAGCTTCCGGAAGGAGTCATATCACTTCTCCATGTTCCAGCGCCAGTCGCGCATGGAGGATGGCACTGCTCGTAAGCGCGATCGCCGCTAAGCGGTAATCACGCTGCAATAAATAAGAGACCCCGCACCTTGCGGTGCGGGGTCTCTTGCGTTCTAACGAACGTCGCGTGTCGCGCGCGAACGCGCGATGCGATTCGGCTTACTTGCCGAAGATGCTCCAGCCGGTACCAGCGGCAGGAGTCGCAACAGCTGCCTTAGGAGCTGCCTTCTTCGACTTCTTCGCCTTCTTGGCCTTCTTCGCCTTAGGGGCTGCCTTTGGAGCAGCCTTCTTGGCGGCCTTCTTTGCGGTCTTCTTGGCAACCTTCTTCACTGCCTTCTTGGCGGCTTTAGGAGCAGCCTTCTTCGCAGCCTTCTTGGCGACCTTCTTTACCGTCTTCTTCGCGGCCTTCTTAGGAGCAGCCTTGACAGCCTTCACGGCCTTCTTGGCAACCTTCTTGACGGCCTTCTTCGCAGCCTTCTTAGGGGCGGCTGGTGCGGCGGCGGCGACGGCGGCAACTGCAGCCTTCTTCGCGACCTTCTTCTTCTTGGCAACTGCCATGTGTTTCACCTCATTAAACTCCCCAGGCGTTGGTCGCCCGGACGACCTATAGCGTGCCAGACTCGCGCACATTTGTGAAGCGGTCGTTGCGCGGGGGCTAGGCGGCGGGAGGCGTCGGGACGTCGGGCTGGCGCGGCGGCAGGTGGACCCCAGCCAACATGCAGCGGACCGAACCCCCCGATCGTTCGATGGTTGGAATGGCGATCGCCAGAATGCGGGCCGAGGTTTCAATGGCGGCGATCTGGTCGGGGCGGAGGGCGGCGAGGGCCCGTGTCGAGAGGGTAAAAATGCGCCCGCGGCTCCCCGTCAGCTCTAGACCGTTCCCAGCAAACTCGGCGACCTGGCCCCGATCGATCTCGATCACGTCGCGCCCCGTCTCGCCCAGCCGAGCGGCAATTCGTGCTCGTTCGGCGGGGTCGGGGATGTTGGTCAAGCCCGCCACCACGAAATCGGTGCCAATAGAGAGGACGACATTCGTGTGGTAAATCGGCTGCCCCGCCTGGTCAACGGTGTCGAAGACCTCGGCGGTGTAGCCCATCGCCTCGCACCACTGATCAAGGACCGCCTCGTTGGCGCGCCCCGATCGGGCCATGTACGCGATGCGGTGCACATGGTCGAGAACGAGGGCCCCCGTCCCTTCTAGGTAGCGCCCCTCAAGTTCAACGGGGCTCAGGTCAAGCACCTGTGAAACGCCGTAGCGCTCGCGCAGCCCCTCCACCACGTCGCCGCGCCGTTCGCGCCGGCGGCTGGGGGCGGCCATTGGGTAGAGCACCACCCGGCCATCGTCATGGGTCGAGATCCAGTTGTTCGGGAAGACCGAGTCAGGGGTATCGATCCCCTCGCGGTCGTCAAACATGACCACGCCGACCCCCTCGCCGCGGAGGGCAGTGGCAACGGCGGCCACCTCAATCTGCGCCTGTGCGGCGACCGACTGTCGCTCGGCAACGTCGGCAACGCCCGCCGACTGGAAGGCATTGTCATCGGCCGTCTCCGGGTTGGGCTGGAAGGTGCGCGGTCGAATCATCAGCACCGCGCTCGGCGCCTGCGATTGGGCATGCGCAATTGGGGCAGCACTGGCACGTCGCAGGATCTGCTCGCGGGAGATGATCCGATCACGCAGTCGTTGCACCAGCAACAAGCTGAGGCTGATCCCTGCCGCGCGCATGGCGACGTCGTGAATGTCGATGCGGAATGGGGGCGTGATCCCCGACATGTTGGCCAGCGCCTGGTTCGATTCGATGCCGACGCCAATGAGTATCAAGGTATACAAGGAAGCGTTGCGCAGATTGCGTGAGAAGACCACCGACATGAACAGCATGGAGGTCACACCAATGAGGAGCTGGTCGGGGATCCAGGTGGTAGTCAGAAGTGCGCTGTCAAACTGCAGGAGCGGAATGAGGCGAATCACCTCACCTCCAACGGCGGCACGCGTATAGCCGGTGACGGAGAAGGCGTTGGTTACGTAAAGAACGACCATGAGTCCACCTGCCGCGGCGATGCGAACCCCTTGTCGGTCGCGAAGTGTGACGAAGCGGGGAAGCACCACGAACGGGATGAGGAGTGCCGCGATCGGCACGAGCACCATCCAGACGGAGAGCATGTCACCCATAGGGGTGCAGGATAGCGACTCGTTCGGCTACCTCATCCTACGCGCTCCCTGCGACCGAGCCGCCCCGCTGTGAGTGGGGCGATCCGCTCCGCCACCAGGTTCGCCACCTCACCGATGCGCTCAAGGCGCCCCTCTATAAGGAGGAGCGATGCGCCGCGCACGGCATCGCGCATGCGCGGCCAGTCGTTGTTACGAATCGTCACGTTGGCGATGCCCGTCTCATCTTCGATCGCCAAGAAGACGGTGCCGTGCGCGGTGGGTGGGCGCTGACGGCTGAGCAGCAGGCCTGCAATGCGGGCGTGGCCGGGCGGCTGGTGGCGCAGGGCTGCGACCGTCAACGTGCCCGTGGCGGTGAGGCGCTCACGCCAGAGCTCGATCGGCTGCAGCTTGGGGTCGGCACCGACCAGGCCGTGCGCGTCGCTGAGTGCCTCAATGGCGCTCACGGGGGTGAGCTCGCTCGGTGCCTCACCCACAGGGAGCGGGAGTGCCGCCCCCGCCTCGGCCGCCTGCCAGAGCAGGTCGCGGCGCGGCACGCCGAAGGTGTCGCACGCGCCGGCGCGAATCAGGCGCTCCAAGGCGCTGAGCGGCAGCGCGGTGCGCCGCGCAAAATCATCGAGGCTAAGAAACAACCCGCCGCGCTCGCGCTCCGCCACCAACCGCGTTGCAGTGGCGCTGCCAACACCGCGCACCATGCTCAACCCGAGGCGCACCGCAACGGAGCGCGCGCGCTGCGATCCAGCAGCCGCACGTTCGGCGTCGGTCGGCGTGACGATGAACGGGTCAACGGTGATCGGCTGCAGCTCACCAGCAAGTGGTTCGGTGGTGGTGTCGCCGGCGGAGCGATTCACGCAGACGGGTTCCACGCAGACCCCGTGGCGGCGCGCGTCGTGGATGAGCGCCTCGACCGGGTAGAAGCCCATCGGCTGCGCGCGGATGAGCCCGGCCAGGTAGTGCGCCGGATAGTGCAGGCGCAACCAGGCACTCTCGAAGGCGGTGCGCGCGAAGGCGGCGGCGTGCGACTTGGCGAAGCCGAACGAGGCGAACGCAGCGACGCGCGTGAAGAGCTCGGCCGCGTCAGCCTCGCGCATACCAACGGTGGCGATGGCTCCATTGACGAAGCGTGTTTGCAGCAGCGCCATCTCGCGCTCGGATCGGGCCGAGCCCATCGCGCGGCGAAAGACATCCGAGGCGCCGGGGGTGAAGCCCGCGACCTCAATAGCGATGCGCATCACCTGTTCTTGGTACAAGATCACGCCGAGCGTCTCGTCAAGGATTGGTGCCAGTGATTGATGGGGATACGTCACTGCCTCAAGGCCGGCGCGGCGACGCAGATACGGATGCACCGCATTCCCTTGAATTGGCCCGGGGCGAATGATGGCGACCTGCGCGACGAGGTCGTCCATCTTCACGGGCTTGGTGCGCGGCAGCGACTGCTGCTGGGCGCGACTCTCGATCTGAAAGACGCCAATGGTGTCGGCGGCGCCAATGGCGCGCCAGACCTCGGGGGTCTCCTCGGGGAGGGCGTCGAGGTTGGGGCGAGCGCCCAGATCGCGCTCAATCAGGTCAAGGGCGTCGGTAATGGCGGTGAGGATGCCGAGGCCGAGCAGGTCGAGCTTCACGAGCTTCAGCGCCTCGATATCGTGCTTGTCGAACTGCAGCACGGCACGCCGCCCATCACTGGAGCGCTCCACGGGGGCGAGTTCGTCGAGCGGCTCGGCGGTGGCGACCACGCCCCCCGGGTGCAGCGAGCGGTGGCGGGGGAGCCCGTCGATCTCGGCACAGAGGCGCAGCCAGCGACTCCAGGCACCCTCGCCGCTGCCAGCCGTTAAGAGGCGACCCCACCGCGGATCGACGGCAAGGTCGGCACCAATCTGCGCTGGGTCGCCCGTCTCTAACCGACGCGCCGCCTCGTCGACCAACTCCTGCGGCAGGCCGAGCGCCAACCCCACGTCGCGCGCCGCCGACCGCGCGCGATAGGTAATGAAGGTGCAGACCATCGCCACGTGCCGCGGCCCGAATCGATCGAGCACCGCATCGATCACCTCGTCGCGTCGGTCCGAGGCGAAGTCGACATCGACATCGGGGTACGACTCACGCCCCTCGTTGAGGAAGCGCTCAAAGATCAGGTTGTGCCGAATCGGGTCGACGCGCGTAATGCCGAGAAGATACGCAATCACCGAATCACCCGCGCTGCCACGACCCTGCGCCGCAATGCCGTTGCGATGCGCGCCGCGCACGATGTCGGCGCAGAGCAGAAAGAATTCGGCGAGCCCCGTGCGCTCAATCGCCGCGAGCTCGTTCGCAATGCGGCGCGCCAACTCGTC
>JBBAWJ010000049.1:0-5415 GCA_040397255.1 Candidatus Limnocylindrus sp.
GCGCAGCTCTAGCGGCTCAAGGAGCAGGGCGGCGATATTGGCAATTGGTCGCACCGTGAGCCCGGCCGTCTCCACCACAGGTGTGCGACTCGGTGCGATTGCTGTACCTGGCGCACCACAGGCGGCAACGAGTCCAACGAGTAGTGAGAGCGCCCAACGAACCTTATACATAGCGTTGCCCTCCAAGGTCGGGGAGTTCGGCTGACGGCGCATGTGGCAGGTGGCCGTAGCCGCCCCACCACTCGGGGGTGAGGTGCTCCGGGTCGTAGGCACTAAGAAGTGCGCGATCGAACGCAGCCCCAGCCGTCGCACCATCGAGTAGCCCGCGCCAGAAGGCGCGTTCAAAACGTAGGGCCGCACCCTGCCACGCCGTGCCGATGTAGCTCACGTAAAAACTGTCGGGCTCTCCAGAACCTTGCACCTTGCGTTGCGCAATACCGAATGCGCCGGGGAGGCGCGAGGCCCGTTCGCCGTTATGGCAACTCGAGATGTAGACAAGCGAGGCGGCGGGTGTGCCACGGCGCATCACCGCGATCTCGGATGGCAAGACGATCGGCGCGCCGAGGCAGAGCCCACTATCGGCGCGGAAGCCACCGACACGACTGCTGGACTTTGAATCCCAATAGAGATCGCCATGGCTGTGCACGTAGAGGGCGGCCGCCACTGCGCTCGCGAGCATGGAGCGGCGCGTAAAGGCAGGGCCAACAGCCCCACCAACCTCCCAGCCGAGTGCCGTAAGTGCGGTGCGCGCCTGTCGCGCCAGCCGATCAGGTTGGGTGTTCACGGTGCCGGTGCACCCCTCGGCGAAGGCGGTGCGATTGGCGAAGACTGCGGCGCTCTCGGCTGGCGGCGCCAGGGTGATTGCTGCGGCGAGGAGAACTGCTCCGACCATGCTCCCTCCAGAATGAGAGCGGGGGCGAGGGCGGAGGCGCACTCTCGCACGGCGTGCGTATCAGCGGCATCTGCACAACTAATACGTTGGTGATAAAGTCCCCACAGCAACGCCGCGTGGACGCGAAGCTGGTGAGATTCCAGCACTGTCCCGCAACGGTTATTGGGAGTGGCTCCCATAAGTCCGGTCGCCGGACACGCGGCATAAAAAGCTTAGGCCCTCGAGGCAAGGGAGGAAGCATGACTGCTTTCGTACGCTCGCACCAGTTTTCGTTCGCCACACTGCTGCTCGTTGCAGCACTCGTCTCCGGCGCATGTGGCGGAAATGCCACCAACTCACTGCCGTCAGTGAGCCCCACACCAATCGTGGAGGCCGATTACCCTCGCACCGTCATCGACGATGCAGGCATTTCGGTAACGGTCGCAGCGAAGCCGCAGCGCATCGTGGCGCTCACCCCAGCAAGCGTTGAGGCGCTCGCTCAATTTGGGCTTGGCCAGAGCGTCGTCGGTGTCGCAGCGTGCAGCTGCCTCCCCATCGCGTTCACGGCGAAGCCGCAGGTGGCCGACTACACCGGCACCAACGTTGAGGCGATCATTTCCCTCAACCCTGACCTTGTGTTTGTCGGTGGTTCGGGCTTCACACCTGATGATGCAATTACGCTGCTGAAGGCGGCGAACATTACACTCGTGACGCTGGACCCAAAGAGCATTAGTGGTGTCTACACAACGCTGCAGCTGATCGGCGATGCAGCGGGTGCAAGTGTCACCGCTGCAGAAGTCATCACGACCGCAAAGTCCGACATCGCAGTGCTCACCGCCCTCGTGCAGGATCAGCCGATGGTCAGCGTCTTCTATGAGATTGATGCGACCGGCGCGATCTACGGCCTCGCCCCTGATGACTACGCCGCCGAGCTGGTGGCGCTGGCCCGAGGCGACCTGGTGAGCAGCGGCGTGAACGGCGTCTACGAGATCTCGCTTGAGGCCCTCGTGACCGCCGCCCCCACCGTGATCCTGCTCGGCGATGCCGCCTACGGTGTCACCGCTGAGGCGGTAGCGGCGCGACCAGGGTGGGGGACGATCCCCGCCGTGGTGAACGGTGCGCTACGACCGATTGATGGCGACCTTGTCTCCACCCCTGGGCCGCGCATCGCCGAGGCGTTCCGTGCCATCGTGGCGCAGCTACATCCGACGGTCCTGCCGTAGCAATAGGGGTGCGCCGAACCACGCTCCTCTCACTCGCGGCACTCGCCCTGGTGGCGATTGGCGCGGTCGGCTTCGGCGTCGCGAACATTGCGCCGCTCGATGTGCTGGCGATCATCGGAAAGAGCCTCTTCGGCTTGCCGATAGGCGGTGAGATCAGTGCCGGGTCGACCTCGATCGTGATGGAGATTCGCCTGCCGCGAATCCTCGCCGCGATCGCGGTTGGCGCAGCGCTGGCCACGTCGGGTGCCGCGTTCCAGTCGCTGCTGCGCAACCCGCTCGCCGATCCGTATGTGCTCGGCACCAGTAGCGGCGCAGCGCTCGGTGCGGCGATCGCCTTCCTGTTGCCGATTACGGGAATCGCCTGGGAGCTCGGCGGCGTGCAACTCGCCGCGTTCGTCGGCGCGCTCGCCTCGGTGGCGCTTGTCTGGCGTATCGCTGGCATCGGAAGCGGTGAAGAGCGCATCGCCAGCGTGTTGCTCGTCGGCTACGCCGTCGCCTCTCTGCTCGCCGCGGCGCTCTCGCTGGTGATGCTCGCGAGTGGCGCGAATCTCCGCGCGATCTTTGGATTCTTGCTCGGTGGTCTCGACGGCGTGACCTGGCCGCGCCTCGCCGCCGCCGCGGTGCCGATCGCCCTCGCCACGCTGCTCCTCGCCCGGCGCGGCCGTGCACTCGCCGCATTCCTCCTCGGTGATGAGGGGGCAACGCATCTCGGCATCGATGTGCGCCGTGAGCGACGCATTGCCGTGGCACTCGCCACCCTCGCCACAGCGTCTGCCGTCGCCCTCGCTGGCCTGGTCGGATTCGTTGGTCTCGTCGTGCCGCACCTGGCGCGTCTCGCCGTTGGCTCCGACCCTCGTGCCGTGTTGCCCCTCTCAGCGATCGGTGGGGCACTCCTCCTGCTCCTCGCCGACACGGTCGCCCGCACGATTGGTGTTCCCGTTGGCGTCATCACCGCCCTGATCGGCGCGCCGTTCCTCCTCTGGCTGCTGCATCGTGCACGCGCCGGGTACGCCCTGTGAGTGCCAACGACACCGCCCCCTACGAACTGCTCGGCGCACATGACCTGTGTGTTGACCTCGGCGGCACCACGATCGTGCAGGATGTTTCGCTGAGCATTGGCCCAGGAGAGCGCGTTGCCATTGTTGGCCCAAACGGTGCTGGTAAGACCACGTTGATGCGCGCGCTGAGTGGTGCAGTTTCTGCGACCAGCGGTGAGGTTATCCTCTGCTCCGAGCCGATCCAAAACCTTTCGCGCGAAACGATTGCGCGATCAATCGCTGTGGTGAGCTCCGACATCGCACTCCCATTCGCCACGCGTGTCGACGAACTTGTCGCCCTCGGTCGCATCCCGCACGGTCGCGGCCCCGCCGGCCCAAGCGCACACGATCGCGAGCGCGCCAACGCCGCCATTGAGCGCGTCGGCGCATCACACCTGCAGCGCCGTGATGTGCGCACCCTCAGCGCCGGCGAACGACAGCTTGCCGCCGTCGCCCTCGGCCTTGCGCAAGAGACGCCGATCCTCGCCCTCGACGAACCGACCGCGCACCTTGACCTACGTCACCGCATGGAGATCGCCGACCTGCTCATCAGCCTCGCCGGCGACGAAACCATCATGAAGACGAAGCGCACGATCGTGGCAATCTTCCATGAGCTCGACATCGTGCGCGACGGATTCAGCCGCGTGATCCTTGTATCAAACGGCACCATCGCCGCCGACGGAACACCGGCAGAGGTGCTGACCGCCGAGCGCATCAGCACGGCGTGGGGGATTCCTCTGGAGCGAGCGGCGCGGCTCTAGCCGCAGCGACCTAGCTGCGCTTGCGCGGCAGGTCGAGGAACGGGAGCGGCACTACGGTTGCTGGAATCTCGTGGCGGGTCTCTTCAATCGCCCACTCCAGCCCAACGATGGTTCCTGGTGCAGCGTGCTTTGCAGGGAGTCGGCCGAGTGCGATGGAGCGCTTCAGCAGCGGCGAGAATGTGCCGCTTGTGGCGCGGCCAATGGTGTCGCCCTTGCGCGTGAGTGGAACCACCTTGCGCCAGGCGCGCAGCGGATGCTCAATTGGATAGCCGAGATCAAGGTAGGCGTCCTCGAAGATATTGAGGTCCAACTCCAAGCCCACGAGCCGATCGGGTGGGCCGCCTGCAGCGACCTCATCCATCAGGGCGCGCTTGCCAATGAACGATGGCTTATCAAGGTCAACGAGTCGATCGAAGCCGATCTCGTAGGGCGAGACGGCGAGGCTCGGGTGCCGCGCGGTGCGCGAGGAGTGATAGTCGACGCCCGCCATGATCAGGCCCGCCTCGAGTCGCGCCACGTCGAGCGCCTCCATGCCGGCAACGCGCAGCGTGTACGCCTCGCCTGACTTGATGAGCGCATCCCACACAGGAAGTGCCTCGCTGAAGGGGAGAAAGAGCTCGTAGCCGAGATCGCCGGAGTACCCGGTGCGCGAAACCCCCACGGCAACGCCGGCGATGGTGACGTCGGCGCGGCCGAAGAAACCGAGATCGCTCATGTCGCGGCCCGCCGCGGCGGAGAGGATGTCGCGGGCGCGCGGCCCCTGCAGCGAGAGGCCACAGATCGTTTCAGTCTGGTCTTCGATGGTGACGTTGAGCCCCTCGGCGGCGGCGTCGAGCCAGCCGTGCTGCGGCTCGGCAGCGGTCCAGAAGTAGGAGCCGTCGGAGAGCAGCGCAACGGTGCCGTCATCGAGCACGCGACCGGTCTCATCACACCACGGGGTGTAGATGACCTTCATCGGCTTGATGCGATCAACGCGACGGGTGATGACGCGGTCGACCAACTTGGCGGCGTCGGGGCCAGAGATGCTGTACTTGCACATCGGGGTGATATCAAAGAGGGCGGCCGAGAAGCGGACCGCATGGTATTCCAAGTCGTGGGCTGGGAAATATGAGTCGGCGATGAAGAAACCCGACCAGTTGCGCCAGCGGCGCGCCTGGTTGAGTTCTGCCGTGCGGGGGTGGAACGGGGTCTCGAGCGGCATGCGTTCCCTCCCTCTCTCTCAACGGCTTAGGCGGTACCATTGCCCGCACACGCATCCTAGCGATTCGGGGCGAGATTGGGAGGGACTGTGGCGGAACGGTACGACGCGATCGTTGTTGGCGGTGGGCATAACGGCCTCACTAGCGCGGCGTACCTCGCGAAGGCCGGACTGAAGGTCATCGTCCTCGAGCGCCGCTCCGTTCTCGGTGGCGCCACCCTCACCGAGTCGCCCGTGCCGGGCTACAAGTTCTCTGTCGCCTCGTATCTGGTGAGCCTGCTGCGCCCGCAGGTGATTCGCGAGCTTGACCTCGCGAAGCACGGCC
>JBBAWJ010000050.1:0-4858 GCA_040397255.1 Candidatus Limnocylindrus sp.
GACCGAGAGGATCCGCTCACGCATTCGCGAGAGCCGCCCCTTAACGCTGCCATCCACAAGTCGATCGCCGACACGGAGCGTTGCTCCGCCGACGAGGCTTGCATCTACTTCGTACGACATCTGCACTGCGCGGCCCGCCATCGTGGTGGCCTCGGTTTCGAATCGTGTGCGTTCTGCAGGGCTCGCCTCAAGGGCGGTGACCACACGTGCGATGGTGATGCCGTTGCGCGCATTCAGCGCGTCGCGTGTTGCCTCGGCGATCGCCGGAATCGACGCAAGGGTGCGTCGTCGCGCCAACATGCCGACCAACGTATGAATGTGTGGGCTCACCGTGCCGCCCGCCGCCTTCTCAAGTGCCGCCACACGGCCAGCTGCTGGCGTGCGTGGATCGTCGAGAATCTGGCGAGCACCCGGTGCCGCAAGAACCGCCGCGAGGCGGTCGAGCTCGTCTGCCTGCGATGCCGCTGACGACGCGTCCTTGGCCAAGCCAAGGAGTGCCGCTGCGTATCGTCGTGCAGAGCCGAGCGGTCGATCCACGATCAGTTCCCCTTCTTGGACTGCTCGTCCAAGAACTCGCCCACGAGGGCTCGCTGACGATCGCCGTCCATTGAGGAGCCGACCACCTTCGTGGCGGCACCAATGGCCAGATCGGCAACCTCACTGCGGATTGCGGCCAGGGCGCTGACGCGCGCCGCCTCAATCTCCTTGGTGGCGTCGGCTCGCATGCGATCCAACTCCGCCTTCAGTGTGGCGACCTGTTCATCGCGAATCTGCGCCGCTGCCTTATCGGCGTTGGCGCGGATCTCGTTCGACTCACGTCGAGCGTCGGCGAGCGCAACGCCCGCCGCCTCTTCAGCGCGACTCTTGGCGATCGTGGCCTCAGCCGCCTCGCGAAGCCCGCGCTCAATGCGCTCGCGTCGCTCGTCGAGCATCTTCGTGATTGGGCCGAGCGCAGCTGCGCGCAGCACAATAATGAAGAAGGCGAAGTTCGCCGCCGAGACAAGGATCCAGAAGAGGTTGAAGCTCAGCCCGGCGCCTTCGGCTTCGCCAGCGGCGGCCTCAGCAAACGGGATGGCGTTCAGCGCCCCCTGGATCAGGTCGACTGCCTGCATCGGTGGTCAGTCGCCTTACAGAACGAGTGAAAGGATGCCGAGCACGATCGCGAGAACGCCGAGGCCTTCTGCGAATGCGGCACCGATGATGAAGACGCCGCGGATTGCGCCCGCTGCCTCTGGGTTGCGACCGATTGCGCTAGCGGCTGCCGCAGTGGCAATGCCTACGCCGAGGGCCGGCCCAATTACGCCGAGGGCTGCGATGCCCGCCTGAAGCTTGTCCATGGTTCGTACCTCCTACTGTGTCGCCGCCCGGACTCGTGCCGTGCGTCCGACGCTTCGTTTCTGCCTGCGGCTAGTGTGCCGCAACTCGCGATTCGGCTCCCGCCGTCGCGCCATCCCCGGCCGCCGCCGGGCTGTGCTCATCGTGCCCCTCCTCGTGATGCCCCTCCATGGCCAGCATGGTGAAGACGAGGACAAGGACGCTGAAGATGATCCCCTGCATGAGGCCCACGAAGAGCTCGAGGCCATACAGGGCAACTGGGATATAGGCGAGGGTGATCGTGGTCATGACGGTAAGGGCGAGCTCGCCACCGTAGATGTTGCCGAAGAGTCGCATCGCCAAGGTGATCGGCTTCACGATTTCAAGGAAGAACTCCAACACGCCAACGAAGAGGCCGATAGGACCGCCCTTGAGGGTGAAGAACTTTCCGAGGTAGCCACCGATGCCGAGCGCGCGAACGCCCTGGTAGTGGAAGTAGACGAAGGCGACGAGTGCCAGACCAACTGTGACATTGACGTCGCTGGTTGGTGCACGGAACTCGTGCACTCGACCAACGCCCGGAATTAAACCGGACCAGTTCGAGACAACGATAAAGAGGAAGCAGGCGAGGAAGAAGGTGATGAAGCGCTTTGCGCCTGGGCCGCCGATCCCCATCGCGAATGAGGTGAGGCCTTCGATGGCGAACTCCAACACGTTCTGTGCGCCAGTTGGGATCTCCTTAAGCCGTCGCGCTGCAATGGTGAGCGGAATGATGACGACCGCCATCACGATCCAACTCATGATGATGGAGCCAGTGATCGACGGGTAGAAGTCAAAGAGCGACGCGGCATGGGTTGGATCGCCGCCGAGATCAATCACCGTGTGGGGAACGATCGGCTCTAGTGCCCGCTTGATGACGTCACCAGGGAAGTTGTTCAGTCCGACGCCACCGAACGCGATGATCGCAACTGCGTCAAGGAGGATCACGCCGAGTGCGGCAAGGAGAAGGGTGCGCCTTGTTGAGCTCTTCTTCGCCGGAGCGACGCTCATTCAACCCTCCCTTTCAATCGTGCGGCGTCTCGTTCGCGCGCCTCACGTTCTCGTTTCGCAGTCTTCGTTGCCGCGTCAAGTGCATCAAGGTGGCGCAGCGTTCGCTGCACTAACCGTGCTGCGACTACCGCGCCGGCGGTAAAGCCTCCGATAAATCCAAGGATCAGAAAGATCGGTCCGCTGTTGAGCTGACCGTCGATCCAGTGTCCGAGGAGTGCTCCACCGAGATTCGCGATGAGGAGGCTGATACCGATCTGCGAGAAGAGGGCGAGATACGCACCCTTGCCGATGTCGGTGGTCAGGCCAACAGCCTTTTCGGGAATCTGCGGCGATTCTAGCGGAGGGTCGGCAAACTCGCGTTCATTTTTTAGAGTTGGGTCAGGCGTGCTCATGCGCGGCGCTCCGCTCGTCGCGAGAGCCAGACGATTGCCCCACCAAGCACCACGAGGAGCCCAGCGAAGGCGGAGAGGGCGGCGCTTGCGGTCAGCACCACCGCCCCAACGGAGAGGAGGAGGGTCACGCCATAGAGGGCGAGAACGGCGCCGCGGTGGCTCAGCCCCGCGTCGATCAGGCGCTGATGGATGTGGGTCTTATCTGCACTATATGGAGAGCGTCCGGCCAGGAGCCGCCCCACGATGACGAAGAAGGCGTCGATGATGGGCACCCCCAGGATGAGCAGCGCGGCAACGACCTTGGCCGTGCCGAGCAGGGAGAGGACCGCGAGGGCATAGGCGACCGCCAGGATCCCGCTCGTCCCCATATAGATAGAGGCGGGGTAGAAGTTGTGCCGCAAGAAGCCGGCGAGTGCACCCGCTAAGGCGAAGCAGAGGGCGGCGAGGAGGGGGGTGGCCGGGAGGGCGATCACGCCCAGGGTGACCGCCGCGATCAGGGCAATCCCACCCGAGAGGCCGTCGAGCCCATCAATAAAGTTCATCGCGTTCTGCATGCCGAGGGTCCAGAAGAGGGTGAGGGCGAGGCCAATTGCGTCGGGGATCAGGAGGTCGCCCGCGCCGAACGGATTCGACAGGATGGCGATCCGAACGCCGAACGCGATCGGTACCGCTGAAATCACCAGTTGGCCGGCAAGCTGCCAGCGTGCCCGCAGATCGAAGCGATCGTCGGCAAGGCCGATGACGCCAGCGAGTAGCGTGCCGAGCAGCAGCGCGGCGATCCCGGATATTGGGAGTGGTGTGCCGCCGGTAAGGCCGAGTGGTGCGGCGAGAAACGTCACCGTCGCACCCACCAAGAAGAAGGAGAGCGCAACGGCGAAGCCGCCAGCGCGCGGCATGAGCGTTGTGTTGATGCGTCGCTCATTTGGCGCGTCGGCAAGATTGAACGTTACGGCAACACGGCGCACCAACTGTGTGCCAACAAGAGCGACGACGGCTGCCAGCGCGGCAGCGGCGAGATAGAGCGGAGCGTTCGCCATTAGCTCTCGCGCGCCGCTAGCTCCGCAGCATCGTTACCTGGCACGGGGAACTGCTGGGCGACCTTCACCACCTCGCGGCGGATCTGCTCGAGCTTCGCCGCATCTTCGCGCGCGGCGATCGCCTCAACCGACCACTGTGCGATTTGTTCCATCTCGGCGAGGCCCATGCCACGCGTGGTTGCTGCCGGTGTGCCGTAGCGCACGCCGCTCGTCACCATCGGCGAACGTGTCTCGCCTGGAATGCTGTTCTTGTTGATCGTCACGCCCACCGCTTCGAGTGCGGCGGTCGCCTCCTTGCCGGTTACGCCAAGTGGCGTCACGTCGCAGAGGATCAAGTGGTTGTCGGTGCCGCCGGTGATCACGCCGAATCCGCGTGCGGCCAGCGCTGCGGCAAGCCCCTTGGCGTTGTCGAGCGTTCGCTGCATGTACGTACGGAACTCAGGCTGCAGCGCCAACTTGTAGGCAACCGCCTTTGCGGCAATCACGTGCATGAGTGGTCCGCCCTGATTTCCGGGGAAGACGGCGCGATCAATGGCGGCCGCCTCATCGGCTCGTGCGAAGATCATGCCGCCGCGCGGTCCGCGCAACGTCTTGTGCGTGGTGGTGGTGACGTAATCGGCGTGGGGGAATGGGCTCGGGTGTAGCCCTGCCGCAACGACTCCCGAGATGTGCGCCATGTCAACCATCAGCTTTGCGCCAGCAGCATGTGCGATCGCCGCAAACTTCTCAAAATCAAGTACACGCGGATACGCCGATGCGCCAGCGATGACAACCTTCGGCTTCGCCTCATCAACGGCGCGCTGGACTGCGTCCCAATCAACAAGCCCATCTTCAGCGCGAACACCGTAGAAGGTTGGCTTGAACCACTTTCCGGAAATGTTGACCGACGCGCCATGCGAGAGGTGCCCGCCCTGGTCGAGGCTCATGGCAACGAATGAGTCGCCCGGTGACATTGCGGCGGTGAAGGTCGCAATGTTTGCGGAAGCACCAGAGTGTGGCTGCACGTTGACATGCTCGCTGCCGACAAAGAGTTGCAGCGCGCGGGTTCGTGCAAGGTTCTCTGCC
>JBBAWJ010000051.1:0-4855 GCA_040397255.1 Candidatus Limnocylindrus sp.
GTTCCGATATTGACGTGCGGCTTGGACCGCTCGAACTTTGCCTTTGCCATCTCGAACTCCTCCTTCTTTCTTTCTTACGCTTCTGCTAACAACCGCGCGCCGACTACGCCTGCGCCGCAGTTTTGGACTTCGCCACCAGTTCCTGCGCGATATGCGACGGAACTTCGGCGTAGTGGGAGAGCTCCATCGAGAAGGCCGCTCGGCCCTGGGTCATCGATCGGAGGTCCGTAGCGTACCCGAACATGGTCGCGAGCGGGACGTTCGCCTTGACGACCTGCGTCGTGCCGCGATTCTCCATGCCCAGTACCTGTCCGCGTCGGCTGTTGAGGTCGCCCATCACGTCGCCGAGGAACTGCTCTGGCATCGTGACTTCAACGTCCATCACCGGCTCAAGCACGGCTGGATCGGCCTTCGGGAAGGCGTCCTTGAGGGCCATGGAGCCAGCGATCTTGAAGGCCATTTCTGAGGAGTCAACGTCGTGGTACGAGCCGTCGACCAGGGTGACGGTAACGTCAACGCCTGGGAAGCCGGCGTAGATGCCGGTCTGCAGGGCCTCGCGGATCCCTTCGTTGATTGGCTTGATGAATTCGCGGGGCACGGAGCCGCCGACGATCTTGTCGATGAAGACGTAGCCGCTCCCCTTCTCGCCCGGCTCAGCCACGATGACGGCGTGGCCGTACTGGCCCTTGCCGCCCGACTGGCGCACGAAGCGGCCTTCGCCGTTGGCTCGCTTGCGGATGGTTTCGCGGTACGAGACCGATGGTCGACCGATGTTGGCGGCGACGTTGAACTCGCGCACCATGCGGTCGACGATGATGTCGAGGTGGAGCTCGCCCATGCCCGCGATGCGGGTCTGACCGGACTCCTGGTCGGTGTGCACGCGGAAGGTTGGATCCTCTTCGGCGAGACGCTGCAGGGCGACGCCCATCTTCTCCTGGTCGGCCTTTGTCTTCGGCTCAACGCTCAGCTCGATTACTGGATCTGGGAAGGTCATCGACTCGAGCACGATTGGATGCTCAGGATCGCAGAGGGTATCGCCGGTGAAGGTGTCCTTGAGGCCGACGGCTGCGGCGATGTCGCCGGTTCGAACCTCGTCAATCTCTTCGCGGTGGTTGGCATGCATGCGAATCAGGCGGCCGATGCGCTCCTTCTTCCCCTTTGATGGGTTGAGCACGTACGAACCGGCCTTGAGGACGCCGGAGTAGACGCGGAAGAAGCCGAGCTTCCCAACGAACGGGTCGGCGGCGATCTTGAAGGCGAGGGCGGCGAACGGTGCCTCGTCCTCGACTGGGCGTGACATCTTGTTCTCGACGTTGCGCGGGTCCGTCCCCTGGATGCCAGGCACGTCGAGCGGGCTTGGAAGGTACTCCACGACGGCGTCAAGCATCGGCTGCACGCCCTTGTTCTTCAGGGCTGAGCCGGTCAAGACCGGAACGATCTTGTAGCCGAGGGTGCCGACACGGATCCCCTCGCGGACCTGCTCTTCGCTCAGGGTGCCCGTCTCAAGGTAGGTCTCGGTGAGCGCGTCGGTCTGGCCCGCCGCCTGGTCGAGTAGGAAGGCGTGCCACTTGTCGGCCTCGGCCTTGAGCTCGGCGCGAATCGGTCGGCGCTCGCTCTTCTCGCCCTTGTCGTCGAGGTAGACGATCTCTTCCATGGCGATCAGGTCAATGACGCCTTCGAACTTATCTTCGAGGCCGATTGGGAGCTGGAGTGGCACGGCGTTGGCGCCGAGGCGGTCCTTGATCATGTCAAAGCAGCGCCAGAAGTCGGCGCCGGTTCGGTCAAGCTTGTTGATGAAGCAGAAGCGTGGGACGGCGTGGCGGTCAGCCTGGCGCCAGACGGTTTCGGACTGTGGCTCTACGCCGGCAACGCCGTCGAAGATGACGACCGCGCCGTCGAGGACGCGGAGCGAGCGCTCCACCTCAACGGTGAAGTCCACGTGCCCGGGCGTATCGATGATGTTGATGACGTGATCCTTCCAGGCGCAGGTCGTAGCGGCGGCGGTAATGGTGATGCCGCGCTCCTGCTCCTGCTCCATCCAGTCCATCGTTGCGGCGCCCTCGTGGACCTCGCCGATCTTATGGATCTTCTTGGTGTAGAAGAGGATGCGCTCGGTGACCGTGGTCTTACCGGCGTCAATGTGCGCAATGATGCCGATGTTTCGCGTTTGAAGGAGCGACGTTGCTCGTGCCATCTCTCGCCTCTAGAACCGGAAGTGACTGAAGGCCTTGTTAGCCTCCGCCATCTTGTGGGTCTCTTCGCGTCGCTTCACTGCGGCGCCGAGGTTGTTCGATGCATCGAGGAACTCAGCGGCGAGCTTGTCGGACATGCTCTTCCCGTTGCGCTTGCGTGCAGCCTGCACCAACCAGCGCACACCGAGGCTCAAGCGGCGCTCGCCGCGAATCTCAACGGGGACCTGGTAGGTGGCGCCACCGACGCGGCGCGGCTTCACTTCGATCAGTGGTGTTGCGTTACGCAGGGCGAGGTCGAGCACCTCAAGGCCTGGGCGGTTCGCCTGTGACTCGACACGTGCAAGCGCTTCGCGAAGGATGCGCTCTGCGAGTCCGCGCTTGCCGCTCAACATCACCTTGACCACAAAGCGGTCAACAGTTTTGTTCAGCGGAACAACTTCGTACTTAAGCTTGCGTGGGACCGTTGTACGACGTGGCATCGCTTACTTCTTCTTGGCGACGGCTTGTTCAGCCTTCGCGCCATACTTAGAACGGCTCTGCTTGCGATCCTTCACACCGGCGGCATCGAGTGCGCCGCGAACGATGTGGTACTTCACCGAAGGAAGGTCCTTCACGCGGCCGCCACGAACGAGCACAACGCTGTGCTCCTGGAGGTTGTGGCCAATGCCTGGGATGTAGGCGGTGACTTCCATCTGGTTGGTGAGCTTCACGCGGGCGATCTTTCGAAGAGCGGAGTTCGGCTTCTTCGGGGTCATGGTGCGCACGATCAAGCAGACACCACGCTTCATCGGGGCGCCCTCTGCGGACTCCTGACGCTGCTTAATGCCGTTCCAGTTCTTGCGGAACGCTGAGGCCTTGATCTTCGAGACCTTCGGCTTGCGACCCTTTCGAACGAGCTGACTAATCGTAGGCACGTTGTACACGCGCTCCTTCTCTATTCGATTCCACTACAGGCGTGATGTCAGGGCGGGATTGCCCTTTGTGCACGGTCGCGGAGCGTAGCAGTCAAGCACGAAAGGTGTCAAAGCACCCCTCCTGCGGGACGGCCGAGATCCGCCCTTAGGCTCCCCCCTCGTCGCTCTTTGGGGCCTCGGCGGCGTCCGCCAAGAAGGGGTTTGCCTCGGCCTCGCCCTGGGCTGCAGGCTTCTCCTCGGTGAGGAGGGCCACCAGCTGGGAGACGTCGTCCTGGCTCGCTCCACCCTCTTCGGACTCGAGGAAGACGTTGAAGTCGTCCTTGCCGAAGTCGGTTGGCAGGTCGCCACCGGCCAGGGCGGCCGCAGCACGAAGCTTCTCGGCCTCCTTGCGGGCGGCAACCTTGTCTGGGGCACCCGTACCGGCTGGGATGAGCTTGCCGATGATGACGTTCTCCTTGAGCCCCACGAGGTAGTCGCGGGCACCGGTGATCGCCGCCTCGGTGAGCACGCGGGTCGTCTCCTGGAAGGAGGCTGCCGCGAGGAAGCTCTCCGTGTTCAGGGAGGCTTTTGTTACACCCAAGAGCTGCGGGGCCGCGGTTGCCGGCTCCCCGCCCTCGGCGAGGACTCGGGCGTTCTCACGCTCGAAGGCGAGACGGTCGGCAAGCTCCGTCGGGAGCATGTGAGTATCGCCTGGGTTGTCGACCCGCACCTTGCGCAGGAGCTGGCGGACGATGATCTCAATGTGCTTATCGGAGATTGTTACACCCTGGCTCCGGTAGACCTTCTGGACCTCCTTGACGAGGTAGTTCTGCACCTCCGCTCGGCCACGGACCTCAAGGAGCTCCTGTGGGTCGAGTGGGCCGTCGGTCAGCGGGTCGCCCGCGCGAACGCGGTCGCCGCTCTTTACCAAGAGCTTGGCGTTGTGCGGGATTGGGTACTTCGATGCTGGAACGACATCCTCGGCGCGAATCACCAGACCGTCCTTTGACTTCACGAGCAGGCCCTTCACCGGAGCGGTGAGGTCGCCCGTCGTCGCCGAGGTGCCGATGAGCTGGCCAGCCTCGACGAGGTCACCCTCGCGAGCGGTCAGCGCGGCGTCGATAGGCAAATCGAGTTCGATCTCGTACTTCTCGCTGTGGGTGACTTCGACCGTGGTGCCCGCATCGCTGCGGATCACTTCGACGACGCCATCAATGCGGCTGATCTCGGCCTTACCCTTCGGCTTGCGGGCTTCGAAGAGCTCTTCGACGCGCGGCAGACCGGCGGTGATGTCGAGCCCGGCGACGCCGCCGGTGTGGAACGTTCGCATGGTGAGCTGCGTGCCTGGCTCGCCGATCGACTGGGCCGCCATGATGCCGACCGACTCGCCCATCTCAATGAGCTTGCCTGTTGCAAGGTTGCGACCGTAGCAAGCCTGGCAGACGCCAGCAGAGGCGACGCAGGAGAGTGGCGAGCGTACGGCAACGACGACAACTGCGATGGCAGCTGCAATCTTCGCTGAATACTCTTCGTTGATCTCTTCGCCACGAGCAATGGTGTGGCTTGCGTCCAACTTGATCTCTTCCGCGGCGATGCGGCCGAGGAGTCGGCGGGCAAACGCGCCACGCAGCTCCTTCATGTCGGGATGGTCAGCGGCGATTGGCCACTCGGTTCCAATCACGTCTGCGGTGTCGGCAAGGGTGATGTGCGTGGCTTCTGCGGTACCGCAATCCTCGATGCGCACGATGACGTCCTGCGCAACGTCAACGA
>JBBAWJ010000052.1:0-4520 GCA_040397255.1 Candidatus Limnocylindrus sp.
CTCGACCAGTTGGCGCGCATCGGCTTCAAGAACCTCGGCCTGCAGACCTACCTCACCGCCGGGCCAAAGGAGGCGCGCGCCTGGACGATTCGCCAAGGCTGGACTGCACCACAGGCGGCCGGCGTCATTCACACCGACTTCCAGCGCGGCTTCATCAAGGCCGAAATCGTCTCGTTCGACGACCTCGTGAGCAACGGCTCGATGGTCGCCGCGAAGGCCGCCGGCAAGGTGCGCATGGAGGGCAAGGAGTACGTCATGCGCGACGGTGACGTTGTCGAGTTCCGATTTAACGTTTAGCGGCAGGTGATGCCGTTCGCCTGGGCGAAGGTGTACGTCATATTCAGTGGATCGATCGGCGTCGGCACGCTCGTTGGCACCCGCGCGTCACCAGGCTTCTTGGCAGGTGCGCTCACGGCTGCGGCGGCCTTCACCCAGTCAATGGTGCTTGGGATGCCGGTCGCCATTTCAGGGACGGTGACGAACTGGAAGCCACGACCTGCGTAGTTGGTGATGACGGCTGCAAGGAGCTTTACCGTGCTGGCGGTGTACGGATTGACATGGCCGAGTAGGTTGATCTTGTCACCGTTCGCCTTCGTCGCATTCTTAAATGAGGAGGCGGTGCGGCTATAGGCCTTGCCGTTCTTGCAGATCTGCGCCGTGTCGGCGAACGTGTTCGTCCACATTGACAGTGTGAGACCGAGAGATTGTGCGATGCTCCGCACCCCGTTGTTCCACGCACCACCAGGTGGGCGCCAGTACTTCACGTACGGAATCTTGTTCGCCTTGGCAATCGTGATCCAGCCACCGAGCTCTGAGACGACACCGGAGCGACCCTGGACAGAGAGGCGCTTGGTGAGGCTCACATGGTTGATGGTGTGATCTGCGATGGGAATTCCCGCCTCGCCGATCGCCTTCCAGAGGTTTGGGAATTTGCGCAGCGACTTGCCGGTTGGGAAGAAGGTGATCGGCGTCTGTGTGGCGACGGCAACCGCAAGTGCCTGGCGAATGTGTAGCTCGCTGTCACCGTCATCAAAGGTCAGCGCGACCTGCTTGGTTCCGGTGGCCGAGGCGCTCGCGGGTGCGAGCAGCGCGGCAAGGAGCGCCGCGACGATGAAAATTGGGCGGAAGGTGCGGCGACGGGACTTCATCGTCGGAGCCTACCAGAGGGGGATACACTGCCGCACATGCCTGCGACCCCAATCCGCTACCTGACCGAGGCCGATGTGCTCGCGCTGCTCCCCTCAATAGAGGTGCAGATCGGACTCGTTGAAGGGGCCCTCCGCGCGGTAGCGACCGGCACCGCACACCAGCCGCCGAAGGTGCCACTCAACCTAGGAGCTGGCGCCCCATTTGCCCACGCGATGCCCGCCGCCATCGACCTTGCCGTCGGTCGGGTCGCAGGGGCGAAGTGGATCAGCGGCGGGGGCGACGCAGGGATCGGCGGCATGGTGCTCGTGGAGCGACCGAAGGCGGGCGGACTCCGCGGCATTGTTGCCGCCGGCGAGCTGACCGCCGCACGAACCGCCGCAGTCTCGGGGGCTGGCCTGCGCATTGCCCCACCAAGCACGGCCGCCGCGGCAGAGGGTGCTCCATATAAGGCGGCCATCATTGGTGGTGGGTTGCAGGCGGCCACGCACCGCGCCGTGCTCGCGGCGCTCCACCCAGCCATCACCGTTGCCTTCTACTCGCGCCGCGCGGCCAGTGAGCTGCCGCTACGAGCCGGCGATCGCGTCGCCGAGTCGGTCAACGATGCCATTCGCGGCGCCGACATCATCGTCACAGCGGCGGCGTTCAACACCCCACCACGCCCGATCGACGTGAAGTTGATTGAGCCTGGCGCAACCCTGCTCGTGATCGATTACGCCGCGACCATCAGCGCCGGCGTGATCGCCGCACTCAGTGCGCGCGGCCCGATTCGCGTGATCACCGATAGCGCCGCCCAGTACGACGACACAAGGCGCACGCCGAAGCTGAGCGGCTGGCCCGCCGCCGACGCGCAGATTGGCGACACGCGCATCGAGAGCGCAGGCCGTGTAACCACGCTCGTGAACCACCTTGGCATCTCCGCGTGCGACCTGGCGTATGCCGAACTGCTTCTGGATCTTGCTGAGAAGCAGAACGTGGGAACGCTGCTCGCGCGATGAGTCGACCTGTGCCGCACCTGCGCGTAGATGCCCCACCCGCCGCATCGGGCGCCGCCGTTGAGGTGCTCGACTATCACACGGCAGGAGAACCCTTCCGCATCATCGTGCGCGGCTACCCAGAACTCGCCGGTACGAACATTCTCGAGCGACGACGCTCCGCGCTGCAGCAGCACGACCATCTGCGCAAGATGCTGATGTGGGAGCCGCGTGGCCACGCCGACATGTACGGCGGCATCCTCGTGCCGCCAGATCACGACGAGGCGCAGGTCGGCGTGCTCTTCATGCACAACGAGGGTTACTCCACCATGTGTGGTCACGGAACCATTGCGCTCGCCACGGCACTCGTGGAGAGCGGCGCGATCCCCGCGACTGGCATTGCAACAGCGATCGGCATTGATGCACCGTGCGGTCTGGTGCGTGCCGTTGCACATGTGCACGAGAACGAACACGCCGCTGCGAACGCTGCAAGTCGCACACCACGCGTGCACGAGGTGACCTTCGAGAACGTGCCATCGTTCGCCGCCGCGCTCGACGTTGCGATTGATGTTCCTGGCTACGGATCGCTCACCGTTGATGTTGGCTACGGCGGCGCCTTCTATGCACTCATTGATGCTTCACAGCTCGGCATTGAGATGCGCGCCGAGAACGCCGCCGCCCTCGCAGCTGCCGGTCGAGCGATTACCGACGCCGGTCGCGCTGCACTCCGTAGTGGTGGAGCGCTTGCAACGGCACTCGGCGTTTCGCATCCTGAAGAAGACGACCTCTCCTTCTTGTACGGCACGATCATCTCAGGGCCGCCCGAAGACCCTGCTCATCACTCGCGCAATCTCTGCCTCTTCGCCGAGGGTGAAGTTGATCGATCACCAACTGGTTCAGGTGTCTCGGCGCGACTCGCCGTGCTCCATGCGCGCGGTGCGGTTGCAATGGGCGAAGAGATTGTAATTGAATCGATCCTCGGTCGTGAATCGGTATTCCGCGGGCGTGTGGCACGCACCGAAACGTGGGCGGGCCGCAACGCGGTGATTCCCGAAGTGCGCGGTTCGGCGCACATGACTGGAAGCGCGCGCTTTGTGCTTGATGCGAACGATCCGATCGGACGCGGCTTCTTGGTGGCGAGGTAGCGCGTGGGTGCCGAGCACACCCTCCTCGTGGTGAATCCTGCGGCGGGTGCCGGTCGCGCCGGGCGCGTGCTGTCGCGCGTGCTCGAAGAACTCAAATCCTGGGGCGAGTTTGAGATCGCCGTCACGCGTGTGGGCGAGGATCGCCCTGCG
This sequence comes from Candidatus Limnocylindrus sp., assembly GCA_040397255.1. Classification (GTDB taxonomy): domain Bacteria; phylum Chloroflexota; class Limnocylindria; order Limnocylindrales; family Limnocylindraceae; genus Limnocylindrus. The sequence goes on from JBBAWJ010000052.1 coordinate 3,416, forward strand.
CAGCGCATCGTGCGCGAAGCGGTGGCGAACGGCGTAACGCGCATCGCCGTGCTCGGCGGTGATGGCACCGCGAGCCAGGCGCTTAACGGCCTGCGTCAATCTGATGGCAGCATTGCACCGGTGCAGCTGGGGCTGATCCCTGCTGGTACTGGGCGCGACTTTGCGCGCACAATCGGTAGTTCACGCGAACCTATTGAGGCGGCCCGGCAGCTGGCTCGCGGAGGGGCGCCGCGCACTATTGATGTCGGCCAGATTGAACTCAGCGACGGGAGCGTGCGCCTCTTCCTGAACATCGCCTCATTCGGGGTCACGGCTCGCATCGCCCACGCCCTTGAGGAGTACCCGCAACTCAAGCGTCATGCGGGCGCACTCGCATTTGGCCTTGCCACGGTGCGTGCCGGTGCGAGCTACGCCCCCGATCTGGTGGAGGCGCGCGTCGACACGCACGCGCCAGAGAGCGGCCCAGTTGCCGCCATGGCGATCGCCAACGGCGCCTGGTTTGGCGGCGGCATGCACGTTGCGCCGCCGGCGCGCATTGATGACGGGCGATTTGAGGTGGTGCGCTTCGGCGACATTGCCCGCAGCGATTTCGTGGTCAGCCTGCCGCTCCTCTATAAGGGAACCCACTACGCGCACCCGAAAGTGACCGTCTCCCAGGGGGCCAATGTCTTTGCCGCCCCAGCGGGTGGCCCGAACGCCCGCGCCATAGAGATCGAGGCCGACGGCGAGATCGTGGGGCGCCTCCCCGCACGTTTTACCGTGCTCCCTGCGGCGGTCACGCTCCTTACCTAGCGGGGGCTACCCAGACGGCTATCCAGCGTGCATACTCCCTATCCAGCCCCCATGGGGCACCCGCCTGGGAGTAGGAGGCACGAGATGGACGCAACGGAGATCCTGAAGAGCAACGCTATCGCGGTCGCCGCCGCCGATGCCGCCTGGGTGAATCCGCGCGATCCGGCCAAGGCCGTGGGTGCCGATGGTCAGCCACTCCGCAGCCGCCGCGCCCCAAAGTGGGCCGATGTGCCGAACGAGCAGTGGGACGACTGGCGCTGGCAGCTCAGCAACCGCGTCAACTCGCTCGAAGAGATCGGCGAGATCCTCGAGC
>JBBAWJ010000053.1:0-4503 GCA_040397255.1 Candidatus Limnocylindrus sp.
TAGGCGGCCAGCTCCTCGTTGATCCGTGGCTCGTCGCCGATCAGCTCCCAGTAGTCCCAGCGGTTCTCGATCCACCAGAGGCTGCACTTGGTGTGCTCGTGGGGGAGGGTGAATCCGAGGTCGCCGGGCGCTACGGGGCCGAGGACGGTTTGGACCTGACCAGGGGTGGCTCGGCTGCTCATGGGGGCATCCTACGGCCTGGGCAGCCTGCGCAACCTCTTGGCAGCACGCTTCCGAGCGTGGGATCATCGCCCTCAAGGCGCCGAGGTGGCCCGCTGGGCCTGCCCCGCCGGAATATGTGAGGTATTGACGAGATGAAGATCAAGTCGACACTCCTGGCGCTCCTTGCGGGTGCCGCCATCGTGGTCGGAGCCTGTGGTGGCTCAACCGCGAGCCCAAGCGCAAGTGCCGCAGCAGGCACGGGATGTGAGAAGGCGATCGCCGCTGGCGAGCCAACCACCACGCTGCTCGGGAAGATCTGCGCCGCTGGCGTAATCAAGATCGCAACCGATCCAGCCTATCCACCATATTCCGAGCTGAATGCGTCGGGGGAATATGTTGGATTCGACTCAGACACAGCTCGTGAGACGGCCAAGCGCCTCGGCGTCACCGTTGAGTGGGTCACGCCTGACTGGGCCGCAATCACCGCCGGTAACTGGGGCGGACGATGGGATATCTCCATCGGCTCCATGACCCAGACGGAGGAGCGCGCTCTGGTCGTTGACTTCCTCGAGCCGTACTTCTATGAGGCCGGATACCTCATCGTTCCAACAGATTCGGCGATCACCTCGGTCGCGGACCTGGCTGGTAAGACGATCTGCGCCGGTGAGAGCACCACACATGCCACCTGGATTGAGGGCGGATTCGCCACCAGCACCGTGGTCGATGTGTTCAATCAGGCACCAGCGGGTGCTGTTCTCAAGACCTATCTAACCGACTACAACTGCATCGAGGCGTACCTCGCGGGCCGCACCGATGACTGGGATGCCATGGCACAGAGCCGTGAGTTCATTGAGAACGCAATCGCAAATTCCGATGGCAAGCTGAAGTTCCTCTCCGAGGAAGCAAACTTCGCCGGACGAATCTCGTTTGCGCTCGACAAGTCGGGCCCAGACACCGCATCGGCAATCGTTGCGATCAACGAGATCATTGCCGCGATGCACGCGGACGGTACGTTGTCGGGCTTCTCGATGACGAACCTGGGTCGCGACGTTACGAAGCCGTAACGTTTCGGTAGTAAACAGTTGGGCAGGGGAGCTGCGGGTCAAACCGCAGCTCCCCTCTCCATACCAGAGGGGGTGGCGTGCATATTGATGCCGAGCTACTAGCCAAAGCGGTTGCCAAGGACGAGGCACGTCGTGCCGCGCGCTGGCAGCTGCGCTTTCGCCTCGGCTGGGCCGCACTCTTGGCTCTGCTCGCAGCGTTCGTCTTCTTCTCCCTCAATGTAGAAATCGACTTCCTTACACGGGCAACCCCATTCATCATCGAGGGGATCTGGATCACCCTTGCCGTCTCCTCCGCATCGATCGTTCTGGCGACGCTTCTTGCTGCGCTTGGCGCTCTCGGTCGCCTCTCGAGCAATGCTGTTGTCAACGCCTTCGCCTCGTTCTATGTGAGCTTCTTCCGTGGCACCCCACTCATCTTGCAGCTACTGGTCTGGTACCTGGCCCTGCCGCAGGTCGGCATCATTCTTGACCCAATCTTCTGTGCCATCGGCGCCCTCGGCATGAACTACGGCGCCTATATGACCGAGATCTTCCGCGCCGGCATCCAGGCGGTACCGCTCGGGCAGCGCGAGGCCGCCGCAGCGCTCGGTATGTCGGGCAGCACAGCCTTCCGCCGGATCATCGCCCCTCAGGCGTTCCGCATCATCGTGCCAGCCATCGGCAACGACTTCGTCGCCATGTTGAAGGACTCCGCCCTCGCCTCGACCGTCGCGCTGCACGAGATCGTCTGGCGCGCTCGCAACATCGGCCAGAAAGAGTTCAAGACGCTGCAGACCTTCATCATCGCCGCGATGATCTACTGGACGCTGACCATCGTCTTTACGGCCGTCCAGAACCGCATTGAGTCCCGCCTCGCTGCGGGAGATCGAAACAAGGCGGTGAAGGGGTGAGCGACATGAAGCAGCTTTCAACGACCCCGGCGGTGCATGCGCTCCACCCAGCCGAGACGCCCGGGATTCTGGTGAAGCCTGGCGCCGAGCCGGTGCTGAAGGCAACGAACGTGACGAAGTGGTTCGGCGAGAACCACGTGCTGCGCGGTGCCTCGATCACGGTGTGGCCAGGCGAGACCGTCTGCATCCTGGGCCGATCAGGCTCAGGGAAGAGCACCTTCCTGCGCAGCTTGAACTTCCTCGAAGATCCGACCGACGGCACCGTGGAGATTGATGGCGTCATTGTTGGTGCCGATCCATTCCATAAAGAGGGGAGCGAGCGGCAGGAGCGCATTCGCGAGGTGCGCATGCGTGCCGGCATGGTCTTCCAGGAGTTCAACCTCTTCCCGCATCTCAGCGTGATTGAGAACTGCGTGGAGGCTCCGATTCACGTGAAGGGGATGGCGCGCAAAGAGGCCGAGGCGATTGCCGAGAAGTATCTCGCGAAGGTCGGCCTGCTCGAGAAGCGCGATGAGTATCCATCGCGACTCTCCGGCGGACAGCGTCAGCGTGTGGCGATTGCGCGCGCACTCACGATGCAGCCGAAGGTACTCCTGTTCGATGAGCCAACCTCAGCGCTCGACCCAACGCTCGTTGGCGAGGTGCTCAAGGTGATGGCCGACCTGGCGCACGAAGGGCGCACCATGATCGTGGTCACCCACGAGATGGACTTTGCGCATGAGGCGGCCGACCGCGTCTACTACATGGATAAGGGCGAGTTCGCGGAGGTCGGACCACCAGAGCAGGTGATCGACGCGCCGAAGGATCCGCGCACCAAGGAGTTCCTCTCGCGCTTCCGCACCCTCGGCTCAAAGAAGTAGCCATGGCCGGCGGCGCACCCGACCTGCTGGTGGTTGGCGGCGGTGTCTGGGGAACGTGGACAGCACTGCAGGCGCGCCGCCTCGGCGCCACGGTGCAGCTCATTGAAGAGCGCGAGCCTGGCGGCCCCAAGACCACCTCTGGCGATTACAGCCGCATCATTCGCCACTCGCATGGAGAGGACGCGCTGCTCATGGGTTGGACGCAGCGCACACTTGTCGCCTGGAAGGAGTTGGGCGAAGCGGCTGGCGAGCAGATCTTTGTGGAGAGCGGCGTCGCCTGGTTCGTGTCGGGCGATGGCATCTGGGAGGCGAACTCGGAGCAGCGCATGCGCGAGGCGGGCGTACCGTGCGAGCGCATCACCCCAGAAGAGGCGCTGCACCGCTGGCCCGCACTCGGCACCGATGGCCTGACATCTGTGCTCTATGAGCCGACTGCTGGCTTCCTGCGCGCGGGGAACGGCGTACGCGCGGCGGCGCGGATGTTTGAACGCGAGGGCGGCGTGATCGTGCGCGGTCGCGCAATGCCAGCCGCCGATGGCAGCGCGCTTGACGCCAGTGGTGCGCCGATCGCCGCCGGTGCAACGGTCTGGGCGGCGGGCCCGTGGCTTCCGGAACTCTTCCCACAGCTCGTTGGTGCCGATGCTGAGGCTTCGATCATCCCGGTGCGCCGCGATGCGATCTACTTTGATGCGCCGAACATGGGCGTTGGTGAGATGCCGACCTGGGTCGACGAAGGGCTCGCCGTGTGGGGGATCCCGAACGACCAAGGTCACGGTGTGAAGGTTGGCCCAGAGTTTGATGCGGGGAGTTTCGATCCGAGCGTCTGGCCCGACGAGGCGCATCCAACATCTGTCGCCCGTGCGCGTGAGTGCGCGGTGCGTTTCCCCGCACTGAAAAGTGCACCGGTTAAGGAGACGCGCGCCTGTCAGCACGAGCGCACCAAGAGTGGCCACTACGTGCTCGATCAGCATCCCGAGAGCCCTACGATCTGGCTCGCCGGTGGCGGTTCAGGGCACGGCTACAAGCAGGGGCCGATGGTGGGTGAGGTGATGGCACGTGCGGCGCTCAATCGCAACCCGATGCCGCTGCCCGATCGACGCTTCAAGCTGCACGATCGCAGCGAGGGGCCGTCGAGCCCAATGGGAGAGATGGGGCTCGCTTAACCCCGAGTGCCGCTTAGCGCGGTGTGGTCTCGGAGGCGAGGAACTCGCGGACCAGCGACTGGAAGTGATGCACCCCGTTCTCACGGAGCGCTGAGAAGCGCCCCGAGGTGTAGGCACTCGACTTCAGGCCGCGCTGCACCTGTTCACAGATCACGATGTCTTCCTGCTGGATCTGGTCGCTGAAGGCGATCCCCTGTTGCATTGACTCCCAGCCCGGGCCGGTGCCCGGCGAGGCGAAGTACCACTCGAAGATGGTTAGGGTGCGGTTCGGACCGAGGGGGATCACGAGGTTGAGCGAGAGGTTGTCGGGGTAGAGGTTCAACATCATGTTCGGGAAGCACCAGTAGTAGAGGGCGTCATCTTC
>JBBAWJ010000054.1:0-4481 GCA_040397255.1 Candidatus Limnocylindrus sp.
TTCGAGGAGTCGGCGTTGATGCTCATTGCGAGGAAGCCTACCCGATCAGGGAGATCGCTTACTTCGCGTCGCTCTTCGGGGCTGGGGCTGGCGTGCTCGCAGGCGCATCCGAGGCGCCCGACGTGCCCGAGCCGCCGCTACGGCGATCGAGTTTGGCCCAGCCACTCCCCTTAAAGTGCACGCTCGCCGCAGAGAATTGTCGCTCGAGCGACCCGCCACAATCTTCGTGCGTCCGTGCCTGCTGCTCATCAATGCCGTGCAGAATCTCTACGGTCCCACCGCACTTCGCACAGCGATAGTCGTAGAACGGCATTACGAACCTCGCTCGAGGCGAGCGATCTCATCGCGCAGTTCGGCAACGCGGCGCTCCGCCCCCGCGACCACGGCGGCCGGCGCCTTGCTGGTAAAGGACGGGTCGGCGAGGCGGGCCTCAGCGGCGGCCAGTTGCGCCTGCGCGGCGACAAGGTCGCGCTCGCGTCGGGCGCGATCGGCATCAAGCGCTGCAGCGTCAGCCTGCGGCGGCTCGAGTCGCGCCGTCAGTGCGCCCGCCACAACGAGCAGCCCCTCACCCGCGGCCGGGAGTGCGGCCCGAATGGTGAGTGGTCGCACGCGCGCCAGCCGCTCAATGGCAGAGCGCAGCCCCTCGCCCGATGTCGCGAGTTTTGGCGGCGCGGCGACGGTGAGTGGGATCCATGCGCCCGCGGCAAGCTTTGCGGTGGTGCGCGCTGCACGAATCTCGCGCACGAGGTCGAGCCACTGATCAATGCTGCTCGCCGCGGTGCTCGAGGCCGCTTGTCGCGCTGGCCATGCCGCCGTCGCCAAGAGTCCAGGGTCGCCCGCGCGTCGCGGGAGCGCCTCCCAGATCCCCTCCGTGATGAATGGCGCAATTGGGTGCAGCAGGCGCAAGAGATCGTCGAGCGCACCCACGAGCGTCCACCAGACGGCGGTGCGTTCGCCTGCTGGCCGCGTCTCGTCGGCGAGCGTCACCTTGGCAATCTCAATCGCCTGGTCGCAGTACTCCGCCCAGATCGCATCGTAAATGCGCTGCGAAGCCTCAGAGAAGCCGTACTGGCCGAGCGCACGATCAACATCATCAACAGCGGCGTTGAGGCGTGTCGCCATCCAGGTGCCGAACTCCCCCGCAGCCATATGTGCGTCGGTGGCCGAGGGTCGATCGCCAGTGGCCTCTGCTGGTCGCGCGCCAAGCACGTAGCGTGCGGCGTTCCAGAGCTTGTTCATGAAGTTACGCGCGTTCTCCAACTTCTCCGGTGCGAGTCGCTGGTCGGCGCCCGGTGCGGTGCCGGAGACGAGGGCAAAGCGCAGCGCGTCGGCGCCGATCTCGTCGATAACCGAGAGCGGGTCGACGACATTCCCCTTCGTCTTTGACATCTTCTCCCCCTCCGGATCGCGCACCATGCCGTGGAGATAGATCGTTTCGAACGGCGGCGTGCCCATCAGCTCAATGCCGAGCATCATCATGCGTGCGACCCAGAAGAAGAGGATGTCGTGGCCGGTCTCCATCACCTGCGATGGGTAGTAGCGGGCGAGGTCTGGCGTCTTGTCGGGCCAGCCGAGTGTGCTGAAGGGCCAGAGGCCGCTGCTGAACCAGGTGTCGAAGATGTCACTCTCCTGCTGCAGTGTGTTGGCCTCCGCACCGCAGGTGCCACAGCCGACCGGACCCTCTTCGCGATCGGTCACGGTGATGTGCGCGTCGGCGCAGTACCAAGCGGGGATGCGGTGCCCCCACCAGAGCTGTCGGCTCACGTTCCAATCGCGAATCTCAGTGAGCCAGTGCTCCCAGGTCTTCTCAAAGTGCGCTGGAACTATTTGTGTTGCACCAGAGCGCGTTGCAGCGAGCGCCTTCTCGGCGAGCGGCTTGGCGCGAATGAACCACTGCGTGCGCAGGCGTGGCTCCAGGATGTCGTTGCTGCGCTGGCAGCGCGCCGGGTTCGCCATATGCGGCTTGACCGAAACGAGGAGTCCGAGCTCTTCGAGTGCGGCGACCATTGCCTTGCGTGCCTTGAAGCGATCCAGCCCGGCGAACGGTGCTGGGGCATCGGCAACGATGCGCGCCGACTCATCGAGGATTGTTGGTGCGGGCAGGTCATGCCGCAGGCCAACCTCGCGGTCGTTCGGATCGTGTGCCGGGGTGACCTTCACTGCGCCCGTACCAAAGCTCATCTCGACAAACGCATCGGCAACCACTGGTACGGCGCGATTGACGAACGGCACCATCACGCGCTTCCCAACTAATGCGGCGTAGCGCGAATCGTCGGGGTGCACGGCTACGCCAGTGTCGCCAAGGAGTGTCTCTGGTCGTGTCGTCGCGACAACCACGCCGCTGGTGGCATCTCCCCCCTCGAGCGGATAGCGAATCTCCCAGATGCTCCCCTGCTCTTCAGTCGCGACCGACTCAAGGTCAGAGACGCTCGTCCTGCAGCCTGGGCACCAGTTGACGAGCGCCTCACCACGATAGGCAAGGCCGCGCTCGTAGAGGGTCGCGAAGGCGGTGCGCACTGCTCGGCTCGACACCTCGTCCATGGTGAAGCGGGTGCGGCTCCAGTCGGCCGAAGCGCCGAGGCGCTGGAATTGCGCAAGGATGGTGTCCCGCGTCTCGTCCATGAAGTGGTGCATGCGCTCGAGGTAGCGCTCGCGACCCAAATTGGCGCGGCTGCTCCCCTCCTTCTCCACGATGCGATCGAGCACGTACTGAGCGGCGATTGAGGCGTGGTCGACGCCAGGGAGCCAGAGTGCTGGTCGCCCCTGCATGCGCGCTCGGCGCACCATCAGGTCTTCGAGCGTCACGAAGAGCGCATGGCCCACATGTAGACCGCCGGTGACGTTCGGCGGCGGCATGATGATCGTGAAGGGTGGCAGGGACTCGCGCCCCTCGGCATCTCGTGTCTCGCGTCCGTCGGGGCTGCCGTAATCGGTTGCCGCCCAGCGGGCTGCAACGCTGCGCTCTACCTCAGCGGCGCTATAAGAGGGGCCGAGCTCGTGTGCCGCCGTCACGCTGATGCGCGGGGGGTGGCCGTGCGCGTGCGCGGTGCGCGTCGGCTCGGTGCCGCCGGCTCACTCACGTCAATCTCGCGCTCGGTGAGCATAAGTGGCAGCACGCCGGCACTAATCGTCTCTTCGGTGACCACACAGCGACGTACGTCGGGTCGGTCTGGCAGGTCATACATCGTTGAGAGGAGTGCCTCTTCCAGCACTGCGCGCAGTGCGCGGGCGCCGGTCTTACGCAGCAGTGCCTTATCCGCAACCGCATGCAGAGCAGCCGGCGTGAACTGCAGATCAACATGGTGCATCTGGAAGAGGCGCTGATACTGCTTCACCAGGGCGTTCTTCGGTGCGACCAAGATCTCAACCAGGTCATCAAGGGTGAGCTGATCCAGCGCGACGATCATCGGTAGGCGCCCAATGAATTCCGGGATGAGGCCGTAGCGCAGCAGGTCGTCGGGCATCAGCTGCTCCAGCACACGGGTTCGCTCGCCTTTGCTTGCCGGCGTGTCGGAGCCGAAGCCGATGCCCCGTCGTCCGACTCGGTCAGCAACGATCTTCTCGAGCCCTTCGAATGCGCCGCCGCAGATGAAGAGGATGTTCGTCGTGTCGATCTGGAGGTACTCCTGATGCGGATGCTTGCGACCACCCTGGGGTGGCACGTTTGCCACCGTACCCTCGATGATCTTGAGCAGCGCCTGCTGCACCCCTTCGCCCGAGACGTCGCGCGTGATCGACGGGTTATCGGACTTGCGCGTGATCTTGTCGATCTCGTCGATATAGATGATGCCGCGCTGCGCGCGCTCGATGTCGCCATCGGCGGCCTGGATCAGGCGAAGCAGAATATTCTCGACATCCTCGCCAACGTATCCAGCCTCGGTCAGGCTCGTGGCGTCGGCGATGCAGAAGGGCACATCAAGGAATCGCGCCAGCGTCTGTGCGAGCAGCGTCTTGCCAGAACCGGTCGGCCCAACGAGCAGAATGTTCGACTTTGCGATCTCAACGCCGTCAGCCACGTTTGGTGCGCCAACGCGCTGGTAGTGGTTATGCACGCCAACGGCGAGTGAGCGCTTCGCGCGCTCTTGGCTTACGACATGCTCGTTAAGGGCCGCGTGAATCATGCGCGGGGTTGGCGTGACGCCACCAAACGACTTGCGCTGCGGCGCCGATGGTGACTGCTCGGTGGCAATCTCGGCGCAGAGGGCGACGCACTCGTCGCAGATGTAGACGCCCTGGCCGGCGATCAGCTTGCGCACCTGCTCCTGCGTCTTGCGGCAGAAGGAGCAGCGATACGGGCCACTCCCTGCGCTGCGTGGGCTGCGCGTCTTACCGCCTCCCGACTCTCCGGATCCTGCTCCTCCGCTCATGCGGCGCGCCTCACTTCCCCTTAGGCGGAACGACGGCAGGGAGCTTGTAGACCTCGTCGATGATGCCGTACTCCACCGCCTGCTCTGGCGAGAGGAAGAGGTCGCGGTCCGTAT
>JBBAWJ010000055.1:0-4471 GCA_040397255.1 Candidatus Limnocylindrus sp.
GGCGTTCTGTTGCTGTGGTCATTGCGTCACCTCTTCCTTGAGTCTCACACTGGATGCAAGCGCCGCGACCGTGCCGCCCTTGCCTTGTTTCGCATGCCGGTACTCAGCGTCCGTCATGGAACGCTGGAACTCGGCTCTGTAGCTGGGCCGGTCTTCCCACGCCTTCGCCGGCGGTCGCTCGTCAGGTCGAGCGCCAGGCGTTCGGTTCGTGCCGCCTCGGTCCTGCGAGCGTGTCAGCCAGCCCACCACGAACTTTCGCCAGTTCGACTTGTGTGCCCGTGTCGGGTTGGCTTTGAGCCAAGATGTCGCCTTGGCGAGTTCTGCCGTTAAATCGCACGCTGGGTACGCCTGACGCCATTCCTGCCGGTCTGCGTCCGTGATTCCCTGCCACCCTGCGTCAGCATTCCAAGAAACGGCGGATTGGGGCTGCGAGCGTTTCCGCCGCTTCGGCGGTTCGCTCGTAGCTACCGGCGCAGCCGGTTGTATTTCTTCTTCTGTTCTGTCCTGTCCTGTTATGTCCTGTTCTGTAGAGGCGCACGCGAGGCGCTCGTGTAGACGCACCTGCGCCTCATGCGCGTCTACATCTGCGCCTCCGCTGCGCCTCCATTTGCTCTGACGGCTGTTTTTCAGGGCTCTACGCTTGGCAGCACCGCCGAAACGCTCTTCCCATTTGGGTATCTGGGCAACTTCGCCATCAAAAACAATCCAGCCGACAGCCGCCACGGCTTCCCAGAACGGTGCGTCGCCGCCGCAGATCCTGCCCAGCCTGGCCGGCGTTGAGCGAAACCTGCCGTCAGCGGTGTTAAGCTGCACCCAGCCCCAGAGCTTCAGCAGCCGGAAGACGATGACCTCGACGGGCTCGCCGGTCAGGTCAACGAGTTCCTGCACCTCGGGCTTCGTGTCCAGCGAGACGTCAACTGGGAACCATTCAGCGGCCATTGTCTGACTCCTGCGGGCTGATCAAAAGCTCGCGATTCTTTGGACGCTTCTTGTCAGTCACGGCGTTCGTATAGCGGATTTCCAACTCCTTAAATTGAGCCCATGAGTAGAGCTCTCGCACCTCTGGGCAGTCGTCGTAGGACAGGCGCCAGTCGGCAGGCGTGTGCCGTAGAAGCGAAGCCAGCTCGACGTGCTCGTCGTGGCTCATGTTGTGAGCGTAGAGTTGCCCGCCCTTCACGTAGTAAGGCGGGTCGAGATAAATCAGCGAAGTAGGCGTCGCCTCTGCCAGAACTTCGCGAACGTGAAGGTTGGTAATGCGGACGGAGTTAAACTTCTGAAGCGTCGCGCGCGCGTTGTAGATCGCCTGCTCAACCGACGCCGGGTTCCACCGGCATCCGACTGTGTAGTCGCCCAACTGATCTCTCCCGCCGATTGGACCGCCTGCCATGCGACCAAAACCGCTGACGCTCATTCGATGCAGTGCGATCTTGCAAAATCCGTCAAACGCAAAGTCTCCGCTAGCGGTGCCGTCGCTGCTCTTCAACTCGTAAAACGATTTGGTACTCGGCTCAAAGTCGCGGACAAATCGAACGAGCTTTGCGGTGTGCTCTTTGATCGACTTCCACATTGCATACATGCCGTAGTCGGCATCGTTGATCCATACAGACACTGAGTCACCTACGTGCTCAAGAAGTTCCAGCCCAACGGCACCGGAGCCAAAGAACGGCTCGACGTACATTGCCCCAGTTGGCGGCTCCCACAACTCGCTGACCATCCAGTCAGGCATCGCGCCACGAATGCTCTGAACTAGCTTCGCCTTGGAGCCTGGGTATCGAATGATTGACGGCATCACAGCACCTCGTCGATTGGTCGAATCTTGAGCAGCGATCGAATCGGAAGAAGTTCACACACAGGCACTTCGCGGTTCATCCATCTGCCACGAGCCGAGGGAGCAACAGCAGGAGTAACAACCATGCGAGACATCGCTGCGCGGCTTACATAGCCGTCAATGGCAACGCTGCTACTTGTGCCGCACCACGTTGCAAACACAAACCAATCCGCTGACTCAAAAGGCTCTCGCACGAGCTTTGTTGGATAGGCCTTGCGAGAAGCCTTAACTTGAGTAGTCCCGCATGGCAGCAGCAGGTCTCGCCCGCCGTCACCGCGATCCCGCAAGGCAAGATCGACAGGCACGCCAGCCAGCCGGCACATAGCCACCTCGGCAACCTTTCCGATGACAATGCCTGCGACCGTTTTGTCTACCGCGACGCCGCCGTAAAGCGTCATCGCAGGGACAAGACCGCCTCGCCAGCCTCCGCTCTTTGCGTACTGACGAAGTCGCGAACAAAGGATCGCAAATTCAAAGCACGCAATGACATCGCCTCGCGTGATTTCAACCGGCACGGGTGCGGGGGCTCTTTTCCCTTGGCCTTCCGACTCCATTCTCAGCCTCCATTTCAGACAGGAAAGCCAGCAACTCCTCCATCCTTCGCCGCACGTAGGCGTATTGCTCGTGCGTGGATAGCTGGCCGATAAACTTCGTAACGGCGTTTTTGACAGCCGATGCCATCTCTTCGTGCGGCGGCGTTTCTGGCTTATCAACGGGATCGACGTGCAGCGCCGCCGCCTGGCTCCGCGTCATGTCAGGCGTGATCTCGCCAGCTTTGATGCCGGCAAGCAGCGTCTGGTCGTCGAGCTTGGTCAGCTCGTAGAGCGTTCCCCAAGACTGAGGCAAATCGGAAATAAATTTCCGATTTGAAAGCACTGGATGCGTTGCAAGTTCCATGAGCATTCGAGCACTTCGGTCGCCAAAAGGCACCGGATCGCTCACCGCGTTCTCGTGCCCCTTAAACAGCCGCAGGAACTCGCCGTGCTCGCACGCTTCCTTCGCGGCAATTAACTGCTGACCAACGCCAAGGATGCCCTCGACGCTCTTGCGCCACTCGGCATTGATGCGGGGTGCCCAGTAGTCAGCGATATGCTTTTTCATGCTCTTACAAACTCCTTGCGATGCCGGTCGTAAAAGACGCCTGGAAGACGCCCATGACCTACAAACTGTTTAAGGCGGGCTAGTTGCCTGTTGCCGCCGTTAATGCGAAACCACTCGACGGCATCCGGCGACACAGATCCATTTCTCATGTACGTGTCAACTTCTGCCGCATAGCGGCAAGACGTACCCTGTGGCCTGTTCTTCAGCTTCTGCGCGCCGACACGGACGAGCACCTGCGTGGGGTACAAACTCATTGCCATGCCCCTGGCTTCGACCTCGGTGCAGAATCCTTTTGACTCAACAGCCTTGCTGATAGCAGCAAGGCATACCTGAGTGCCGGCAGATGTTCCTCCAAGGTGGTGGGTTTTTGTTCTGTTAGGCATGAACAAGCCCCCCGATCTTTGCGCGGACCTGACAGACGATCTCTTGCGCTTCAGCCCACAGAGACTCAACACGCTCCTCGACTTCCTGAAGCTTGTCGTAATCAACAGCCATGTCCGTCTTGAGTTTTGCAAGCGCCTTACTGGCAGCGTCACAGCGACAGCGAATCTCTGCTGTCGCATCCATAGGCTGTCCTTTGGGACGATAGCCCTTGGAAGCACTGATGATCTCAGCCAAAGTGGCCGACGCCGTCATCTTTCGCTTCTTGCACTTGCCGACGATCTCGCGCACGTCTGCATCTTCACTGCACGAGCAGACAGCCTTCGCCAGGTCGCTGAATCCCTGCTCTGCTTCCCAATGCCAAAGACGTGCGAAGTGCTCAATATGGCCTGCCGGCGTTGCAAACCCGAACGAATTGCAGCGAAACTTAGCCAGCTTTGCCCTGATGTGCAGCGTGACCGTCTCTCTACTGACGCCTCTGCTAGACCAGCGACGGAACATGCCGTCAAGAAACTTCTTGTCAGGCATCCCGGCAGACTCGCCGCCGTGCTTACGGATGACTTCGTCAGCACAATATGCGTTCTGGTCGGCTGTTGAGACGGACTTTCCATTCCCGACGTTGTCAAACAGCGAAAGGTCTCGCAGAGCGTCAACGTCGCCTTCGTGTTTCGGAAGAGCACGAATCACGCGGGCCGACTTGGCGCCGGCTCGCACAGCACCCTCAAGGCGATGTCGCCCGCAGCATGGGCTGAGTTTAGCGCCACGCAGGTTCTTGGAGGAAAAAGGAGTAACGACAAGAGGCATTGGGAGCTTCTCGCCATTGCGGTAGGCACTTTTGTACCGCTGTACATACTCCTCGTCAGCACCACCAGCATCGAATCTCGTCTGATACGTGTTGTCGTTGAGCGAAATGTCAGCGAATGCGATGTCGCATTCATCCCATTCGATCGCGAGTTCACGCAGCTTCCGAATGATGTTGTCGTTCGTAGCGAACTGAAGAAACCCGTTGTCATCAATAGCGCTTGCCATTTCTGTTCCTTTCGTGAGAGGCGTCGTCCGTGTGTATTGGCCCCGTCTCGTGAGGCATCCGGCTGCGTTACCCGAGGAGAAGTCGAGCCGCAGCTGCGGCAGTTACTCGCCACCCATCCGCTTGGCGGCCAA
>JBBAWJ010000056.1:0-4355 GCA_040397255.1 Candidatus Limnocylindrus sp.
TTCTGCTCGTCGCTCATGAAGCCCCCCTCTGCTGCTCTCTGGCGAAGTCGCCATGCGCAGCAGTTTACCCCGCACCCGCAACGCCGCTCCGGCGCCCGAGTGGCGTGCGCAATACTGCCTTCATGAAGATTTATCTCGCAGGGCCACTCTTCTCCAATGCGGAGCGAGGCTTCCTTGACACCATTGCCGCCCGGCTGCGCGCCCTCACGGCCATGGCCGCGCCCGACTGTCGCAATTGTGTCTCGATAGGCATCCACGGCGATGCACAAACATACTGACGAAATGAGATCTATGCGTCTTTCGCTCATCCTCGCGCTCGGGCTTACCGCGGCGCTATTAGCAGGGTGCAGCAGCGCAGCATCGACTCCAACCCCGGATGCCTCAGACGCGGGGTCCCAGCCCTTGCCGCTCGAGGATTTCCTGGCCCTGACGAACGGCGTGGCGCCCCTGCCAACTGGTGAGTGGTTGCCCTCGACGCTCGCGGTCACCGGTGACCTCGCTTTCCCGTTGCTCGTCGATGACGACGGGGATCCTTGGATGGCGTTTGGCCGCCGCGGCGCTGGCCGCTTCGTCGTGTCCGGCCACGAGACCCCGCTGTACTTCGGTTCGCAGCTGACCACCGCGGGCCGCGCGCTCATTGCGAATTGCGTGCGCTGGGCCGGCGGCGGTGTCGCTCCTTCAATTGGGGTCCAGCTGGGCCACGAAGACGTTCGCGACGAATTGCGTGCGCTGGGCTTCGCCGCTTCGATGGTGGCGCCGGCCGACGCATCGTCGGTCGACGTGTACGCCGTGATCTCTTTCGCGGCGCTGACGAAGGACGAGGTCGCTGACATCGATGCGCACCTGATCGCCGGCGGCGGTGCGCTCGCGGGGGGCACTGCATGGTGGTTCCCGACGGACATCGCGGCGACGTACCCCGGCAACGCGCTCGCGGCGGAGTGGGGTGTGCAGTGGACGTCGGGGTACACAGAGACTGCCTCCGCGTGGCCCTTGCTCGACGCGTCGTCGCTGGCGATGTCCCACGCAGGTCGAGCACTCGCATCCTTGGCAGCGGGAACGGCCGCCGACCCGGTGCGCGCGTCGCGCACGGTGCGCGAAGCGGCCCGCGCCGTGCGATGGGGGCATGCATTCCTGCTCGATGCGACGGCGTTTGCGGCCGAATATGGGCCGACGCTCGTCTCAGCCGCGAACCCTGTCGATGTGGCTGGGGACCCGGCCCGCGCCATCGCCGTGACGATTGCTGATGTGATTGCGGAGAAGGCGCCGCCCGCGGAAATCGTCGCAAATCCAGATCACGTGACATTCCCGGGAGAGGTCGCCGCCGATGCGCCGCGCATTTCTGTGACCCTTGCGATCGACGCCACACACGCCGGAATCGCCGACTCCTTTGGGTACGGTGACCCCGGCGCAGCGGCGTGGCAATCAACGGGGCGATGGGCAGCGGCCGGCGACATCGTCACGGTCGACGTTCCTCCCGCCCTGATTGATGCCGGGTTCGCCGTACAAATCGGCGCCCATTCGGACGAGCTCTGGCAGCTCGACACATGGATGCGGCACCCGGACATCGTGCGGAGGTTTCCAATTGACGGTGCGCACGTCGAGGTCGCATCCGCGTTTGGCGGACCCATCTACATCACGGTCCCTGTCGGCGCTGCGCTCGGCGCGCAAAAGGTGACGATCGCTGGTGCGATCCCCATGTCGACGTTTGTGCTCGGCACGACCACGAACAGCGAGTGGGCGGCTGCAGCGCACGTAACGCCGTTTGTCGAGCTCGCCAGCACGAAGTTCATCATGACGGTGCCTGCGTCCTCTTTCGTCCGTGCGCTGGCGGATCCCACCGCGCTCATGACGATGTGGGATAAAGTGCTTGATGCCGACGCGCACCTCGCGTCGATTTCGCGGTCGCGACCTCGTGCCGAACGCTTCGTATTGGACGCGCAAATCTCCAACGGGTGGATGCACGCGGGCTATCCGATCATGGGGTACGTGGAAGCGGAGCCCGCGCTCGTCAACATCGCGACCATACTGGGCGGCGGGTCGTGGGGGCCATTCCATGAGCTCGGCCACAATCATCAGCTCGCGGCGAGCGTCATCCCCGGCGCGACCGAAGTGACCGTCAACCTATGGTCGGTCTACGCATCCGAGAAGGTCGCCGGCGTGCCACGCGCTGCCGCGTGGGACGGCGACGTGCTGTCTACTGCGAATCGCGATGGCCGCGTGCAGGCCTACGTCAGCGGCGGCGCCGACTACTGGGGGGTCTGGGTGAACGACCCCGCGCTCGCGCTCGATATGTACCTCGAGCTGCAGGAGCGCTTCGGCTGGGCGCTCTTCTCGGACGTATTCAGGAAGTATCAAGCAATGTCGTCGCCACCCACGGACGATCAGGGGCGCATTGACGTGTGGGTGACGACTTCATCGCGCGCCGCGGGGTTTGACCTCAGCCGTTTCTATGCCGCGTGGGGCATTCCGTTCTCGCCCAGCGTGGAGCGGGCGCTCGCAGACCTGCCGGATTGGACCGATCACCCGCTCGCGCCATGAGCGCGAGTGGTCGGACCACACGTGAGAGTGGACATATTTATTTACGGCTTCCTGGACCTCGCGGCCTACGAGAACTACTTGGCTGGGAAGCTTGAAGACTTTGATCTCGATCAGGGGAAGATCGACGCGGCACTTGGGGATCTCCCTAACGCGTAACGCAGGTTCAGCGGCTAACGCAGGTTCACCCGCAACGGAGCAAGCAGGAACCGAGGGGTTCGGCGAGAATGGTCTGATGAAGATCTACCTCGCCGGACCACTCTTCTCCAACGCCGAGCGAGGCTTCCTTGACACCATTGCCGCCCGGCTGCGCGCGGAGGGCTTCGAGGTCTTCGTGCCGCACGAGCAGTTCGCCGAGCAGAAGTTCATGCGCTCCGATGGCGATTCCACAGCTGACGAGGTCTACGCCGTAGATCTTGCGGGCGTGATGGGGGCAAACGCAGTGCTCGCCTGGCTTGATGGCACCCAGGTCGACGACGGCACCTCCGTGGAGATCGGCATCTTCAGTCGCCTTGCCGCGCAGGATCCTGCGCGCTACAAGGGAATCATTGGCCTCAGCACCGACATGCGCGTGGCACGCCGCAAGGGGCTCGTCCCGGCCGACGGCATCAACCTCTTCGTGGTCGGTGCGATCCGCGCATCGGGCGAGGTGGTCTGGTCGATCGACGAGGCGGTCGCCGCCCTCATTCGCCTTCGCGACCGCTCCTAAGTCGCCGCAGTCGCGCTAGGATTCAGGCGTGAATCCTCTCTTCGCTCTTATCCGCACGATGCTCCTGCGCATGAGTCGCGCCGCAGCGTTGGGCCGACTCGTACAGCGCACCGCGTGGGGCCGCCGCGCCGTCCGCCGCTTCGTTGCCGGTGACACCATCCCTGTTGCTGTTGAGGTGGCGCTCGATCTGAAGCGCCGCGGCTTCACCGTCACCCTCGACCGGCTCGGCGAGGCTTCCACTGGCGCGAGTGCCGATGCATACGTCGCCGATGCGAGCGCCCTCCTCACCGCGCAAGCGGCAGCGGGCTTAGAGCCGAACGTCAGCGTCAAGCTGACCGCCATCGGTCTCAGCGAGGGAGACGCTGTTGCTGCCGCGCGACTTGACCGCATCTTGGCAACGGCGCAGGGCGTAAACGGCTTCGTGCGCGTTGATGCCGAGTATCCGAACAGCCTTGATCAACTGCATGACATCGTGTGCGCGGCACGCGCAGCTGGCCGACCGGTCGGTACCGTGGTGCAGGCGAACATGCAGCGCTCGGGCGCAGACCTTACGCGCCTCATTGCTGGGGGAATCCCCGTGCGCCTTGTGAAGGGCGCCTACGAACCAGGTGCGGAAGGGGTCGGCGATATTGAGGCGGTGAATGCGGCCTACCTTGCGCTTGCCGAACGGTTGATCGCAACGAACCTGCCGATTGCATTCGGCACACACGACGACCGCATCATCTCGAAGCTCGGCGCAGATGCACAAGCGCGCGGCGAGATTCAACTCCTGTACGGCGTACGCTCCGAACTCGCCGGGCAACTCGTTGCGAAGGGCTGGCGCGTGCGCATCTACACGCCGTACGGCCCCGACTGGTGGCCGTACTCGCTCCGTCGCATGGCGGAGCGCCCAGCGAACCTGCGCTTCGTGTTGCGGAGTCTGGTCGGCCGCTAAGCCTTAGCTCTTGGTGAGCGAAGACTCCGTCTCGTCGCGGTGCTTCTTCAAATACTTCATGAACGGCGTACCGCCGGTGCCCACATCGGTAGGGTTCCCCGTTGCCGCCGCCGCCTGGCGATTGATGTACGTCGCGGCGTACTCCAGGTGCAGCGCGCGGAAGGCGCGCAGCACATC
>JBBAWJ010000057.1:0-4336 GCA_040397255.1 Candidatus Limnocylindrus sp.
CACGCGGGAGTAGCTCAGTTGGTAGAGCGTCTGCTTCCCAAGCAGAAGGTCGCGAGTTCGAACCTCGTCTCCCGCTCCAAGCCCCTACAATCTCGCCATGGCGAAAGACGGCAAGAAGCCCCTCAAGAACGCATCGCTCGACACCCTGGCGGTCCACGCTGGTGAGAGTGCTGACCCCACGACCCGTGCCCACAATCTCCCCATCTATCAGACCGCGACCTTCACCTTCGAGACGGCCGACGAGAAGGAGGCAGCGGTCGACGGGGCACTCGCTTGGGAGCCGAAACGCTACTTCTATACGCGCACCAATAACCCCACCACGGCAGCACTTGAAGAGAAGCTCGCCGCGCTCGAAGGTGCCGAGAGTGCGGTCGCCTCTGCGTCCGGCATGTCGGCGATTGCCGCGGGGCTCCTCGCCCACCTGAAGTCCGGCGATCACATCATCGTTGCCGACGATCTCTTCATCATCAGCCAGATCCTCTTCGCCGAAGACTTCCCCTCCCGCGGCATTGAGGTGACGCCGGTGCCCATCACCGATCACGCTGCGGTGCAGGCGGCGATGAAGCCGAACACCAAGATCATCTTCTGCGAGGGGCTCTCCAACCCGTGGATGCGCATCACCGACATCCCGGCAATTGCCAAGATCGCCCACGCGGGCGGTGCACTTGTGGTGGTCGACAACACCTTCCTGAGCCCCGTGCTCTTCCGCCCACTGGAACATGGTGCGGACCTGGTGCTACAGACAACCACGAAGTGGGTCTCGGGCCACGGTGATGCGCTCGGTGGCGTTGCCGCTGGCTCCAAGGCGCTCGTTGATCCGATTCGACGCCAGACCGATCTTCTCGGCGGTGCGGCGTCGCCATTTAACTCCTGGCTGATCGCGCGCGGCGCGCGCACCCTACCACTGCGCATGGAGCGCGCCTCGGCGAATGGCACTGCAGTTGCCGCGTTCTTGGAGGGGCACGAAAAGGTCGAGTGGGTACGTCATCCGAGCCTCGCATCACATCCAGATCGCGCAGTCGCCGATCGTCTGCTCACCAACGGGTGGGGCGGCATGCTCTCATTCAAGCCACGCGCGGCGGCCGGCGTTGACCCGCTCGACGCGATGCGCGCCTTTAGCGATCACGTACAGATGTGTGCGGTCGGCGTGAGCCTCGGCGAGGTCGACACGCTCGTCTACCCGATGCCGAAGCGCGGTGGGATCTTCCGCATCAGCATCGGCATTGAATCCGTGAAGGACATCATCGCCGACTTCAGCCAGGCGCTGGATCACGTTCGCTGAGGTGACCACCGAGACGCTCGTCCTGACGTGGGAGGAGCTAAACGAGCATGTCGAGGCGCTCGCACTGCAGATTCAAGCCCTACCCGCAGATCAGCGCCCCGATGCCATTCTTGCCATTAGCCGCGGCGGCCTGGTGCCTGGAGCGATGCTCGCCTATCGGCTCGGCATTCGCGACCTCCTCATTGCCGTCGCCGAACACTACGATGCCGCCGGTCGGCGACCAGAGCCAACCATTACGCGCATGCCGTCAGATGTATCATTGAAGGGGCGCTCAATCCTGATCGTTGATGAGGTCTGGGAGAGTGGCCGCACCCTTGCCCTGGTGGCAGAGCGTGCTCGAGCTGCTGGCGCAGATGTGCGCACCGCTGTTGTTCATCACAAGCCTGGCAAGAGCGAAGTACCTGGTGCCCCCGACTTCTTCGCGGCGCTCGCCGATGGCTGGATCACCTATCCGTATAAGGGGGGTGAGTGAGCTACATGTTGGATGAGCCGAAAGAGTCTCCTCGCGGGATCGCGCAGATTGCCGCCGCCGTCAGTAATGCGCTGCTCGGAGTCGTGCT
Organism: Candidatus Limnocylindrus sp.; assembly: GCA_040397255.1. Classification (GTDB taxonomy): domain Bacteria; phylum Chloroflexota; class Limnocylindria; order Limnocylindrales; family Limnocylindraceae; genus Limnocylindrus. The sequence goes on from JBBAWJ010000057.1 coordinate 1,843, forward strand.
GATTGCCGCCGGCCTCGCTGGTCTCGTCGCGATTGCCATTGTTGCCTTAGATATTGAGGATCAGACTTGGGTCTCGCTCGGCACGCAGATCACGGCCGAACTTGGCAGTGACGTTGCGGCACTCTTGGCGACGTTCCAGATTGATATTGCCGTCATTCTCACCACCCTAGCCGATCAGAACAGCCTCCCAGAATTTGGCGCATGGGTACGACAGATTCTTGCCCTGCTGATGGTCGCTGCGGTGGCCCTTGGGGTGGCAGGGGCCGCGCCGCTCTGGGTTGCACGCGCACTCTGGTCGCGACGCTCAAGCCGCGCGGTGCTCCTCTTTGGGGTGGCCCTCAGCGTAATCGGGGTGTTCGGTCTCCTCGTGACGGGAGCGCCGCAGGTGATCTGGGGGCTGGTACTGGCGAATGGCCTACTCACCCTGGTGGCGAGTCGAACGATTCGCCCTGCGGCTTAAGCGCCGAATCCGCGCAGGCGTAGCGCCAGGCGCACAAGCGGTCCACGAATCGGATCAAGATCCACATCGAGTGCGCCAGGGTAGACAACCGGTGCTCCACCCCAGCCAGCTTTGAAGTGCGCGATGCCAGGCGTTGAGATCCCCCACATGTCGTAGGTGGCGCTCCCTCGCGCAGCGGCACGCTCCATCGCTGTAACTTTCAGCGCATATGGCGCGCGGAGCTCGTTCCCGGCGCCGGTCGCGCCGCCGAAGAGCTCGGTCGTTGTTGTTGGCGTGGTGATTACGAGGAGCGCGCCGAGCGTTTCGCCCGACGGTGATTCGGCGATGAGGATCTCCGCCTCGCCGTTGAAGGCGCTGACGATGTGTGCGAAGGCCGCACTGCTTCGGGTCTTCACCCCCGTGCGTCCCGAGATGGAGGTCATTGCGGTGTAGAGGGCATCGGCGCCCTCGGCACCAACTGCGCGCACGGTAACGCCAGACTCTGTCGCATGGCGCGCGTACTGTCGCCACTTGCTGCGCCAGGCGGCGCGAACCCCCTCCATGCCGCCCGTCAGATTAATGCGTCGACTGGTCGACGGCTGCACCGGTCGTGCGCGATGCAGCGTGATGCGCGAAGTGGTCGCTGCGGCGAACCATGAGGCTCGTAGGTTGGCGCTCAGCGCATCGCCAGGGCGCACCTGATCGGCCTCATCGGGGAGCGGCGTGCTCTCACCCGGCTCAAGGCGCACCAGGGTGACGCCGTCGCGACGAAGTTCGGAGAGTCCGGCGAGGAGTTCAGCGCGGAGTGATGTAGACACGGCCTCACTCGGCGCAACAACAATGGGTCCGCGCGGCGCGTAGGCGATGCGACCGAGTCCAGCGGGGAGCCGCTGCAACAGGAGTTGCACGCCGGCCCATGCGGCACCCTCTTCCGCGACGATGCGCACAGACTCCCAGCCCGTGAGTCCTTTCGAGGCGGCCCAGGCTGGCTGTTGCACAAAGGGGAGGTCCACAAGTTCGCGGGCAGCGGCTGCTGCGCGTAGGCGTGCCCCCCAGGCGCTCGGCTCTTCTCGGACAACAGGACTCATGCGCGTAGGGTACGCGCCCCGCTACCCTTGCGCCTATGCCTGCAGATCAGACCCTCCCGCCGTACGTGTTGAACCCCGACGGGGTCGTCTTTGATTTGGACGGCGTGCTCTGCGATACCGAGCCGCTCTGGGCGGAGGCGCGCTTTGCCATCGCCGCCGAGGTCGGTGGCCGACTCGTCGAAGAGGACTTCCATCGCTTCTATGGGGCGAACACCCAGCAGTGGGGCGGCGCCATGGCCGAGATCCTCGGGCACCCGGATGCCGACGAGATCGCAACGCGCACGATCAACCACCTTGAGTCGCTCTATCGCTCAGGGCGAGTGCAGGTCATCCCCGCGGGGGTTGCCGCGGTGCGCCGCGCCGCCGCGCGTGGCCCCGTTGCCATTGCGTCAGGGAGCCCGCGCAGCATCATCGCCACGCTGATCGAACTCCTTGGACTCACCGACGTCGTGCGCACCTACGTGAGCTGCGACGAGGTCGCGGGTGGCAAGCCGCTCCCAGACGTCTACCTTGAGGCGTGCCGCCGCATCAGCATTGCTCCGGAGCGCTCGCTCGCCATTGAAGATTCGCTGGCTGGCGCGCGCGCTGGTAAGGCGGCGGGAATGAGCGTGGTTGTGGTGCCGCTCCCTGGCGCGCCGTCATCGACGGGCGCTGCAGAAATTGCCGACGTGGTGTTGGCGAGCCTCGACGAGCTACCGCTCGCCGCGCGTTAGCTCTGGGGGACGCCCGCCTTCGCACCGAGCTCCGCGTTGGAAGGCTCAATCAGGTACGAGCCATCCTCGAAGATGATCACGGGGATCGACTTCGCGCCGGTCAGCGTCTCGATCATCTCCTTGGCGGCCGCGTCGGCATCCACGTCAACGTAGGTGTAGGGAACCTGATGTGCGTCGAGGTAGCCCTTGGAGCGCGTGCAGTCGCTGCACCAGTCCGCGCCGTACAGGGTGATCTTCTTGGCGTCGCTCATGGG
>JBBAWJ010000058.1:0-4280 GCA_040397255.1 Candidatus Limnocylindrus sp.
GCCAACGTGGCCCTGGGCGCGTCGATCACCATGCTGGTCTTGCTGAGCGTCAGCGTTGATGCGGCGATCCCTGCCGGGCTCCTGGCGATGGCTGGCACCGCGATCGCCCTCGGCGTCTCCGTGGGCCGCGCAGTGCTGCAGCGCCGATGAGCGTTGCGCCGAAGCGCGTCGTTGTTGTTGGCGCCGGCCTCGCCGGACTCGCCACCGCCATTCGCCTCGCCGCCGAGGGGGTGCAGGTCACCGTCGTCGAGCGCGGCACGCGCCCCGGCGGCAAGATGGGCCGACGCGAGATCGGCCCGTATCGCTGGGATAGCGGCCCGACGATCTTCACCCTGCCAGAACTCTTCGATCAGCTCTGGAGCGCCGCTGGCGCGAAGCGCAGTGATGACCTCACGCTGCTGAAAGTAGAACCTGCGTCGCGCACCTTCTTCGCCGACGGGAGTGTGCTTGAAACGTCGAGCGACCTCGCCAAACTCGCCGCAAGCTTCGGTGCACTTGATCCGCGCGACGCAGCGGGGATCCCCGCCTTCATGCGCCGCGGTGAGAAGCTCTGGCGCGAACTGGACCAGACCTTCTTCCGACAGTCGCTGAGCCCACTCAGCCTGTTGGCACCGATGTCGTGGCTCGCAGGGATTCGTCTCGATGCCGCCACGCCGTACAGCCGCCGCATCAACAGCACCTTCCACGACGAGCGCATTCGTCACGTGATGCGCTACAAGTCCATCTACTTGGGCTCAACGCCGCAGAGCGTGCCCGGCGCATTCCTCTCGATTCCGTACATCGAGGCGAAGTTCGGCACTTGGCATCCACAGGGGGGCATGCACGAAGCGCCGCTCGCCATGGAGCGGCTCGCCCGTCGCCTCGGCGTGGAGTTTCGCTACGGCACCGACGCGATCGGCAGCATCATCAGCAAGAAGCGCATCAGCGCGCTGCGCGTGGCGCCGCGCAGCGACACGCGAGCGCTCGGCAGCGGCCCCGCCGCGCCGAACCAGCCGGGCGAGGAGCGCCTCGAGGCCGATGCAGTGCTCTTCAACGCCGACATCGTGCACGCCCATCGCGACCTGATCGGCGACGAGCATCTTGGTCTGATTAGCCGCCGCCGCTTCAAGCACATCACCCCGTCGTCGAGCGCCTACATCCTGCACCTGGGGGTGACGCGCACCTTCCCCGATCTCGCGCACCACACCGTCTGGCACCCCGAGAACCCGAACGAGGAGCTCGACCGCATCATCGACTCACCCGTACCGAGCGGCGACCCCACGCTCTACATCCAGCACGTTGCCGCCACAGATCCAACCGCGCGGCTCGACGGGCGCACAGCCCTCTATGTGTTGACGCCAGTTCCGCCGCTGAAGGATCGACTCTGGTGGGTGGAGCATCGTGACGAATACCGCGCCGCCACGATCAAGCGCGTCTGCGAGCGCACCGGCCTGAAGCCCGAAGAGATTGAAGAGGTCGCCGATTGGACGCCGCTCGAATTTGAGAACGAGCAGCACTGCCATGACGGCTCAATATTTGCCCTTGCGGCGAGCTTCTTCCAGAGCGCCTACTTTCGCCCAGCGAATCGCTCCAGCGATCTACGCAACGTTTACTTCGCTGGCGGTGGCACCCAACCAGGTGGCGGCATCCCGCTCGTCATGCTCTCGGGCTACGTCGCCAGCCGCCAGATCCTGCGTGACCTCGGCTATACCCTGCCCCCAAGCGAGGCAGGGCACATCGCGTAACTTGCTCCCCCAGGCGATGCGCGGTTACCTGTGGTGCATGTCGCGGTGGGCGGTGGGACAGTGCTACCTGATCTTTACAGTGGCCTTCGAAAGCCGGTCGATTGGGTCATCACGTCGCGTCGCCGACTCAGCTCGTGAGCCTCGCGTGAAAGTGGGCCCACGCCCGGGGTGTCGACGCGGCGCTCGAGAACAGCATCCGATACCCGAACCTGACCACGGCGAACGCAGCGACACCGATCAGGACGCCGAGCGTGTTCAGGATTACGTCATTGATGTCAGCGGCGCGTGATGGGAAGGCCACCAGAAGCTTCGTGGCGAACCACTGAAGGGCCTCGATCGACAGGCTGAAGAAGAGGCCCGCGACCAGCACCCTCGACTGCGAGACGCGCCACACGAAGGGCACCAGGAATCCGAACGGGATCCCGAGCAGCACGTTGCCAAGGTACTGGATTGGACTCATTACCGCCTCGAGTCGGCCCAGGAAGAACGGCTCAAAGACGATGGCGGGGTCGAACGGCAGCCGCGACCGATACTCGTCGTCGAACCGGAGGGGCAAGATCGTGAATGTGGCCACGACCACGAGATAGGTCACGAACGCGGCGACGGCGAGCAGATGACCCGTCGACAGGTGCCGAACACGACTCAGATAGAGCAGCAGCACCGGCAGGGCGACCGCCCACGCGATCCACGCGTGGCCTGCTTGAAAGTTCTCCATGGCCCGATGATAGTTGACCACAAGGGAACCCGTCTCAGCAGCAGCGGCCTCGTCGAGCGGGGAGCGGTCGGGCAATGGTTTTGGTCTCAACCAGCAAACAAAAGAGCCGACCCCCGAAGGGGCCGGCTCTCTCGTCACCCGCGTGGGTGAACGCTTGACTCAGACGGCGATGATGCCGAGCTTCACCAAGAAGTACACGACGAACGCGGCAATGGAGACCCAGAAGAGGGGCTTCACGTCGCTCGCCTTCCCTGACGTCACCTTCAAGATGGCGTAGGCAATGAACCCAACACCGATACCGTCGGTGATCGAGTACGAGAGTGGCATCACAATCAACGTCGCGAGTACTGGGAAGCCATCGACGGCGTCCTTCCATTGCACATCGCGAATCGCCTCAAACATGAGGTAGCCAATGACCACGAGCGCTGGTGCTGTCGCCGCAGCAGGAACGATCCCTGCGATTGGCGAGAGCAGCACGGCTGCGAGGAAGAGGAGCCCCGTCACCACGCTGGTGAGACCGGTGCGACCACCCTCCTTGATGCCGGCAGCAGACTCGATGTACGTGGTGTTGGAGGAGACGCCCAGGGCGCCACCGGTCATCGCCGCGATTGAGTCGACCAGAAGGACGCGCTTTGCGCCTGGAAGTTCACCCTTGCTGTTCAAGAGTCCGGCGCGCGCGCCGAGACCGACCATCGTGCCGGCCGTGTCAAAGAAGTCGCTCAACATGATCGAGAAGACGGCGAGCGCAACCGCGAGGAAGCCTGCGCCGCTCGACCAGACGCTGAACATGGAGCCGAACGCCTGACCAATACCAACAAAGTTGGATGCATCAAGCGGGCTGACGAAGCTGGTTGGGATCGAGCTGACCCCAAGCGCAAGTGCGACAGCCGTGCCGACGCCGATCGAGATCAGGATGCCGCCCGGTCGGCGGATCAGTGCGAGTGCGGTGAGAAGGCCAGCGCCGAAGATTGCCAAGTGCGGAAGATCCGCCGTTGGAATCTCGGTGCCGCCGAAGCCGATGCCCGAGAAGAGTCCGAGTGGCACGGTGCCAGCGAACGACTTCACGACGACATTGGCCTCAAAGAGACCAATCAAGAGCAGGAAGAGTCCGATGCCAACGGCAATCGCACGCTTCAGGTTGAGCGGGATCGCCTCGAGGATCGCCTTGCGGAATCCGGTGAGCATCAAGATCGTAATGAAGATGCCCTCCCAGACGATCACGGCCATCGCCTCGGACCAGGTGAGTCCAAGACCTAGGATCAGCTGGAATGCGACGACCGCATTCAGCCCCATCCCTGCAGCAAGGGCGAACGGATAGTTCGCCACCACGCCCATGAGGATGGTGAGTAGACCGGCACCGAGCGCGGTGACGGCGAAGATTGCTTCAGCGCTTGGTGCGCCCGCAGCGCCGATCGCGCCACCTGCGGCGCCCGCGCCGACATAGTTCGCGTTCACGAAGATGATGTACGCCATCACCAAGAAGGTGGTGGCACCGGCGCGGACTTCCGTCCCGACCGTGGTCCCGCGCTTCTTCAGCTCGAAGTACGAGGCAATGCTTGCCATGGTTTCCTCCCCTAGGCCGAATGGACGGTCGGCCGACCGGAACCCCACCTCCGGACAGCCTCCGCGCTGCCTGGAGCGGTCACTTGCGTGACCAGCGGCGTGTCATGCTCAACCTACGCCACCTCACCGTGCTGCAGACCCCCAAAACTGGGCAAAATGACACGATCTTGGGAGTTCTTTTCGTGCAGATGCACAAGATGGGGGTGGGAGAGGCGCGACGGTGAGGGTGGGCTGGCGGCCCCGGCAGGAGTCGAACCTGCGACCAACTGCTTAGAAGG
>JBBAWJ010000059.1:0-2395 GCA_040397255.1 Candidatus Limnocylindrus sp.
CACGCCCTGCGGCCCTGGAACGCCCTGGACGCCCTGCGGTCCGGTGCTGCCGGTGTCGCCCTTTGCGCCCTGGGGCCCGGGGGGACCGGGTGTCAAAGTAATGTTGCTGATCTGCTTCTCCACCTGTAGGAGTGCCGCGTGTATCCCGTACGGCGAAAATGTTGCCATTTACCTTAATGATGAAAGATAAAATAATTTTGGAACCTCTAGTATATAACACGCGCATGACAGACGCAACTCATATTTATCTGGACCTCGACGTCGTGAACAACGACCAGCTCGCCAACAACGACCCGCCGCCGCTCCGCTTTCAGGAGACGCGGACGAATCCGTTGCTCACCGGCGACACCAACGACTACTACTGCTCCATCCTCCGTTTCAGCATCCAGACGGGTAACACCCTGCCCATTTTCATCCCGAGGATCCAGACGGGGCAGCCCGATCCGGACCTTACCGTCTACAGCGTATCAGCCGTCTGGTCTTTTTCAGACGGGCGAATAGTGCACGAGGCAACTGAATATTTGCGGTATGTGCCCTGGAACAACCAGCCTAAACCGTCCGCTCCTACCACGGCGCAGGATCTAACAGGCACGTACTACCACATGCATAGTTTTACACAATTCCAGGACATGCTGAACACCGCGCTTTCAGCGGCCTGGGAGCGCGTCATGGGAAGAGAACCCTGGCGCGACAGAGTGCCGTACATGGACTTCGACTCGACGAGCAACCGCTTCATACTGAGCGCTGACCTCTATACCTGTAATATAAACTCTTTCTTAGTGGGACTTCCTTTCATCGCCAACGTCGCCATCTACTTTAACACGCGGCTCTACGAACTCCTGTCGTCCTTCCCCGCGCACTTCCAGGGCAACGCAGGCGACTACAATTACCGCATCGATATAAAGCCGAATCCGGGAAGCACGAACGTCGTACCGCGCTTCGATCTGAACGGTGTTGATTTACGGCTTCCGGTCATTCAGGTTCCCCAGGAGACATCTACCTTAGCGCTGTTCAACCCCATCGCGAGCATCGTCTTCAGCACGAGTCTCATCCCCATTATACCCACCAACACCAGCCCCCCGATGATCTACGGCGACAACAGCACCAACCTGATCAGCGGTGGTAATAACTCGAACCTTACGAACATTATCACCGATTTTGAGATTCCCGTCTCGGATCTGAACCAGTATAGGCCTTCCATCGAGTACGTGCCCTCTACGGAGTATCGGCTCATCGACATGAACAAGCTCATTAATCTCAACCAGGTGGATATCGCCGTCTTCTGGAAGACGCACTACGGGAACTACATTCCGTTCCGCCTACAGCCGGGGTGCGCGGCGCATCTGAAGATCCTCTTCAGGAGCAAGCAATTTAATCACTCGATCTAGGAATAATTTTCTCATTGAAAAAATATATAGTCGCACATGAGTGAAACCTTCGAAAAAGTCCTCGTCAAGGACGATCGCATCGGGTGCTTGACGCCGCAGTTGAAATATCAGGTATTTAAGGGTGGCCAGAACATCACGGGAATGCCCTTTAAGGCGATCTCCCAGACCACCTCCGCGCACGTGTTCAACGTACCGGTGCCATCGCTGGAGACGGTCATCAGCCGCGAGGTGCTGTGGTCGTCCATCGTGACGCTGCGGATTACTGGGTCTAACACCAATCAGGCACAAGGTGCCCCTGCGAAGGATCCTAACGGCTTCCTGGTGAACTACGGGGTGACGGACGCCCTGGCGCCTTTCCCCCTTCACAGTCTCGTCGCGACCATGACCGCGACCATCAACAACAATACTGTCGCCATGAACGTCGCGGACGTCCTGGCGCCGCTGACCCGGCTCCTGGATCCGGAGGAGATGGCCTACTACGACGACAGCACGCCTACGACGCTGGACTACTTGGGGAACTACCGGGACGGTATCGACGCTATGAACTTTTCCATCAATACCATCGGGGGTGCAGCAAATCCGCCAAACCCTCAGCAATTTGATACCCTGAGGCCCGTTGTCTATGTTCCGGGCGACCAAGTGCGCGTCCCGCCTCCTCCCGCAAACCAAGGAGACCCTCCCGTCTTATGGGGTACCGGACCGCAGGTCTACCAGTCCTATCCCAACAACGTCCTGGCCTACGACATGAACCGCACCGCGGGAACCGGGAAGAAGCACCGCCCGCGGGGTTCCTTCCGGCTCCTCAACATCTGGGCCCCCAACGGAGCCGGAGGTCGCCGCCTCCCGCTGCAGGGAGACAACGAGGTCTTCGTGCGGTTCCAGGTGGTCGAGCCGCTCCTCCTGAGTCCCTTCATCTTCGGTTCCGGAATGGGCAAGCAGGGTTTCTATGGCATTCAGACGATGAACTTCCAGATGAACCTCCTGTCTAACGCCAACCGCGCCTGGCG
>JBBAWJ010000059.1:2495-4254 GCA_040397255.1 Candidatus Limnocylindrus sp.
GGAGGGTTTGTGGAGGGTGGTTTCGCGACCCTCTCGTCGGCGAACATCCAGCTCGCGGGCATTCCGGACAAGCTCATCATCTTCGTGCGCAGGAACCTGGGTCTGCTCACCTGCTGCGACACCGACCGCTTCCTGACCATCGAGGGTATTCGTATTAACTTCAACAACCAGTCGGGCCTGCTGAGCTCAATGAGCCAGCTGCAGCTCTACAAGAACGCGGTGCTATCCGGGCTGGTGAACATGAGCTGGGACGAGTTCAGCGGCCTCACCGTCTCGGTGAGCGGCAACAACAACTCCCCCTTTTCGGAGCCCTTCGGTCCCTTCACGGGGGTCGGGGCGCGGCCGGGCAACGGGATACTCGGCGCCCCCGGCTTCAAGTACGTGGCCACTACCGGCTCCGTGCTGGTGCTCAACTTCGGCGAGGTCATCCAGCTGACTGACGAGTACTACGCGCCTGGCAGTCTGGGTACCTTCAACCTGCAGATCACGCTGGACGTCAGGAACAACCACCAGGACGACTGGGACCAGAACAGCTACGAGATGGTGATCATTCCCATGAACAGCGGGACCTTCGTGAACGAGCGCGGTACCTCAAGCACCTTCACCACGCTGCTGACCCGGCAGGAGGTGCTGGACAGCCTGCAGCAGCCGGCCTACAGCAACCACCAGATCCACCGGATGATCGGCGGCGGCTTCCTGGACAACCTGAAATCATCCCTGGGCTGGGTCCGCTCGAAGGCGAACGAGATACTGCCCCACGTGAAGACCGCGCTGGGTGCAGTGGGCAACGCCGTACCCGGGGCGCAGGTCGGCGCCAACGTCCTCGGGGCGCTGGGCTACGGCGTGAGCGGCGGGCGCCGGCGAATTGCGGATCGCGTCGCGGGCTAAAAAAAAAATATATAGTATAGTATGCCATACAACAACACGTACAACCACGACGTCACGGCCAATCTGCGACGTATAGACCAGAACTACATCAACCGCGTGAACTCCATCAGCGACACCAATCGCTTCGCGGTGGCCTCGCCGCTGGAGTCCGCGGTCGCGAAGTACCCGAACCACATCGAGGGCGGCAGCGGCCACGCGGCGGCCACTATCCAGGACCTCGGCTACGATCCGACGAAGGGCGCCACGGCGGTGCCCAGGCGCGGGGCCCGATCGCGGCGCACTGCGCCCGAGATGGCCCTCGTGCCCAGCGACGCCGTGGCGGAGGGCCTCATGATGGGTGGGGCCCACGGCGACATGCCGGCGACCGGTTGCGGTGTCTCCGGCGGTGGTGTCTCCGGCGGCAACCGGAAGCGAACGCGGAGGGGCGGCGCGCTCCTGACGGACCAGGACGCGGCGCACATGCAGGGACAGCCCCCCGAGACCATCACCGCGAAGATAACACAGCAGGCCGCCCCGCATAAGGACCAGCCGGTGGGCGAGAGGGCAGTGCCCCGTATCATCGGCAGCGGCGTGTCCGGTGGCGCCGCCTCGCGCAGTGCGCGGAACGACCTCGTGCGGGCGGTCATGCAGAAGCACGGCCTGAGCATGCCCGCCGCGAGCAAATATATAAAGGATCACAATCTCTATAAGAGATAATTTTCTAACCGAACCTTATAGATCTCGCATGAAAGCTATAAGGTTGAGGCAGATTGACGAAGCCTTGAACGAGGACCGGATTATGAACACCAAGGCCTTCGCCATCGAGCGGAGGAACGTGGGCCTGCAGCCGGAGACGCTCCTGCCCTATCAGCAGACGAACGACGAGAACGTC
>JBBAWJ010000060.1:0-4143 GCA_040397255.1 Candidatus Limnocylindrus sp.
ACGCCGCGGCGCTGAATGCCAACGACGACGAGACCTTCGGTCCCCTCTTTCTCAATGATTTCATGGGAGATGCGGGTCAGTGCCCTGCGGATCTCTTCGGCGTTCATCACCTGTCGTGCCATGGTTCACTCCTTTGCCCCGCCGGCCGATCTCTGCCGACCACGTTGCGGGTGCTGCGGAACGATAGCAGGGCGGCTAGGCCAGGGCGCGGCGCAGTTCCACAACCGCCTCCTCAGGGGAGATCGGCACCACGGGGATGCCTGAGGCGAGTTCCAGCCCGCCGATCGGGCGGAGGCGTGGGTGGAGCTCCCAGTGCCAGTGATAGGTGCCGTCGACGCGCTCGCGCAGTGGCGCGGTGTGCAGCATGAGGTTGTACGGCGGCATGCCGATCGCCCGCAGCGCCCGGACTGCCGTCTGGAGCGTGCTGGCGAAGCCTGCGATCGTCGCCGCGTCGGTATCGGCGAAGTCGGCCCCATGGGCGTTTGGAATGATCCAGGTCTCAAACGCCGAGCGGCTGGCAAACGGGGCGATGACGAGGCCGAATGGATCGCGATGCAGCATGCGACGCCCGCCGTGCGACTCATCGGCAACCAGATGGCAGTAGGCACATCCGCCGGCACGAATCGAGAGGCGCGCTGCACCGCCAATCTCTTCGGCGAGTCGGTGCGGTACCTGCGGCAGGTCATAGGCCTCAAAGCAGAGGTGATCGGTCATGGCACCAGCCTGGCCCCCTGCGTTGCGCACATATTGGATGTAGGCGGTTGCACCGAGGTCGCGCGCGCTGCGTAGGTGATCACGGATCGCCATCAAGAACGCCGAAACCACAGCCACCGGCACCTCATCGAGTTCACCATGCTCGCGACCTGGCGCGATGAGCGTTGACCACGAGCCGGCGCGATCCACATCGCTCAGCGTGAGGAAGCCAGATTCGCCGGCAGCAGCATCCGCGCGTGTGCCAACCGAGTGGAAGGCGCCCTGGCGCAGCACGCGTCGCGTTACCGCTGCAGCATCAGACTGCGCACAGTTCGTGCACTCCTCTTCCCGAGCGCCCGATGTGCGCGCTTCATGAAATCGTTTCGGCTCAAACTCACGATCAACGACGGTTGCCGACCACCAGCCGGTGATCTCGTCGCGACGCAGCTCCCAGATCCCACCGCTCATCGTGAACCCCCTGCAGCTGCAGGAACTGCGCTGTTCACAGGAACGCTAGCGCTCGTGCCGTACGCGGCAAGTTCGCTCTGGTACGCCGCGGCAACGAGATCCGCCACGCTCCGAAGATCTGGTGCAGCAGCACCAATCAAATCGCGCTCGCCGCGTGCCGTCGCCGCCCAATCTTGCTCCAGGGTGATCGAGGTAGAGACGACGCCAGCATGACCACACGGATTGATCAGATCGAATGGCGCAAGATCCCGCCCAACATTGAGGGCGAGGCCGTGCCAGGCAACGCCACGCTCCACGCGCACCCCGACCGCACCGATCTTGCGCTCGCCCACCCAGCAGCCGGGCGCGCCATCACGCCGCTCCGCCGCAATGCCGAACGCTGCACACGCGGCAATCAACGCCGCCTCGAGTGCGCGAATGTGCGACCGCAGCGAGATGCCGTTCTCGCGCAACGCCACGATCGGATACATCACCAGATGCCCGGGGCCGTGGTAGGTCACCTCGCCACCACGCTCCACATGTCGCACGGCGATGCCGCGCACGGCATAGTCCGACTCAGCGAGGAGTAGGTGCGTAGGGTCGGCGTTACGCCCCAGGGTCATCACGGGCTCGTGCTCCAACGTGAGCAGGGTGTCACGACCGCGACCCTCGGCACGCTCAGCCAGCAGCGCACGCTGCAGGGCATGCGCCTCGTCGTAGCCGATTCTCCCCAGCCAGCGGTGCTCAAACTCCATGCCCAGAGCGTAGCGTCTCGTACTCACATTTACCCGCGCTTGGCTCCCTTCAACCCCTCCACCGCACGTCTAGAACCCACTTTCTCTACAATTGCGCAAACACCGCAAGGAGCATCAAATGCCAGACTCCACATTCAAGGTCGGGCTCCTCGCCTATGGCGCGATCGGAGATGAGCACCACCGCGCGATCCGCTCGGCGCCTGGGCTGACCCTCACCGCCGTCTGTGACACCAATCCGGATCGCATCAGCGCCGCCCTCGCAATTTCTCCCGACCTTCAAACCTTCACCGACGCCGAACTGATGCTCGAACGATCCGGGATCAACCTTGTCGTCATCTCCACGCCTCCAAACAGTCACTTTAAATGGGCACAGCGCGCTTTGACTCTTGGCCTGAACGTCATTCTTGAGAAGCCGATGGCACTAACTACTAACCAGTGCGATGAGTTGATGGCTCTGGCCAAGGCCAAACAACTCCTGCTCGTCGTCTATCAGAATCGGCGCTACGACCGAGATTTCATCACCTTAAAGTCGCTGATTGACCGTGGAGAGATCGGCGAGGTCTTCTCCTACGAAAGCTTCGTTGGCGGTTACTCCGAGCCGTGCGCGCTATGGCACTCGATGACCGATGTTTCAGGTGGCGCGATCTTCGATTGGGGGAGTCACTTCATTGATCAGATCATGGCGGTGATGCCTTCGAAGATTCAGAGCGTTTCGGGTCTGAACCAGAAACGGGTCTGGCACCACACAACGAATGCAGACCACGCACAGGTCACCATCAACTTTGAAGGAAACGCGCAGGCAACCTTCATCAATTCTGACCTTGCCGCAGCTCGCAAGCCCAAGTTCTACGTCCTTGGAACCGAAGGGGCGATCGTCGGCGACTGGGACACTTCTGGTACGGGCGCAGTTGCTGATCTGCCAGCGATCATTACGATGCACAAGGATGGTGTCGCAACGCATGTTCCACTCATGGATCGCCCCGCCACGTCATTCCACGCAAGCATTGGCGCATACCTGCAGAGCGGAACAGTAATGCCCGTTACCGCTGAGCAGTCGCGCGATGTCGTTGCGATCATGCAGGCGGCCGAGGAGTCCGCACTGACCTCCGGTGCGCTCATCCGGCCCGGGCTCATCAGCCGCTAGATGGCACCGCTTCGCTGGGGGTTCATTGGCGCGGGTTATGTAGCCTCCCGTGCGCTCGCTCCCGCCGTTCACACCAGCCCAGGTGCACACCTTCAGGCAGCGGCGTCTCGCGACCTCACTAAAGCCCGAGCGCTGAATGCCACGACTTCCTACTCTGACTACACCGCCCTCCTCGCCGACCCCAAGGTCGATGCGGTCTACATCAGCCTTCCAAACCACCTGCACGCGGCGTGGGTGATCGCCGCGCTCAAAGCTGGCAAGCATGTGCTCTGCGAAAAGCCCTTCGCCATATCGGCAGGCGAAGCCCAGAGCATGATTGCCACCGCCGCTGAGTTCCAGCGCACGTTGATGGAGGCGATCTGGTTCAAGTGGCACCCCCGCATGCGCCGCCTCACGGAACTTGTTGCACGTGGTGCAATCGGACCGATCACCACGATTGACTCCGGCTTCTCCTTCGTCCTGGATGCACCCGACAACTACCGCCTTGACCCCACAATGGGTGGTGGCAGTCTGCTGGACCTTGGCCCGTATCAGCTGCATCTCTGGGCGGCGCTGACGGGGAACACGGCGCAGATTGACTACGACACGGTCGAGCGAGAGTTGAGCGCGCGTGGCGTCGACATGACCACCGCTTTCACCGCAAGGATCAACCAAGGGATCAGTGCAACGTCCGTGGTCTCCTTCACTCAATCTCCTGAGCAGCACATTAAGGTGAGTGGCGCGGACACCACGATTGACTTCACCATGGGCGAGGCATTCACCTCGTGGAACGCACCGAGCGCTCTGACCCTGGCTGGTGTGGAGGAAACCTTCGCACCCGTTGACCCCTTCCAACTCATGATCGAGGACTTCGCTCTGATCACAGAGGGCGCTGCGAACACCACGGCACCACTGGAGACGACCCTCTTTGTTGCCCAGCAGCTCGAACGGATCGCCACGCGCGCCTGAACCGAGTAGCGAGGCACCCCCATGGCTCGTGGTGCTTGAGCATCGCCTCTCTGACGGAGCCCTCGCCGTGCGGGATCGGAGCGCCCTGCCCCATGCGCTATCCTCACCCTCCACGCGGGAGTAGCTCAGTTGGTAGAGCGTCTGCTTCCCAAGACA
>JBBAWJ010000061.1:0-4032 GCA_040397255.1 Candidatus Limnocylindrus sp.
CGAGGCCCGCCACGATCGCACCGGTTGGTCGTGGCGCAAGTCCAGCAGCTGCACGGAGCGCCGCTTCAATTCGGTCGTAGAGGTCAGCGGCGCCCCAGAGCTCCACCACCTCAGAGATGCTGACGCGATCCATCGAGGCCACGCCCTCAGCATCGGTTGAGCTCATGGTGAAGCCGCCCTCTTCCTCCAACACGAGCTCTGCGGCGTCAGCCGTACCCGCCAGGATCAGTGGGCCAGCGCTCTGCAACACGTTGCGGTGCTCGCGTAGGTAGCGGCTCAGCCGCTCGGTTGCGTGTTCAATCGCCAGCATTCGCTCGGAGCCTGCCGCTTCGGCGGCGTCGGCGAATCGGCGCGCAGCATCTTGTGAGATCACGGGCGTCCCTTCTACCGGGAGAGCCTCAACCTTTGGCTTTCGACCGAAGATCATCAGCCCGTGTACTCCAGATCTGAAGAGAGTCGCTCGCGCAGGAACATGGAGTGATGGCGCTCGAACATCCACTCGCCGGCGCGATGGCCGAGGGCGCGTGACGATTCGTCGGCCTCCAGCTTGTCGAGGGTGGCGTAGTCGGGTAGGTCGAACATGATCACGTTATCAAAGTCCCAGCCGTGCGCCACGTTGTACCAGCCGAGGAACTTGATGCCGAACTTCTTCTCGTACTCCTTCACCGTGCGCGGGAAGAGGGTGCGCATGAAAAACTTAAAGAAGGGGTCGCGCCCCCGTTGAATCGAGAAGTAGGTTGCAAGCACTGGCATTAGCGGGATTCTCCCACGCCGCCGCTCCCCTTGTCGCCCTTCGACTCATCCTCCAGCTGCCCAACCGTCTTCGTAGCGCTCCGCATCGGTGCGCGGCGCCCCTTCCGGTCGGCGGCCACGAGGCGCAGCAGGAAGATCGAGGTCTGCCCCACGAGGAGGAGGAGGATGACCACAAGGAAGAGGAGCCCGATCGCAATCGGGGCGGGCCAGTTCAGCACCGCCGAAAGTGGCGCCAGGATCATCGCGATGACGAGCGCCACCGCCTGAATCCAGAAGCAGCCGAGGCCGGGACCGCGGTCGGCGTTGAGTGGCCCCCCTTTGTATTCGGGCATGACCTCGGGTGTAGGTGTGATGCTCATGCCCCTATTGTGGCGCAGATTGCGACTTACCTCTGATAGGCGGGGCGGCCCTCTAGAACGGTCAGCTGCACCACACCAGGGAGCTCGCGCCCAAGGAGCGGGGTATTGATGCTGCGCCCCTGCAACGTCTCGCGGCTCGGACACCAACTCGCTGCGAGATCAATCTGTACGAGCGATGCCACAGCACCTGGGGTTAAACCCGTTGCGGCGACACCGAGCAGTCGCGCTGGCCCTGTCGTAAGAGCAGCAACGATCGTCGCCAGTGAGAGTTCCCCTGCGCGATGCGCGGCGAGGGCAACGCTCAGGCTCGTCTCGATGCCGGCGATCCCATTGGCGGCAAGTCCGAACTCCACCTCCTTCTTCTCGCGCGAGTGCGGCGCATGGTCAGTGCCGATTGCGAGTGCGGTGCCGTTACGGAGCGCCTCACGGCAGACGGCCGCATCACCAGCGGCGCGCAGTGGTGGACAGACACGCAGATTCGAGTCGAAGGCACCAGCGGTTGGGGTGAGACGTTCATCACCGAGCGCAACCTCCCATGCCCAGCGTCGATCGCCAGCAATCCACGCATCGGTCAGTGCGATGTGGTGCGGCGTGACATCACAGGTGAGTGACAGCCCCTCGCCCTGTGCAGAACGTACCGTCGCGAGCGCCGCCGCCGTTGAGAGGTGTGTTAGGTGTAGACGCGCTGTTGGCGCAGAAGAAACAACGTCACGCAACATGGCGATGGCGCTCTCCACAGCACGCAGCTCTCCGGCCGCGGGCCAGGGACGCAGGCCGAGTCGCGAGGCGACGAGTCCGTCGGCCGCCTCACCGCCAGCCGTGAGTGTCGGCTCTTCGCAATGCTCGATCAGTGGAATCCCCGCAGCGGCGGCGGCGAGCAGAGCGGCGCGGAAGATGGCGCGATCGGCGATCGGGCTCCCATCGTCTGAGATGGCGACGGCTCCTACCTTAACTAGCGCCGCGACGTCACTCACCTGCGCGCCGGCGCGACCAGCGGTGGCGGCGGCGATGGAGAGAAGTCGCACGCCATGGCGCTCGCCCGCGATCGCTGCTTGAAGCATCTCCACGTTGTCGGCGGCGGGCTCCGTGTTGGGCATCAGTGCGACGGTGCCGTACCCACCGTGTGCTGCCGCGCGTGTGCCGCTCTCGATCTCTTCCGAGGCGTTCGCCCCAGGCTGCCGAAAGTGCGCATGCAGGTCGATCAGTGCTGGCAAGAGTGCAGTAGTTGGATCGCCAAGGCCAGGGTTCGCACCCGCCGCCCAGCAGGCGCGTGCCGCCGCTTCGCCATCGCGCCAGGTCACTGACGCGATCTTTCCCGCGACGATGCTGACATCGGCAGCACCAGCGAGCTCAGCGACGGGATCAACAACCCAGTGAGCAGCGAAGTTCGTGGTCAGCAGATCGGTCATGCGCGCGCCCCAGCCACGACCTGCGCCAAGACCGCCATGCGCATCGGGATCCCCGCACGCACCTGCTCCAGAACGAGGCTGCGTGGTCCGTCGGCAACGTCGGGGTCGATCTCTACCCCTTCGTTCATTGGCCCCGGGTGCAGCACCAGCGCGCGTGGTGCGAGTGCCGCGAGTCGCGTCTCGGTCAGCCCCCATGCCGTGCGATACGCCTCAAGTGAATCGAGCTCGCCAGGGGTGAGTCGTTCGCGCTGAACGCGCAGCGCCATTACGGCATCAGCGTTCTGCAGCGCCTCGTCGATGCTCCCCACCAGATGCACGCTCCCTGGCGTGTCGCTGAACGACGCGGCGTGTTCGGCGAAGCCGGTGGTGAGCGACGCAGGACCGGTCAAAACCACGGTGGCGCCAGCAGCGGTGAGCGTATGCAGGTTCGAGCGCGCGACGCGGCTATGCAGCAGGTCACCAACAATGGCGATGCGTCGACCCGCAAGGGATCCACCGCTGTCACCGAGGTGCCGTGAGAGCACAGAGAGATCGAGAAGCGCCTGCGTTGGATGCGCATGCCAGCCGTCGCCCGCATTGACGATGCTCCCGCCGAAGTGGCGTGCGGCGAGCCATGCTGCACCAGCGCGCTCATGGCGCAGCACGATCACCTGGCTGCGCAGCGCCTCAAGGGTGCGGACGGTATCGATCAGCGACTCCCCCTTACCTACGGACGAGGTGGCGACGTTGAAGGTGGTGACGCGGGCGCCGAGCGCGGCGGCGGCCGTCTCAAACGAGATGCGCGTGCGAGTTGAGGGCTCATAGAAGAGGGTGGTAACGCCGACACCGCGCAGCGCATCGCTGCCGCCAGCGGGAGAGTCGAGGAGTTGCTGCATCTCGCCTGCGCTGGCAAGCAACTTCTGGAGTGAACGCCAATCGAGACCCGCAACGTCAAGGAGATGGCGGCGGCTGCGCTCCTCGGCGGGGGCGGCCTGGGTGACCATCGTCAACCCTCCGTGTGCCGGCTCAGCCCTTCGCCTTGTCGGCCGCCTCGTTCGCGGCGAGATGCTCGGCGAGCAGCTCCACCTTGACGAGGTCTTCGCCGTCGATCTCCTGTACGCAGACGCGCACAACCTCTTCGCTCGTCGTTGGAATGTTCTTGCCAACATGGTCGGCACGAATTGGCAGCTCGCGGTGCCCGCGATCAATCAGTGCGACGAGACGGATCGCCTTTGGGCGACCGTAGTCGATGAGTGCGTCGAGGCCGGCGCGAATCGTGCGACCCGTATAGAGCACGTCGTCAACCAAGATGATCGTCTTGCCGGTGATGTCGCCAGGGATTGATGTGCCGCGGTGCACTGGGGCAACGGCGATCGTCGAAAGATCATCGCGATAGAAGCTGATGTCAAGGGTCCCCGACTCAACGGTGACGCCTTCGTGCTCTTTGATCGCCTCAACAATGACCTTGGCAAGCGGTACGCCGCGGCGCTGAATGCCAACGACGACGAGACCTTCGGTCCCCTCTTTCTCAA
>JBBAWJ010000062.1:0-3879 GCA_040397255.1 Candidatus Limnocylindrus sp.
TTGAAATGGCTGATCTTGCACAGCGCCAGATCGGCGAACTCTCGGGTGGTCAGCGTCGCAGGGTCTTCTTGGCACGTGCGATCGCCGCAGATCCAGAGATCTATCTCCTCGACGAGCCTGTCACCGGCGTTGATCCCACGACGCAGGAGAAGATCATGAACATCCTTGACGCCGAGGCGGCGCGCGGCCGCACGGTCGTTGCCACCACACACGATCTCGCCTGCGCCGCGCAGCGCTTCCACGATGTGGTCGCCCTCGCTGGTCGCGTCGTTGTCCACGGCCCAGCACAGCTTGTGCTCGATCAGGGGGTTCTAGAGAAGACCTATGGCGGCCATCTCGTTCCACTCGCCGGCGGTGGCGTGGTGCTGCTCGATGACCCACACCACTCCCACGGCGCGCACGAGGGGCACGAATGAACCCGCTCGATCTTTTCCTTACGCCGCTCGGCTACGACTTCTTTGTTCGCGCACTTATTGCGAGCGCACTTGTCGGTGTTGCCTGCGCCATCGTTGGATCATTCGTCGTACTTAAGGGGATGAGCTTCATCGGCGACGCCGTCAGCCACGCCGCCTTCCCAGGCATCGTCATCGCCTACCTGGTTGGTGCGCCGATCATTCTCGGCGGTGCAATTGCGGCCATCGGCACTGCGCTCGGCATTGGTGCCATTACGCGCCGATCCGGGCTTCGATCTGACGCCATCATTGGTGTTCTCTTCGCCGGCATGTTTGCACTCGGCGTTGCGATCTTCTCTTCGATTCCGAGCTACGTTGGGGATCTCTTCCACTTCCTCTTCGGTGATGTGCTCGGCATTAGCGTCGGTGATTTGCAAGCGCTAACGCTGCTAGTACTCGGCCTCCTTCTCGTTCTTCGCCTCTTGTGGAAGGAGCTGCTCTTCAGCACGTTTGATCCACTTGGCGCTGGCGCAGCAGGGCTACCGGTGCGACGCCTCGATGACCTGCTGCTGATCCTCATTGCCGTCACGATCGTGATCAGTCTCCAGGCGGTAGGAATTGTTTTGGTAGTGGCGATGATCACGACACCTGCAGCCACCGCGCAACTCTTGGTGAAGCGCTTTACCGCAATGATTCAGCTGGCGGCGCTCATTGGCGTCTCGTCTGCAATTGTTGGGCTCTATGTGAGCTATTCGCTCGACATCGCCTCAGGCGCTGCGATCGTCCTCTTGGAGACACTGTTCTTCTTGCTCGCTCTCATCTTTACCGCGATCCGATCGCGCATCTACGCCGCGCGAGGAGCATCAGCAAGCTAAGCGGCCGCTACCGAAGACCCTCGAAGAGATCCGATTCAGGAAACTCTGGCGAAGTCGAAAGCCGGTGCGCAACAAGCCGGTACTGCTCAACAGCACCGAGGTCGATGTAGTCCTGCTCCGTCAGCACGAGCAGCGGGCCATCGCTCTTGATCTGCGTGGCGTGCGCCTGAATTGCGCGACGCTTCGCAGCGAGATGGTTGGTGATGTCAATGCGTGTAGTGATCAGATCATCTGGGCACGCCATTGCTGCGCGCCACTGATGCCACTCCGCAAGCTCTTCTGGCGTTGCCTCCTTCGGCACACTCCACCACGATTCAATTCCACGCGACTCTAGTAGCGCAAGCACCTTGTCGCGCTTTGAATCTGGCGTTCGCACTTCGTAGAGTTTCTTTGGCGTCCATGGCGGTCCCGCTTCGGGCCGCCAAGTTGGATCGCCGGCAACCTCCCATGCACGACGTGCAACACGCGCGGCGGCAATGTGGTCAGGGTGGCCGTAGCCACCAAAGTCGTCGTAGGTGGCGATCACGTCGGGCTGCACGCGTCGAATGATGCGCACGAGGTGCTCGGCTGTGCCGTCGAGATCGGTCGTGCTGTGTTGGTGATACGAACGTGAATCCTCGTTCCCTGGGTCGCCAACCATTCCAGAGTCGCGGAAGCCTAGGTTCTCAAAGTGCGTGACGCCGAGTGCCGCCATTGCAGCGGCGATCTCACCCATGCGTGTTTCGCCGAGGCGCGCATGCTCCTCAGGGGTGTCGCGCTCTGGAATGACGATCTCGCCGAGTTCGCCGCGGGTGCCGGTCACCACGTAGGTGTCGGTGGTGGTGCTGTGGGCGGCGGCGTAGGCGGCGAGGGTCCCGCCCATGCTGATCGTCTCGTCATCTGGGTGGGCGTGCACCGCCATCAGAATCAATCGTCCGCTGCTATCCATGCCGAGATCGTACGCGCACAGGGCGGAGTGGGTCGGCTACCCTGAACCCACGCGGCGCATGGCGCCGCACGAGGGAGGTGCCTGATGGGAGCAACCGATCCAAAGGTCCAGCGATGGGCGCTGATCCTGGGTGCCTCAAGCGGCATCGGCGAGGCCACCGCACGCCTATCGGCCGAAGCCGGCTACAACATCTGCGGCGTCTACCTGGGCCGTTCCCGCGGCGAAAAGCTCGACGCGGCCATTGCCGCCGTGAAGGCGACTGGCGTCGAGGCCCTCTATTTCCGCGGCAATGCCGCCGATGACGAGAAGCGCGCCGAGGTGATTGCCCAGCTCGGTGAGAAATTCGCCACCGCCCGCGCGGCTGGCCTTACCCCACAGCTCGGCATCGTGGTGCACTCGCTTGCATTCGGCAGCCTGCAGCCCTTCCTCCCCGACGGCGAGACGCCGCTGATCACCCGCAAGCAGATGGATATGACCTCTGACGTGATGGCGCACTCGCTCGTCTACTGGACACAAGACCTCTACGCTGCGGGTCTGATTGGCAGCACCACGCGCATCTTCGCCACCTCGTCTGAGGGCGCCTCGAAGGCGGTGCCGATGTACGGCGCCGTCTCCGCAGCGAAGGCTGCGGTCGAGGCGCACTGCCGCCAGCTCGCCCTTGAGCTTGCGCGACTCGTGCCCGGTGCGACCGTCACGGCGCTGCGCCCAGGGGTTGTCGATACCCCAGCACTGCGCAAGATTCCAGGAAGCCAAGACTGGATTGACGTAGTAATGAAAAAGCATCCAGGCAAGCGACTCACTACGCCCGATGATGTTGGTCGCGCGATTGTTGCGCTTTCAGCCCCAGGCATGAGCTGGGTCACTGGCAATACCATCACCATCGACGGCGGTGAACAGATCGCTGGGGGCTGAGCCTCTTCGGCTACAACTTCTTGCCAGTCAATCCTGAAAGGTTTGCGCTCGGCTCCGCAATCACTGGCGTATCTTCGTCTGGGTGGAGCGCGCCATAGTACGTGTTTACTTCAAGCACTCCTGCCCAAATCTTTTCCTGTGCATCATCTGGATTGTCGTGCACGCCCCCATTACGAATCTTTCCCGATGCTTCAGTGATCGTCATACCGAGAATGGTGGTGGCTTTTAGCTCTTGCTCGGTCGAAGCGCGCAACTCTTGAGCGCGGCCTGGGATTAACTTATCGATAAAGGCATTGAGTTGCGCCACCTTCTCTTCGCCGGTGACCTCTTCGCAAATGCCGAACAGCGTTGCGGAGCGATAGTTAAAAGAGCTGTCAAATCCGCTTCGTGCCAAGACGATGCCGTCGGTCAGGTGAATGGAGACCGACACCTCGGTCCCGACGACTGACTTTAAGAATCGGCTAGCCGCTGAACCGTGCCAATAGAGACGGTCGCCGTCGCGCCAGTGCGCCGTGGCGGTGGCATGGGGGCGGCCATCAAGTAGGTAGGCAATGGTGCAGGTGAGGGCGGCGTCGACAACTGGGTAGATATCGGCCCGCTCGTAGTGCCCACGCTCTGGAAGGCGGCGCACGCGCGTTCGCTCGCTGGGCGGGAATCCATCCGATACAGGGATCTCACGAGGCATGGGGTCATCGTAAAGGAGGAGCCCAGGGTGAGAGGTTTCCTGGCGGACCCGACCGGATTCGAACCGGCGATCTCCAGCGTGACAGGC
>JBBAWJ010000063.1:0-3830 GCA_040397255.1 Candidatus Limnocylindrus sp.
CGCCGGAGCGCCTCGCCTGGAAGGGCGAGGCCTCCGCGTTGGTCTTGCCAACAATCGATGGCGAGGTTGGCATCCTGCCGAAGCACGAGCCGTACGTAACGGTGCTCGGTGCAGGCGAAGGGCGCATCACCGCACTCGACGGCTCCATTGAGTACATCGCCATCATTGGTGGCTTCGTACAGGTGCGACCCGATCGCGTGGTGGTGCTCGCCGAGTCGGCCGACCTGTCGGGCGAGCTCGACACCGCCGCCGTCGAGAAGGCGAAGGCCGCCGCCGAAGCGGCGATCTCCGGCGCCGGGACGCAGGATCCAGCCTCACTCGCAACCGCCCGCGCCTCGCTGAGCCGAGCCCTTCTGCACCTTCGCGTCGCCGAGCGCCGCCGCAAGCGCTAGCGCACGCCGCCGCTCGTGCGGGTGGCCAAAGAAAGTGAGCCGCTGTTGGACGCTTCTGCTGCAAACGGCGAGAATCCGCCCATGACCGCCGTGAAGCCGTTCTCGTGGGAGTACCGTCCGATCCCCCTGGCGAAGGAGGAGTTCCGCATTCAAGGCGGGCAACCCCTGGCTGGCCGCGTGCGGGTGAGCGGCGCCAAGAACGCCGCCCTGAAGGTGATGGCTGCCGCAGTGCTGACCGGCGAGCGCGTGAACCTCGAGAACATCCCAGGAATCCTCGACATTGATGTGCTTGCCGACACCCTGCGCGACATCGGCGTGACCATCGAGCGACCAACCCCCGAGACGATGAGCCTGCAGGCATCCAACGCCGAATGGCTCTTTGTGCCGCTTGAGGCGGCGGCGAAGATGCGCGCCAGCTTCATGCTCCTTGGCCCGCTCTTGGCGCGCTTTGGCCGCGTGATCATTAGCAACCCGGGTGGCGATCGCATCGGCCGTCGCCCCGTCAACCTGCACGTTGACGCCATGCGCGCCCTCGGCGCCGAGATCGACTATCGCGACGGCTACTACTTTGCAAAGAGCAACGGTCGCCTTAAGGGGGCAACCATCACCTTCCCGCAGATCACCGTGATGGGCACCGAGAACGCAATCCTCGCCGCCGTCCTTGCGAAGGGGACCACCGTCATTACACCGGCGGCGCAGGAGCCCGAAGTTGATGACCTGATCGTGCTGCTGAACGCGATGGGCGCGCAGGTCGCACGAACCAAGCCCGACCGCATTGAGATTCAGGGTGTCGACGGGCTGCACGGTGCGAGCCATCACATCATGCCTGACCGCATTGAGGCGGGAACATTCGCCGCCGCCGCCGCGGTTGTGGGCGGCACGATCAATATTGATGGCGTTGAGCCAACGCACATGAAGGCCTTTATCGATCTGCTCGGCGAACTCGGTGTTGACCATGCGATTGAGGCCGATCCGGTTGATGCAACGCGCAAGAGCTTGCGCGTGACTGGCCTCCCTGCCAGTGGCGCATACAAGCCCACCAACATTCGCACGCAGCCGTTTCCTGGGCTCGCCACCGACCTGCAGCCATCTGCAGGGTTGATGCTGACGCGCGCCGCTGGTACGAGCACCATTGAAGAGACGATCTTTGAAGACCGACTTGAGTGGCTCGTTGGACTTCGCGGCTTTGGCGCGCAGGTGGAGATCGTTGATCCGCGCACCGCGCGCGTCACCGGCCCAACCACGTTCCGCGCCGCTGAGGCGGAGATTCCAGATCTGCGCGCAGGTGCCACACTGATGCTCGCCGCTCTGGCGGCACCAGGGGCGAGCCGCATTCACGGCGCGCACCACGTGCGCCGCGGCTATGCGAACATTGAGGAGAAGTTCCGAGGCCTCGGCGCGGAGCTCACCCACGTTAGCGAAGAGGGAGCGGCGGGATGAAGATTGGCATCGACCTAGGAACCGCGAACATCCTCGTCTTCGTGCAGGGGAGCGGCATTACCGTTCGCGAGCCGAGCGTTGTTGCCATCAACGATCGCGATCAGATTGTGGCCGTTGGCAACGAGGCGAAAGAGATGCTCGGACGAACCCCTGGCTCCATCACCGCTATTCGACCGCTGCGCGATGGTGTGATTGCCGACTACGTCGTTACCGAGGCGATGCTCCGCTACTTCATCAAGAAGGGCACCGCCGGACGATTCTCGTTCGGCCGACCAGACGTCCTCGTGAGCGTTCCAGCCGGCTCGACGTCGGTAGAGAAGCGCTATGTGCTCGACGCTGCGCGTCAGGCAGGCGCAGGGAAGGCGTTCCTCATTGAAGAGCCGATGGCGGCGGCCATCGGCGCCGAGCTGCCGATCAGCGGTCCGTCGGGGAACATGATCGTCAATATTGGCGGCGGCACCGCCGAAATCGCCGTGATCTCACTCTCCGAGATCGTAGTGAGCAAGTCACATCGTGTTGGCGGCAACCGCTTTGATGAAGCGATTGCGCTCTACATTCGCCGCAAGTACAACTTGATGATCGGTGATCGAACCGCCGAGCAGGTGAAGATCGAGATCGGCAGCGCCCTCCCACTCGAGGAGGAGTTGACGATGAGCGTGAAGGGTCGCGACATGATCGCAGGCCTGCCACGCGAAGTGAAGATCACCTCGACCGAAATTACCGAGGCGCTTGAGGTGCCGCTGCGAAACCTTACCGACGCTATTCGCGCCGTGCTGGAGCAGACACCGCCAGAACTAAGCGCCGACATCATCGATAAGGGGATCGTGATCTCTGGCGGCGGTGCGCTGCTCCGCAACATTGACCGCCTCATTACCACCGTCACCGGTGTCGCTGCGCACATCGCTCCGGACCCGCTGAGCTGCGTTGCGAAGGGGACGGGCATCGCGCTCGAACACTTCGACCAGTTCGCGAAGTCCATGACCAGCGAGGCCTAATCCTATGGCGGCCCGCGCCGTCGTTGACCTGCACTGCCACACCAGCGCAAGCTTCGACTCCCTGAGCGACCCGGTCGCCGTTGCCCGCACCGCAGCTCTTCGGGGCATCACCCACCTCGCCATCACCGACCACGACCGCATCGACGGCGCCCTGCGTGCCCGCGACGCCGCCACCCCTGGGCTTACGGTGATCGTTGGCTCTGAGGTGCGCACCGCCCAGGGGGACCTGATCGCCCTCTTCCTCGAGCGCCCCATCACCGCAGGACTCCCCGCCAGCGAGGCGATCGCCGCCATTCGCGATCAGGGTGGGCTCGTGGGGATCCCCCACCCGTTCGACGGCTGGCGTGGCTCGCTGCTCCGCGACGAGGCGGCCCTCTCGCTGCTGAGCGAGGTCGATTGGATCGAAGGCTGGAACGCCCGACTCGTTGCGCCAGGCGGCAACCAGCGTGCCACCGAACTTGCAATCGCTCGCGGTATTCCGTCGGTAGCTGCGAGCGATGCACACACGCTGCTCGAGATCGGTGGCGCCGCCACGATCATGACCGGCGACCTCGACACCGCAGCCGGATTTCATTCGGCGCTGCACGGCGACCTCACGCGCATCACTGGTCGTGGCGCACTCCTTGCGCGCCTCTTCACGCCGATCGCAAAGTTGGTCAACGCCACCCGTGGGAACCATCGCGTGTCCCCAGGCGTGACCTTCGGCGAACGTTAGGCGATCAGATGCTGCTCGCCCGACTGACGCGACGCTCCACCATCTTCGCCCTGCTCCTGACGGTGGTTCTCGTGGCAGGCGTGCTGCGCGCTGCAACCTCATTCAACCTCGCTGAAGTAGCCGCAACGCTTAATCGCGCAAACGCCGCATGGATTCTCGTTGCGCTCGCAGCCAGTTGGAGCACCTTCCCGCTGCGAGGGCTCCGCTGGCGCATGATCCTCTCCGCATCAGGGCTGAACATCTCGCGACGTGCCGCAACAGAGATTCTCACCCTCTCGTTCTGGGTGA
>JBBAWJ010000064.1:0-3683 GCA_040397255.1 Candidatus Limnocylindrus sp.
GTCTTCCGCATGCGCGAGTTTGAGCAGATGGAGCTGCAGATGTTCGTGCGTCCTGATGAGGCCGCCACCGCGGCGTTTGAAGAGTGGCTGCCGCGACGACTGGAGTGGTACAAGGCGTACGGCGTTTCGCCGGAGCGACTGCGCGTGCGCGAGCACGCCCCCGACGAGTTGGCCCACTACGCCAAGCGTGCCATCGACGTGGAGTACCGCTTCCCATTCGGCTGGAAGGAGCTCGAGGGGATTCACAACCGTGGCGACTTTGACCTTTCGCGTCACGCCGCTGAGAGCGGCGAGAGCCTCGACTACTTTGACCCTGCTACCGAGACCTCATTCACCCCATGGGTGGTTGAGGCCGCAGCAGGCGCAGACCGCGCCGCCTTCACCTTCCTGATTGACGCCTACCGCGAAGAGGTGGTGCGTGACGAGAAGCGCGTCGTCCTCTCGCTGCATCCAGAGCTGGCACCGTACAAGGTGGCGGTGCTGCCGCTGCTCAAGAAGCGCGACGACCTCGTTGAGATGGCGCATCGTATTCGCGACGGCCTCTCGCGCGAGTTCACCGCCGTCTACGACGACACCGCTGCAATCGGCAAACTCTACCGCCGCCAGGATGAGATCGGCACGCCGTGGTGCATCTGTGTCGACGTGGACTCCATGGATGACAACGCCGTCACGGTGCGCGATCGCGACACGATGGAGCAGGAGCGCGTCAGCGCCGATCGACTTGAGGAGTTCTTCCTCGCGAAGTTGCGCGCCTCGCGCCCTTAAGCCTCAGTCGCACCCGTCGGCTGCTTGCCGGCTGGCCAGTAGAGCTCCTTGTGGATCGCCCCTTCAGGTAGGCCGTACGCTGCAAGCTCAAGCTCGGCTGCGACGATCATCTCGGGATTTCCGCAGAGATAGGCAACCGCCTCACTCGCGTTGACGCCACGATCGCGCAGCGCAGACTGAATGATGCTCTCGACGCGGCCGGTGAGGCCACTCCAGCCAGCATTGAGCGGGTCAGCCGGTCGCGAGATTGTTGGAACGTAAGTGGCCGGATACGAACCACTCTTCTCCCACCCCTCAATCAACTCGCGGTAGCCGATGTCGCTGACATAGCTCACACCATTGAGGTAGATCGCACGTCGTGGGGCACCGTCGTCGGCGAGGGTGCGCGCCATGCTGACAAACGGCGCGATCCCTGTTCCTGATGAGACGTAGATCTGCAGGCGCGTGTCGGCAGCCTCCATCGTGAACTTCCCCTTCGGCGCGAGCACGCGCATGCGGTGGCCCACAGGGAGGGCGAAGACGAGCGGCGTGAACGCGCCTCCACGCACGAGGCGGAGGTAGAGCTCATAGCCCCCATCAAGGGCGCGGGCCGAGGAGGCGACGGAGTAGGGGCGCTGCAAGAACTTCTCGCCCACCTTCACACCGATCGTCACGTACTGGCCGGGCTCAAATGGGGTCGGCACCCCATCGGGCTTGATCCAGACGCGGGCGAGCGTGTCGGTGTCGTCGATGCGTTCGGCGAGGGTGGCGTTATAGGCGGGGTCGTCGGCAAGGATGCCGAACGAGGCGGGGGTAGCTGCCGTCTCTGCCATGGGGCCTCCTCACGGTTGGTGCGACGCTGAGCGTCGCCGTTGCATGGAAGTGTAGGGGAGGGGGCGTGCGGATGCCTTGGCACTGGGGAGGGGCTGGCTGCTATTCTGCGCCCAACAGCGCTTGACACTCACGGGCAACTGCTTTGCCCGATCACGAAATCACAGAGGAGGTCCCCCCACCGATGGCTTCCGGGAGCGTTGCTGAGATCAAGAGCCGACTCGCCGTCGCCGACGTTGTCGGCGAGACGGTCGCGCTGCGCAAAGCGGGCGTCGCGTTCAAGGGCCTCTGCCCATTTCATGGCGAGAAGACCCCCTCATTCGTTGTCACACCGGCCCGTGAAACCTGGAAGTGCTTCGGCTGCGGCAAGGGGGGCGACATCTTCACCTTCGTCATGGAGCGCGACAGCCTGCCGTTCGGCGAGGCGCTCACCCTCCTCGCCGCCAAGGCCGGCGTCACGATCGACGATCGCAGTCGGGCTGAGGATGCGCGCAAGCTGCGCCTCCGTGATGTGCTCGAAGGTGCGGTGAGCTTCTATCACGCCATCCTCACCTCACACGAGCTCGGACGCCCAGCACTCGACTACCTCCACTCGCGCGGATTCACCGATGAGACGATCGAGGCGCAGCGACTCGGCTGGTCACCAGACTCGTGGGACGCCTGCTCCAAGGCGCTCGCGGCGAAGCGCGGTGCAACGCCCGCTGAGCTTGCCGCCGTCGGCCTCACCACCGAACGCGATGGTGGTCGTGGCGCGTATGACCGCTTCCGTGCTCGCGTGATCTTTCCGATCCGTGATGCGAATGGCAAGATCACCGGCCTCGGTGGTCGCCTCCTCCCCGAAGACGACAAGCGTGGCGATCGCGGGCCGAAGTATCTCAACAGTGCAGCGACCGAACTCTTTGACAAGTCGCGCACCCTCTATCTCATCGACAAGGCGAAGCCGGCGATGCGCAAGTCTGGCACTGCGGTGCTGGTTGAGGGATACACCGACGCACTGATGGCACATCAGTCTGGCTTCACCAATGTCGTTGCCAGCATGGGAACCGCGCTGACGCCAGCGCAGGTCGCCCTCCTCTTGCGCTACGGATCGAAGATTCTCTTGGCGTACGACGTTGACGCTGCTGGAGCGAAGGCGGGCGCCTTCGGGGCTACCGAGTTGCTGCGCCTCGTCACAGAGCTTGGCAGCGCCGATGGCGGACCGTCGCTCGTTGATGTGGGGATCGTGCGCCTCCCTGACGGCAAAGATCCAGATGAAGTTGTACGTGATCAACCGGAGACGTGGCGCACCGCAACGGAGCAGCCGATTCCGGTGGTGGAGTACCTCATCGATACGCATGCGCAGGCTCATGATTTGAAAGACCTTGGCGGTCGCAAGCGCGCCATTGATGGCATCAAGCCGATCCTCCGCAGCCTGCGCGACCCAATTGTTCGCGATGGCTACATCTCCGCCGCCGCGCGACGCATCGGCGTGGATGAGAACTCAATTCGTGAGGCGATGATCCAGCGCGGTGCTGAGACGGCTGGCGCAGAGAGCCGCATCTCTGCGGATCGCGTGCGCGCCGCCGATGCAGGCAGCGACATTGACTCCATCCTCGCCGGCGTAACACCCCCTGAGGCTGAACTGCTGCGACTCCTGATTGCGGCGCCAGCCGAGCGGCTCCGCGTGCGCGACGTGCTCGTTGATCAGCTCTTCACGAGCGGGTTGGCACGCTCGCTCTGGCTTGGACTACGTGCGGGCCTCGACGCCGCGCTAGAGGCGGGAACCACCGCTGATGCCCTTGAGCGCCTACCTAGTACGATTGAGGGCGAAGAGCGTCGCCTGGCCCAGGCCCTCTCCGTACGCCTCGGGGCCACCGTTGAGCTCACGCGTATCCGGATTGGTATTGATCAGACCATCTTGCGGCTGGAGGCTGATCGCCTGGAAGAGGCGATGGCCTGGTCGCGTAGTGAGATTGCCGAGGCGGAGCGAGAGGGCGATGCCGCTCGCGTTCGAACCCTCATGGAGGCTGAACGAGATCTAGGAAAAAAGCGGAAGGCGCTCGACCGACGCTTCTTGGCGTCGGGAGTGCTCACAGCGGCAAAGGGGGGGAGCAAGTGACGAAGGCGAA
>JBBAWJ010000065.1:0-3630 GCA_040397255.1 Candidatus Limnocylindrus sp.
GTACCTGCGGTCGCATCGATCGCGAGCGTGAGAGATGCCCTTCGTGCGGTGCAGCGAAGCGTTGCGAGTCGCGGCGGGTCAGTCCTTGTGGGTCGTGATATTGGCACGGTGGTGCTCCCAGATGCAGAGTGCAAGATTTTCCTTGATGCGACAGCGGAGAAACGAGCAGCACGACGCGCCACGCAGCGCGGTTATGCGGTTGGCTCTGCAGAGCACCAGGCGATCCTTACCAGCCTGATTGTGCGCGACGCTGAGGATCGGGCTCGCCCCGTCGCCCCACTGGTTGCGGCGGCTGATGCCATCACCATTGACACCGATCAGATGGCGCTTTCCGATGTGGTGCAGCGCGTCGTGGCTGAGGCACGCAAGGTCGCGCGATGACCACTGAGCGCATCCCGCTCGGCATGCGCCTCTCGGAGCGATTTGGCCGGTGGGCGATGCAGCGTCTGGCTGGCGAGATTGTGGTGAGCGGCCTCGAGCGAATCCCCGCGACAGGGGCGGTGTTGCTCGCCTCAAATCACATCTCGTGGGTTGATCCAGTCTTACTCGCCTGCTGGCTCACCCCCGCGACCGGTCGCCCGATGACCTGGATGGGGAAGGCGGAGGCGATGCGCTGGCCGCTGGTCGGCTGGTTCCTGCGGGTGAACGGTGTCTTTGGGGTTCGACGCGGCGCTGCCGACCTTGAGGCGTTCCGGTTGGCCGAACGCATCCTCAGCGAAGGGCGGATCCTCGGCATCTATCCGGAGGGGACACGCTCGCCCGACGGCATCCTGCGCCCGTTTCGTGATGGGGCGGCGCTCCTCACACTACGGAGCGGCGTCCCCGTGCTGCCAGTTGCGGTCACGGGCACGGACGGCCTCTGGCGGAAGGGCTCCCTGATCCCACGTCGCGTCCCCCGCGTGACCCTGACCATTGGGGAGCCTGTGGAGATTCCTCGCGCGGAAGGGTCACGACCCGAGCTCGCCGCGGTGAGTGGCGCCATCCACGGTGCCGTCGCAGCCCTCCTTCCTGAGGCGAATCGGCCTTAGAGGCGGGGTGCGCGATAATGCCCAGGTGGGAAGTGTTGAGAACATTGTTATCGCGAAGCGCACCGGCGTCTGCTATGGCGTCCGTGAGGCCATAGATAAGGCCAAGATCGCCAGCGCCTCCGGAAAAGATACCCATACCCTGGGGCATGTCGTTCACAACGAGGGGCTGATCGCCGACCTGCGTGCCCGCGGTATTAAGAACGTTGACCACCTCGATGAGGTCGCTTCGGGCACCGCCGTTGTCATTCGCGCACATGGGGTAACCCCAGAGGTACTCGGGCGTGCGGCAGAGCGCGGGCTCGAGGTGATTGACGGCACCTGTACCTGGGTGACGCAAGAGCACCGCGAACTCGCTCGACTCGTTGAAGAGGGGTACGACATCGTTCTCCTTGGCACGCCGAATCACCCAGAGGTTGTCGGCCTCCTCGGGTTTGCACCAAACGCCATTCTGGTCGACGAAGAGGAGGACTGGGCCTCCATTCCGCGTCGGAAGCGCATGGCCCTGATCACCCAATCCACCCAGCCACCATGGAAGTTTGAGCGCCTGGCAGCATTCCTAGTCTCACGATGCCATGAACTCAAGGTGATCAACACGGTCTGCCCCGTCACGATTCGCCGCCAGGAGGACACCATTGCGATCGCGCGCGATGTGCAGCTGATGATCGTCGTCGGCGGCACGCGCAGCGCCAACACGAAGGAGCTCACGCGTCTCTGTGAGATTAGTGGCACGCGCGCTGTGCAGATTGAATCTGCCCAGGCGCTGAGTGACCCAGCCCTGTTTGCGAACATCCACACCGTTGGCATCACCGGTGGAACCAGCACCCCCATTGAGGATCTTGAGCGCGTCGCACTCAGAATTGCCGAACTCGGGGGCACCGATCACGTGCGCACCAATGCGGCATCCATCGCCCACGCCGCCCTGGAGGCCGCCGCCACACCGCAATATCGCACCACCTCAATTACGAACAACGCCCCAGCATGAGTGAGGAAGAGCTCGAGGCAGAGGTCGAAGTCGAGTCGTTGCCGCGTCGTCTGCCACTTGTCGCGCTGGTTGGTCGCCCGAACGTAGGGAAGAGCACCCTCTTTAATCGCTTCGTTGGCGAACGCCGTGCGGTCGTTGAAGATCGCGCCGGTACTACCCGCGATCGACTCATCGGCATCGTTGAATGGAATGGGATGCGCTTTCGTGTGGTGGACACGGGCGGTATGCAGCCCGCCGTCGGTGATCCGATCGAGATTGGGGTGCAAGACCAGGCGCGCATCGCTGTGGCTGCTGCCGACCTGATTCTGCTGCTCGTGGATGCAGCGACTGGTTCGAACCCTGGCGACGCCGAAGTGGCGCAGCTGCTGCGCCGCAGCGGTAAGCCGATCATCCTCGTGGCGAACAAGGCGGACAACATTGAGCGCGATCGCGCCGCCCAGGAGTTCTCGATCCTCGGGTTTGATCGCCTCCATACGGTCAGCGCGCAGCACGGCATCGGTTCGGGTGATCTTCTTGACGTGATCGTTGAGCGACTTGAAGCACTCCCAGAAGATGCGGGAACCCCTTATATCGAGGGCGAAGTGACCGTCGCGATCGTTGGGCGTCCGAACGTCGGCAAGTCGAGCCTCCTCAACAAACTTATCGGTAGCGAGCGCACGGTAGTGAGCGAGGTTGCCGGCACAACGCGCGACGCCATTGATGAGACGCTACTGCACGCAGGGCGTCAGATCACCCTCGTCGACACTGCGGGCATTCGCAAGCGTGGCAAGGTGGCCTCTGGCCCTTCGGCAGACAAGTGGGCAACCGTGCGCTCTGTGCGCGCACTGGACCGCGCCGACGTCGCGCTGCTCCTCATTGACGCATCGACGGGCCTCCAGGCGCAAGATCTACACATTGCAGGCTCAGTGATTGACGCCGGGAAGGGCCTAGTGCTGGTGTTGAACAAGTGGGACTTGATCGAGAAGGACGGCTTTACCTTCGACGAGATCGAGGGGAAGCTTCGTCGCCAGGCACCATTCCTTGATTTCGCTCCGCTCGTCTCCATCTCAGCGATGACTGGGTTGCGAGCGACGAAGGTGCTCGACGCCGCGGTTGCCGCCGCCGATGCGCGGAATCTGCGCATCCCGACCGGGGTGCTGAACCGCCTGATCGCTGAGGCGGTGGCCCGCCAGGAGCCGGCCCATAGCGGCAGCAAACGCCCAAAGATCCTCTATGCGGCTCAGGCCTCCACACCGCCCCCAACGTTCGTGGTCTTCGCACGAAATGCCGCTCAGGTGCACTTCACCTGGCAGCGCTTCCTGGAGAATCAGATCCGCGAGAAGTACCCCCTCATGGGGACGCCTATTCGTATCGTCGTCCGTGAGCGGGAGGCCGAAGAGGGGCGAGAGCGTGGTCGTTCCTCGCGCTCAACCAAGCGTGCACCTGCAAAGGCGAAGCCAGCCACACACGCATGAGCACCATCCGCATTCTCGGCGCCGGAGCATGGGGGACCGCCCTTGCGCTCCTCTGGAGCCAGGAGCAGGGTGAGGGTCGGCCAGCCCCCGTCATTGAACTACTCGCACGAACCACTGACGAAGCGGCGCTCCTGCGCAGCGCGCGCGTCAACACACGACGCCTCCC
>JBBAWJ010000066.1:0-3607 GCA_040397255.1 Candidatus Limnocylindrus sp.
GGTTCAACATCATGTTCGGGAAGCACCAGTAGTAGAGGGCGTCATCTTCACCCTCACCGCTCCGAATGAATCGGCGATCGACGCCGTGGACCTCACCCTCCTTCAGGTCGCGAATTGGTGCGAGTGACTTGGAGTAGAAGCGGTACGGCTCCACCTTGTAGGCGTCATAGTCGAGCTCCTTGAAGAGGTCCGGGTGTGCGATGGGGATGTGATACCCCTCGAGGTAGTTATCGACGTACACCTTCCAGTTGCACTCCACGATGTAGTCGCGTCGCTCCACGAGCTGCATCTCGTCCATCGGGAATCCGGCGGCGGCAATCTCACTTGGGATCGCGCCGAGGACCTCTTCGAGCGGTGGTGCATCCGCACTGAGGTTGGCAAAGATGAATGGTCCGAAGACGGCGGTGCGCACTGGGATCAGGCCGAAGTCCTCTTTGCGGAACCCCTCGGTCTGGTCCATCTCTGGGCAGTTCTTGAGTGCACCGTCGAGCCCATACGTCCAGCCGTGATAGCGGCACTGCAAGCTCTTGCGATTCCCCTTGCTCAGCGCCACTTGGCCGGCGCGGTGTCGGCAGACGTTGTGGAAGCCAGAGATCGTGCCGTCGAGGCCGTGCACGAGAACGATCGGCTCGTCGAGGATGTTGGCCGGCACGAAGTCGCCCGGCCGGGTGAGGTCGGCGGTGCGCGCCACGATCTGCCAGGTGCGATTGAAGATCGCGGCGCGTTCGCGCTCGTAAACCTCGGGCGAAAGGTATTCGTCGGCGGTGAGGGTGTGTGCCTCGCCGGTCGGCACTGGGAAGCGGGCCGCCTGGGGGTCGCCGTGGGTTGGAGTCGTCACGCGGTTACTCCGCGGCGGCGGCGAGCTTTGCTGCGATGGCGGCGCGTGCCGCCTGGCGATCACTGAAGTCGATTCCCTCCATGTCGCCTGGGGCGAGGCCGGCGGCCCAGCCGCGTGAGGTGCGCTTCCCGTCGGCGGCGTAGCGATCGGCAACCATCAGGTCGAAGGCCTGCACGCTCGCCTCGAGCTCGGTGTAGCGGCCGGGCGGCAACATGCTCGAGGCGGTCCCGCGCTGCTGCAGTTCGCACACGTGCCAGTCCTGGCGGTTCGTCATATCCCAGAAGCCGTGCGCGTCAGAGAAGTCGTAGTCGGGGAGCTTCAGCGTGTCGGGGTGCAGATACCAGTCACAGACAACGCGCGATCGACCTGGACCGAGCGGCTCGATCATGTGCACCATCAGGTAGTCGGGGTGAAGCGAAAGGAGCAGGTTTGGCCAGACGGCAAAGTATTGGATGCGCTTCGCGTCGGTCTCGGTCATTCCCTTGAGCCATGGGCGCGAGTGCGATCCCTTGTCGAGGCCCATGGTGAGCGCCTCGCCGACGAGCGGCTGCCAGCCACCCTTCCACCAGCCGCGCGCCGGGATATCTTCGCCAAGGTCGTACGGGGTGAGCGCATTCAACTGTGGGTGCACACCAGGGCAGTGGTAGCACTCGGAGTAGTTCTCCACGAGGATCTTCCAGTTCGCCGCCACGTCGTAGGTCTCGCGCTTGGCGAGTCGCAGTGGCGCGAAGTCGAAGCGCGCGAACACGTCGACGAGATCGTCGAGATAGGTGAGGAGCGGTTCGGCTTCCTTGTCGAGCGTCAAGAAGACGAAGCCCTGCCACGTTTCGCAGCGCAGCGGCACCAGGTCGTAGTCGCCCGGGTTGAAGCGCTTCAGGTCTTCCGTGTGCTTCGCCTTCTGGAGCTTCCCGTCAGGGCCGTAGACCCAGGCGTGATACGGGCAGACGATCTTCTTCACTTCGCCGCAGTCGGGCTTGCCGTCGGCCGGCCCCTCAATAAGAGTTGCGCCGCGATGACGGCAGGCATTGATGAAGGCGTGCAGCTTCTTGTCTTCGCCGCGCGAGATGATCACCTGCTCGCCAGCGAACTCCAGCAGTCGATAGGAGCCAACGTTCGGCGTCTCCTCTTCGCGGCCGACGCAGCGCCACTCGTGGCGGAAGATCTCTTGTGACTCCCAGTCGAAGATCGCCTGGTCGTGGAAGACGCGTGGCGGGAACATGTCGGCCTCGTCGAATGGGCGACGCACGGCGGCAATGGCGGCCGGGTCGAGCGGGGCGGGGCGCTTCGCAACAATCATGCCGCTATGGTGCCACGCCGCGGGGCTATTTGAGGGGGGCGTTGAGGGTGTAGACCCCTCCACTGCGGTCGGTGACCGTGATGGAGACCTCCCCTTCACGGTTGAGCGTCGCCTTGCCCGTGCTCCCTGCGTCGTCGCTCAAGGCGAGGCTGCCGTACGCCCGCACCGTGGTGCCCCGGAGGGAGGGGGCGAGCTCCGTGGTGACGGTCCCTCGCGCCTCGCCGCGCCAGGCCAGGAGCGGCGCGCCACGCCCCCGCGTCGTTTCAAACGAGAACTGCGACGGAGCTGCCATGCCGAGGCCGCGAAGTCCAACCGTCGTTCCAAGAATGCGTTCGTTGCCCACGAAGCGCCCAATGCCGGCAATCTCGGCCGTTATCTCCGCGGCAAGATCGCCGCGAGCGCCTACCGATCGGGCGGTGATGACCGATGAGGTCTCTCGGTCCTTTTCGGTAGCACTGCGTTCGCTTGAGAAGTTCGGCTGTCGATACCGACGCCCGTAACTGGTGGACGCTGCGACGGCGTAGTAGGCGAAGCAGACGAGTGCGGCGGCGGGGATCGGCCCGCCTGGTCGCCGTACTGCGAGCAGTTGCTGCAGTGGCTCCAGGATCACGGTCTTGGCGGCGCGACGGGCGAGATACTGCAAGAAAGTAGTTCCATCTGTCTCGTAGTCGGCGCGGGCGTCGGCACTCGGACGGAATGGGGTGCGCGTCAGACGTTCGTTCAGTTGTTCTTTCATTCGACTATCCTACGCCCTTCTCGTGGTGCTACGGCTACACTCCTGCAGATGTCCACCCGAGTCGCCTCCCGTGCTGCCACCGCCGATCTGGCGATTGCCGCTGCACTCTGGGGTGGCAT
This sequence comes from Candidatus Limnocylindrus sp., assembly GCA_040397255.1. GTDB lineage: Bacteria > Chloroflexota > Limnocylindria > Limnocylindrales > Limnocylindraceae > Limnocylindrus. Next base: position 2,991 of record JBBAWJ010000066.1, read on the forward strand.
GTATGTGGTCTCGGCGGAAACCTTCGCCGCGATTCCACCGGCAACGCTGGGTCTGCTTCGCCTCGCGATCGGCGTCGCCGCCCTTGCCACCTTTGCGCTCCTGTGTGGTGAGTCACTCGGATGGGCGAAGGCTCCCAAGGGTGCCGTGCTGCGCGCCGGCGTCGCCGTTGCTGCGTCGATCCTCTTGCAGTTCGCCGGCACCGCCCTGACATCAGCGGTTGAGGGATCGGTGGTGACAATGGCAACTCCAGTCTTCGTGCTGATCTTTGGATGGGCTCTCGAAGGGATCCGTGTGCCGCGACAGGCGTGGTTCGGCATCGTGCTGGCGGCGATCGGCGTTGGAGCGCTGGCGCTTCGCAGCACCGGTGCTGAGGGACTCGTTGCCGACGCCAGTGCCAGTCGGCTGCTCGGTATCGCGATGCTGATTGGTGGTGGTGCAGCGTGGGCGCTCTTCTCGAGCCTCGGGCGACCGATCGTTGCCGCGGTGGGCGCCCGCAACGCCGTGACGCTGAGCGCAGGCGTAGCGATCCCGATGATGCTCCCATTCGTCGTGGCAGAGCTTGCGATCGGCGGTATCGACCTCGCGGCGGCGACGACCCCGAGCACGCTGCTCGCCG
>JBBAWJ010000067.1:0-3598 GCA_040397255.1 Candidatus Limnocylindrus sp.
TGCTGGTCGCTCATCGCTTCAACTTCGGGTCAAGCGACTCGCGCAGCCCGTCTCCAAGAAGGTTGAAACCGATCGCCGAAATGACGATTGCGCCACCGATGAAGATCACAATATGTGGGGCGGTCTGCATGAAGCGTCGTGCGTCAACCAGCATCGTCCCCCACTCTGGCGTGCGCGGATCAGCGGGCCCTAGGCCCAAGAAGCCGAGGCCAGCGATGTCGATGATGGCCGTGGCGAGCACAAGCGTCGCCTGCACAATGAGCGGCGTCAGAGCGTTCGGCAGCATGTGTCGCACCAGAATGCGCAGGCGCGATGCACCAATAGTTCGTGCAGCCACAACGTAGTCGGCCTCGCGAAGCGCCAGAAGTGAGCCGCGCAGCAGTCGCGCAAACGTTGGCGCATAGCTCACCGCAATCGCGAACATCAGCTGAGCCATGCCGCGCCCGAGAGCAGTGACGATGCCGATTGCCAGAAGAATGCTCGGGATTGAAAGGAAGACGTCGGTTGCGCGCATGATCACGCCGTCAATGCGCCCGCCGAATCCGCCGGCGATTGCCCCAAGTGCGCCGCCGATTACGAGGGCAAGGACTACGGCGCCAACACCAACAAAGAGGCTGATCTGCGCTCCATAGAGGACGCGCGAGAAGATATCGCGCCCGAGGAGGTCGGTACCAAAGAGATGTGTCATAGATGGAGCATCAAGGCTGCTGCCGTTCATGGCATACGGATCAAATGGCGAGATGAACGGTGCAAGGATTGCGGCTAGGGCGAAGAGGACGATGAAAAAGAGGCCGACGAGCGCTGGGCGGTTGCGGCGCAGACGGCGGGCGGCATCACCCCAGAGCCCGCGCGAAGCTCGCGCGATCTGTGGATCTACAAGGGCGGCACGAAACATCATTGGTATCGGATCTTCGGATTCAGCAGGGCGTAGCCCACATCAACGATCAAGTTCACGATGAGGAAGATCACCGCAAAGACCAGGATCGTCGACTGCACGATCGGGTAATCATGGTTCTCAATAGCGTCAACGACCCAGCGGCCGACACCGTTCCACACAAACACCGTCTCTGTAAGCACCGCACCGCCAAGGAGGCCGCCAATCTGTAGACCAACGACGGTGGTCACTGGAAGCCAGGCATTGCGCATAACGTGACGGTTATCGACCGTCTTCTCCTTCAAACCCTTAGATCGAGCGGTGCGCACATAGTCCTCGTTCGCCACCTCGATCACGGAGGCGCGGGTGATGCGCGTGATGATCGCCAGAGGGATTGAGCCGAGGGCAATGGAGGGGAGGATGAGGTGGCGCACCACGTCGACAAAGAGATCGAGGCGCCCGGCCAACAGTGTGTCAATGAGCAAGATGCCCGAGGTGGCATCAAATCGTGCCCGCGCATCAATTCGACCCTGAGTTGGGAGCCAGCCCAAGATCACGCCAAAGATCACGACGAGCGCGAGGCCAAGCACGAAGACAGGGATGCTGACGCCGAAGAGGCTGACTCCGGTAATCAGTCCGTCAGCCCAGCCGCCCACCTTGCGGGCTGCGAGGCGACCGAGTGGAATCCCAACGCCGATGGAGAAGATGAGCGCACCGATGGTGAGCTCAATGGTGCCAGGGAACCGAGTCAGAAACTCGGCGAGAAATGGCTGTGAGTTAACAACGCTGGCACCAAGGTCGCCCGAGAGCGTCTTGAAGAGGTACGAGATGTACTGCTGCCAGAGCGGCAGGTCGAGGCCCAGATTGACGCGGAGCGCGGCGCATGCCTCAGGGGTGCGGTGCTGCCCAAGGATGGCAACGCACGGGTCGCCGGGGAGGATGCGGATGTAGGCGAAAAGCAGAATGGAGAGCCCGATCAGCACGGGAATCGCAGCGAGCAAGCGGCGAACGATGTATCTGCCCATCGGGGCATTCTAGGGGCGAAACGCCGTCGCCGCCCCCTCAGCCTCACGGCCAAGGGAGCGGCGACAGATGCTCTCGTTAGAGCGAGTGGGCGTCGCCAAAAGGCGTCGCCTTACTCAGTTACGGACGATCGAGCCAGACCAGGTTGAGCGGCTCGTTCAACCCTGCAGAGCCGATAAAGCCCTTCAGGTTGATAGAGGCTGCGGCCTGTGGCTTCGAGTTGGCGACTGGCACGGTTGGCATGTCAGCGCGGATCAAGTCCTGCGCCAGCTCCCACTGTGTCTTCGCCTCTTCATCGGTGCCCGCTGCAAGTGCAGCGTTCATCGCGGCCTCGAGTGCATCGTTCTTGTAGGCGAACTCAGTGGATGGCTCCCCGCCGACGTACCCGAAGAAGGCCGTCTTCAAGAAGTTGTCCGGGCCGGCCCAGTCGCCGGTCCATCCGAGCAGCCACATCTCGTACTTGCCGGCGTACTCATCATCAAGGTACCCACCGCGCCATGGGGCGTTGTTAGGAACAATGGTGAAGCCGACAGCCTCGAGATTCGCCGTGATCGCTTCGAAGATGCCCTTTGGATCAGGCATGTACGGGCGGGTCACGTCGTTTGGATACCAGAAGTCGATCGTAAGGTCGGTTTCACCCGACTCTGCGATCAGGGCCTTCGCCTTCTCAACGTCGTACGAAGGAAGAGAAAGGTCCTTGGCGTACAACACACCCGCTGGCATCCAGTTCGTTGCCTTCACCGCCGCGCCGGCGTAGAAGGTCTTGATCAGATAGTCGTAATTGATCGCATAAGCGATCGCTTCACGAATCTTTGGATTGCTCACTGGAGCATAGCTGTGGTTCATCGAGATCTGGAACGTATTGAACGAGGAACCTCGGTCAATCAGCTGCAGATCCTTGTTCGCGGCAATCGTTGCCGCGTCTACTGGAGCGATTGTCTGGGCAAGGTCGATTTCGCCCGCAGCGAGACCGTTCAAGCGCTGTGCCTCTTCGGCAACGGCCTTGAAGACGATCGCGTCGACGTGCGCAATGTGCTTGGTGTCCCAATAGGTTGCGTTCTTGACGATTTCGACGCTGTCGCCAACCGTCCACTTGTCAAACGTGAATGGGCCCGTGCCAACCATTGAGCCAGCGCCACCCTGGGCACCGGTGATCTTGGTCACATCGGACTCGGTGTTGTCACCCTTGCCCAGGGCCAGCGCCGTTGGCGACTGGATCCCGAAGACCGGAAGGGTCTGGGTCAAGATGAAGTTTGAGCTTGGCTTCTTCAACTTCAATGCAACGGTTGAGGCGTCTACAGCGGTAGCCGACTCAAGGTTGCTATCCGCACCGTACCCACCGAAGACGGCACCAATGTAATAGGTGTAGTCCTGGAGCGCGGTTGGAATGTTGATGAAGCGGTTGTAGTTGTACACGACTGCGTCGGCATTGAAGTCGGTGCCGTCGTGGAACTTGACGCCGCTGCGCAGCTTGAACGTATAGGTGAGTGCATCGGCGCTCACCGTATAGCTCTCTGCGAGCACTGGAACAACCTTTGAGGTCGATCCTGGCTCAAGGCCGACGAGGGTTTCGACAACCTGCTGAATCACGTACGACGAGTTGCTGTCGTCCGTGAGTGCGGTGTCGGTTCGCACGATGTCGCCTGGCAGGGCGACAATGAGGGTTCCACCCTCTTTCGCTGCAGGGGTGCTTGAGCACGC
>JBBAWJ010000068.1:0-3526 GCA_040397255.1 Candidatus Limnocylindrus sp.
CACCCCACTCACTCCTCTTCGCCCCCCACCCCCCGATCCAGAAGTCTCGTGTCGTACTCCTGCATCTCCCTCACCCTAGCCCGCTCCCTCTTCACCAGGATCGTCTCCCCCGCCTCATCGATGAAAGGGTCCCCACCCGGCGTTTCCTGCTTCAACAGGTTTTCGGAGTCCTCGTAGAACTTGCCACGTCTGTTCTTCCTCTTGATCAGCCCTAGTATGTCGCTACAGACCTCCAGCTTGTACCCGCCCCCGTGCTTGTCCACCGCCCCCACCTTCAACCCGAAAGGATTCACCAGGGCGTTGACCCACAGAAGTATCTGTTTTGTCTCCATGTTGCCGTGGATCTTGGTAGATTTTCGCAGGTCGAAGACCTCGTTGATTCGTTTCTGGTTCCTGAAGCTTTCGTTCTCCACGATGTTGCACACAAAATTTGTGGCGAACGCCTCCCGCTCCATCACCGTCCCCACGTCCACCACCGACCCCCAGCCCAGCCCGAAGAGGAGCTCCCGCACCAACCCCACCGCCTCCTGCAGCTTCGCCGACCTCAGGTTGTCCTCCTTTGAAAAGTTTTTCAGGTCAACTAGGCTCAGGAAGTTTCCAAACAGGTTTCGGTTGAACATGAAGTCTTTCAGGACCCCCTCGTCCAGTTGCGGCATCACTAGGAACCTCTGCCAGAAGTGCTTCTCATGTTTATAGTTCTCCTCCGTGGTCGTCTTGCCATGCTTCTTCCGCCCCTCCAGCTCCTCGTACTCCTGCTGGTTTATGTCGGGGGCCTCCAAGATAGCACTCACCCTGTAGTTCTTGGTCTTGCCGCCCCCGCTACCACCACCACCCCCCTCCGCCCCCTCCTCAGCAGGCTTCTCGGTGATCTGGAATCCCATGCCCTTACCCAGTGCAAGCGTTTGCAAATAGTTTAGGAAGACCGAAGGGTTCTTGTTCAGCCTCTCCATGGTGTTGTGCACGGAGATACTCTTGCGTCTCGTGTTCCGCTCGTTGTCCCCCAGGCCCATGTAGTCCCCCTCCACCAGGAAGTCCAGGCTCGTGTTCTGGACCGACTCCTTGTTCAGCTCCATGACTTCCTGGTAGGTCCAGAAGTTGTAGTTGTTGTTTATCCGCAGCATGGGGTCGTGTTGGATGTCTATCCTAGATTCCTCCACGTTTCGGCACCGCGCCAGCATCTGTAGGTAGGCCCTCTGACTGTTGCTCCTCCCACATAGCACCCCGAACACCTTTTTCACGGGCACCGTAATGTCCACCCCGCTCTCTATCACCGGACTGTATATAAATATGTTCACCCCCTCAAGGGTCTCATTAATATCCTCCATCACCGTTCTCTTCGTCTCCCCGCTGTCGGTGCCGACCAGGCACCGCACCGTCAAGTCCGGGCGGGCCTCCCTGATCTCCTTTACTAGTGCCACGGCCCGGGTCGAGCTCTGGCTCGCGATGCACACCCTGAAGCTAGGGTCCTCAGAGTAGTATTTGTCTAGGTCCGTGTAGAGTTGCTCGTTCCACTGCGCCTCGGTCTGCATGATGTTTAGGACCTTGCTGCCGTCCTTGTTCGTGTTCTTGATGTAGGCCAACTCCCCATAGGAGCGAGCGAAGTCCAGGGAGCGGTTCGACATGTCCCCGTCCAGGAACACCACCCTCTTGCTATGCTTCAGGAGCTCGTCGAAGAGGTTGAAGATCTGTATCTCCTTGCCCTCCATCGTCTTCTCGTCCATGTGGCTCAGCAGGCTCTCGGACTCGTCCAGGACGATCATGTCGTAGTTCAGGTCGAAGCGCCCGTCGCACGCGAACTGGTCGTTCTTGAGCATGACATTTAGGAGCGAGTCTAACTGCACGATGAGCTTAGGACTGTTCCAGACTCCAGGGTCGTCCGGGGCATCCAGATAGTTCTTGAATCCCAGGGCGCCGAAGTTCCTCATGATGTCCCGCGCCAGGCTCTGGCGGTAGGTGATAAACAGGACCCTCTGTAGGCCATGCTCCCGGATCGCCCGCTGCAGGAAGTAGGTCTTGCCCGAGCCATACCTTGACCGAATCGCCAGGCACTTCGCACCCTCCCCGGTCATGTAGTTGTCGGTCTGCTCCTTGAAGGTCTTCTGGGCCTCGCTCGCCTCGCCCTCCCCCTTGAGCAGTAGGTAGGGCGTGTCTATCACCACGGGCCTGAACTGAGTCGCATCCTGTTGCGGCGCCACCTGGGCAAAGGTTTTTAGGGTAGGGAGCACCAGGTTGTACTTCTCCAGGTTGCCCTCCTTCGCCAGCGCCGCCAGGCCCGAGATCTTGAACTCCCGATTAGGATGCATCGCAGCCCAGATTCTGGAACACTCGCCAGGCCTGAACTTGGGGCTCTTCCTGCTCGTCTTCTCCCAGAGCCCCAGGGGAGCCCCGAGCTTCTTGAGCCGCATGCCCAGGGAGATCCAGGTCTGCCGGTTGTCCAGTTGCTCTTTGGAGAGGCAGTCGCACAGGATCTCCATGTCGTGCAGCTCGTCAGCCGTTGCCTGCGCCGGCGCCGGCGCCGGGAGGGAGGGGAGGGAGGGGAGGGAGGGAGAGGAGGTTGAGCTTGGGGCCTCGGATCTCGGGGTGAGGGTGGAGGGCGTCGCGGTAGGTGCGGGGGTAGTCATGAGAGGCGGGGGCTTGTTTCGGATCATGTCATAGACATTGTCTGGGAGCTTGGGGATGTCCAGTAGCCTAGAGGCCTTGACCCACTTGTACTCGCCGTAGCCCTCGATCTTGCTCGGGGCGCAGTTGCAGAGTTGGTTAGTAAACTTCACGTCCATGTTGTACTTCACCCCCTCGTGCAGTATAGTGTTTCGTGAGCATCCCAGGTTTTCCCGCTGCGCAGCGTCCACGTAGAAGATGTAGTGCAGCCCCCCAGATGGCGTCAGCTGTTTCGGTCCTTTGTACTGGTCCAGGTTCAGCTTCGCAGCCAGCTCCATGCCGTTTCTGGAGGTTTCGTCTGCCTTGTTGTCAAAGTCTAGCAGTATGCACCAGCGTCCAGGCTTGAACTCCCTACCCATGAGTAGCGAGTAGTACTTTCCGTCGTCATGTCCGTACTCCACCTGTTTTTGTATCTTGCTAAAGGCGGGCCGTCCCCCCCCGATCTTCTTCTGACCCCCGGGCTTCGCTTCGATTTTCCCGTGGTACCTGATGTAGATCAGTCCCGCATCACCATAGATCTGCGAGGGCGTGTATGTCTTGACCGTCTTTGGTTGAATGGGCATTTATTAAACTAATAACACGCCAAATCTTTAAATCAACTTCGGACCCCCAAATTCCGATTCGGAACCCCCTCCTTCAGTTTTCGGGCCCAGGCACCCCCAGGGGCAGGCAGGTTCGGAGCCAGCTCCTTCAGTTTTCGGGTTTTGCCCTGATGGGGCGATGCAGCTTCTTTAAGCCACGCGTTCTCGCCCTGACGAGTGTGATGCAGAATGAGATTCTGCTGGGGGGTTGGGTAGGGAGGGCAGGCAGGGAGGGCCGAGGAGGGAGGTCGGGGACACGTCCAGGCAGGCAGGGCTGGGCTGACGGG
>JBBAWJ010000069.1:0-1175 GCA_040397255.1 Candidatus Limnocylindrus sp.
AAATCGGGGCACGTGCCTCCTTGGTAGCGTTACCAAGCGCTGATCGGCAGGGGGGGCCAAACGGCCTCCACGCACGATCACCGTAACTGAGGATAAGCAGCACGCCCCGCACGGTCAACCCTCCCCCCCGCACGAGTCGCCCCTGGCACAGCCTGTGCCTCCTCGCACAACGGGAGCACGACCAATCCAACACGATAGAGGCCCGTCAACTCGAGGCTGCCGCCACGTACGTCGAGGGCCCAGGAGACCCGCTGGACCCACCACGGCTGAGCCCCGCTCGGGATGGCGATAGAGGGGGCCCCAGCCGGCATCGTCAGCACGACCACGGGCGGGAGAGGGGGCCGTGTACCCTTAACCACGCGCGTTGGAGCCCTTGGAGGGACTGCTGGACTGCTCGCGCTCACCGCTAACGCCCAGAGGCGGTAGCCGCCTCCAGCCGCACCCGCCCGCTGGTGCAGCACGCCGCGCACCTCGATCTCCATCTTGGAGGCAAGCAGCCCTTCTGAAATATGGCTGACAACGCTCGGGCCAACCCCAACCAGGAGCTCCCCTCCCCCCGACAGCCTGAGGGTCAGGCTACGAGCGCCGCCAGCGAGATCTTTCATAGCGCCACTCACGGTCCCTGATACTTGAATGGCTTGACCCTCCCACGGCTCCCAAGCCCACGGCCCAGGCGTTGGCGGCCCGACTCTGGTTCCGTCTCGCGGCTCAATCCAGCCATCGACCTGCGCCGCTGCCGTAGCGGTTAGCGTCAGCGCCTGGCGCCGCAGGAGCAGCGTTCCGGTAATCGTCACCACATCGCCGCGCGCGAGGTCGGTATCCCCACTCTGGGCGAGGACAAACACCCCAAGCCCGGTCGCCTCATCCTCCACGCAATAGAGCCGCTCTTCGGCTAGTTCGCCGGGTGCCGCTGAAACCGTGCCGCGCATCGTGACTGCTCCACCCAGCGGCGCTGCGCGCACCTCCGATGGGGTTAGCACGTGCGGCGTTGGTGCGGCTGTTGGTGTCGCGGTTGGGGTAGGTGCTGGTGTGGCTGTCGGTGTCGGTGATGGAGATGCCGAAGGTCGCGGTGTCGGTGTGGGCGTGGCTGTCGGCATAGGCGTTGGTGCGGCTGTTGGTGTCGCGGTTGGGGTAGGTGCTGGTGTGGCTATCGGTGTCGGTGTCGGTGTCGGTGT
>JBBAWJ010000069.1:1275-3364 GCA_040397255.1 Candidatus Limnocylindrus sp.
GGTGTCGGTGTCGGTGCGATGGTGGGTGACGGAATGACTGTGGGAGTCGGGGTTGGTTCCAGTGTTGGCGATGGCGGCACAGGGACCACAGGAGTCAGGTTTGGTGGCCCAAGGGGAACAAGCGCAAAGTCGGCGCTGCTGCTCTGGGTGTTGATTAGGGCTAGGTCCGCGCTGCGTCGTCGTTCAATCATCGTCGTTGACGACATTGCAGGCGTTGGCGTGCCGAAGCCGCCGGCGCTTGACGTTGCATTCCCCCAAGAAACGGCATCGGTAATCAAGGTGGGTGTGGCGCGCAGGCGTAGGCGCACGGCGCCACCCGTTGCAGCGATCCCCTCACTCCATGTCGCGAATGCGCCGGCAGAGAAAGCGCCGAGGCTATTGGCGGCCAGCAGCCGTGAGCCGGCGGAGAGCGGTGTGGCACCTTCCAGGCTGACAAGGCGTCGCGTGGTGGCACCGCTTGCCGTGGTGTAGACCAGCTCATAGTCGGCAATGTTCGTACCACCCGTGCCGACCGCCTCGATCACCACGTACTCGTCGGAGGCGGAGCTGCCGCCCGTTGCAATGCTGCTGATCAGGAGGGCGCTCGTGCTGGCGGCTCGCGTGAGCGTCGGTGGCAAGATCGTGAGCGCCAGGATCGTGGCCCCGAGGGTTGCTGCACGAAGAGTATTTGCTCTCGCCATAAGGTCACTCCGTGGCGGATTGGGCGAGGGCGAGGGGGCGAAGCCTCCCACGCGCTGTGTACCGCTCGCGTCTAAGATGTGGGCATGAGTAATGCAGATCACGCTAACGACCGAGCAGAGGCACGTCGCCGCAACCGCTTAGCCGCGAGGGAGCGCGCTGAGGCAGAGGCTCTCGGCATCACCCCAGAGGCCCCAGCCGCTGCAGTCGCAGGTGTCCCAACGCCACCAGCCACAGGTGGACTCGGACTGCGTGCGGCGCTCCGCTCATCAGCGGGCCGCGCACCAATTCGCGCAGATCTCGCCTACCTGCCAACGCTGGTGCGCACGCGAGCCTTTTTGTTGCCACTCCTTGTCGTGATCGTCACGACGGTCATCGCTCTGCAGCCGGGGATGCTCGCATCCAACATCGCGCAGCTCGGTGTTCAATCAATTCTGCTTCCTCCAGCATTTGTCATCGCCTTCCTTGGCGGCATGCTGACGCGACGTGGCGCGTGGATGATCGGTGGGCTCTTCGGCATCATCACCTATGTGGCGTCAGCGGTCGTCGGCACCTTCGGTGACATGTCGGCGTTTGTTGAAGGAAATCCTGTGAAGGGTTTGCTTGACGGGATCACCAAAAATATCGGTAACCCTGGCGCAATGTTCAGCGACATGTACGGTGTTGCTGCCGCGGGCATCTTGGCCGGTGCGTTTGCCGGTTGGTATGGGCGCTTCTTGCGCGCGATGAGTCCGAACCAGCCAACAGAGCGCGATCGTCGCCGCATGGAAGCGGAGCGACGTAAGGGGAAGCGCTAGGCGCTCGCCCCCACAACCTGCGCGGCGATCAGCGCAAAGGTCAGCACAAAGAGTCCCAACACCAGCAGGATCGGTAAGACGATTTCGCGACGCTTCAACTTTGGTGCCATCACTCCTCCTTCAACGCGCTACGGCTTTGGACAACCCTCACCAAGATAAACGACGAGCGAGGTACGCGTGCCGAGTGGCTCAACCAGAATGGTGAGAACGCACGCCCCCTGATCTCGAGTCGCGTTGATGCGCCGTGCGGTTGCGGTGCCGGTCGGCTCCTGCACATTCCATGCGAGTCGACGCAGCTCGTCAATCGCCGCTGCGGTCGCTTCGCTCACCCCCATCTGGCTCCAGATCGCGCCGCTCGACTGCACGTCGAGGCGCACGAGTGAGTGGCCACTCGCAAGCAGGGGGAAGTCCGCGGGGAGTGCCCCCCAGACGCGCCCGTATTCGGTGGAGATGACGGTTGTAGCTCCCTGGCTGGGGGTGGGGGTGGCCTCGCTCGAACCGAAGCAGCCGGCCAAGAGCAGCGGGAGGGCGAAGAGAAGCGCTGCGCTCTGTCGGCGAGGTGGAGTTAGGCGAGGGCCGAGATGGGGCAACACCTCGTGAGGATACTGCCCTCG
>JBBAWJ010000070.1:0-3299 GCA_040397255.1 Candidatus Limnocylindrus sp.
GTGCCTCTTCGCTCGAGTTCATGATGCCACACCGGCCTGAGACAGGCCGTTCTCTCTGTCTCTCTCTCTCGCCCTCTCTGTTCGTTCGCGTCGTTGGGCTTGCCGGCTCAGGGCGGCAGCAATGAGTGCTACCAAGCGGCGGCGGTCCACGGCCGCAGATGCGCTCGGGGTACCCGAGTACATCTCGGTGCTCAAGGGATGGCGGCAGGGTGCTGGCGGCAGCTTTGAGCAGGTCGTGGGGCCCATGGCCAAGGAGATTATTGCAAGTATGTGTTGCTTGTTCATGTGGCATCTGTCAGGGCGGCCTGCATGTTTAGAGTTGTGATGTTGCATCTTCGTCCTGAGTCTGGCCTGGGACAGGCCTACATGTGTAGGCCATGTCCTTTTGCATTTTTCTTCTTCGGAATTTGATAGCCTCGTTGTCAGAAAGCCTCCTTGGTCACGCCCGAGATGATCTGCCGGTTGAGCGGCTTGCTCCTTGCGCTGCTATCGCTGGGGGATGGGGCCTGCGCGGTATATCCTGCGAAGTTCGTGTGTGCCACTCGGCAAGTCATCGTGGACCTCAAGGACCAGCAACTTGCTGCGGTAGGTGTGGTGTTGGTGTGGTTCTGGGGGTGGGGGTGGGTTGGAGGTGGGGCTGGGGGTGGGATGGGGGTGGGTGTGGGTGTGGGGGTGGGGTTGGGCTGGGGGTGGGGTGGGGGTTGGGGGTGAGGTGATGCCAAGAGATCGTGAGCCGAGTGTGAATAGCAAATTATTTTGTTCAGGAACACATCACGGCGGACTCGGAGCTGTACATCATGCGCTTCGCTCTGCATGTACAAAGCATTTGTACAATGCTCAGGCAACTCCGCGCCGAAGACGATGCACCTGCACCGGGCAAGTGCTCGACCTCTTACAGATGTGAGTCCGTGTGTGACTACAAACATGGAGGGTAGATTGGTACATTGCACGTGACTTTGATTCATCATTCGGTTGTTGCCCGTTGAGGGCAGGTCCCGCCTCAGAGCATCTCCTTGTGGCCTGGATCTTCGGGCACCCGAGACATGCCGACAGCAGGTATGGCCGCTACCCCAAGACGGGTGCGTTTCGCAAAAGTGCTCGGATGGCAGAGCTCAGCATGGTCTGCACGCTCACATCGCGGGTGAGGCTTGGGGCAGCCGGAGGAGCTGCAACCGGCGATGTACTTGCTTGCCTACCTGGCCCAAGCAGTGAGGTGCCGGCTGCCACCGCACCGGCTGCCGCTGCACCGGCTCTCGCACCAGCACCGGCTGCCACTGCACCGGGTCCCATGCCAGCAGTGGTCGCTGCACCGGGTCCCATGCCAGCAGTGGACGATGATGGTTGGCCGGAGTTCGCGGACTGCGAAGCTTGCTCGAGCTCGGCGAGCTCAAGCTCGCGCTCGAGCGCGGAGACACTCCAGCGGCTCTGCGAGTTCTCGGACTCGGAGGAGTCATCGGAAAGCGATGTCCCGGTCGTCTCTGTTTTGCTGTGTGTTGTGTGTTGCATTGTGCATGTGTCGGCCTGTGTCAGGCCCTTAGATATGTCGGCCTGTGTCAAGGCCTTGCATGACCAGCGCAGTTCGCATTCATTCGCTGAGCATTCAGACCGGGTAACTGGCATCCACAGGTTATCGACCCCAACTCGAGTCGTCGGCGAGCAGTTGCCCTTCAACTGCGGGCCACGGCCAAGGCCGAGGCCAAGGCCACCGCCAAGAAGAGCACCGAGGCCACCACCACTCCGCCGCCGAAGGTTGCGCGCTGCATGCGGGTGACCAGCGACGGAGAGCCGGACGACGGGTGGGTCCCATGTCAGAACCGGCAGCTCTCCAAGCCGAGGAAAGATGACAAGGACCTTCACAGTTAAGATTTTGCAGACTGCGCAACCTGATTTGTTCGATTGCGACTTTGCTCATGCATGTGATTGGTTGTCTTCGTTTCGGTTGTGTTTTGTATGTTGGTGGTTGGGTCGGCTGCTTTCAGAATCTGTGAAGTTGCAGCCTGCAGTCTTACATGTCAATATACCATGTTTGCCTTTGATTCAAAAGTGCAGGACACAGCGAGTGGAAGCGCTCAGAAGACCGCGAACACCGGGGGCTTGGTCTTGCATGTAAGATGTTGTTGCACGCTTTGCACGTGTAGTTGGCATTTGTGGCATGTCTTTGACCGGAGCAGGAAGCAGCAGCAGCAGCGCGGCAGTAGCCAGCAGCACAGCAACAGAAGCAACCGCCGAGGTCGAATCCGTCACGATGTCGCTGACGAAGGAGCAGCCTCGTCGCCGCCTTGAAGTGCATGGACGCGTAGGTGGCCGGCGGCAGTGGCTTTTCACTCTTCAGGATGGCGGGGAGGAGAAGCTTCGTCGCGTCGGGAAGATGGTGTACAGGGAGGCTTGGGATGCTGAAACCAGTGGGTGTGGGGTTGGGGTGGGGCTGGGGGTGGGGGTGGGGTGGAGGTGGGGCTACAGTGGGGTGGGGGTGGGTGTGAGTGTGGGGGTGGGGTGGGGCTCGGGGTGGTGGTGGGGTGGGGGTTGGGGGTGGGGTGGGGCTGGAGGTGGGGGTGGGGTGGGGTGGGGCTGAAGGTGGGGGTGGGGTGTGGGTGGGGCTGGGTCTCGGGGTGGGAAGGGTGGGGTGGGGTGGGGCTGGGGGAGCCGGAGGCACTCCGGGGGAGCCACACGCGGGCCAGCCTGCGCCAATTCGCCGAAGGCTTGCTGGGGTGAGCGGGCCAGACCGACACGAAGCGAGCACGCGGGGGGAGCCGCAACTCGATGCAAAGCCATTGCGCGCTCGCCACACTTGGATGCATTGGCAGCATCTCACGGCCTGTTCTAGGCCGCATCTCACGGCCTGTTGCAGGCCCACCACAGGTAGGAGACAACATGTGCATTCTTTTACAGGACATCCGAGCACACGTTCAATCGTACATGTGGATTCTCGCGCGGCCTGATGCATAGGCCAACAACAGGCAGGAGCAAGTTTGACACCTGTGCTACATCACTATTCCTTCATGTACCACACTTGTGCAGGTCCCCATGGAAGTCGCACAGGAGCAAGGGGAGAGGAAGGAGAAGAGATAGAGGGAGGGATGGAGGCAGAGGTAGAGAGAGAGAGAGAGAGAGTGTGTGTGTGTGTGGGGTATGAATTAGAATAATCTAAAAACACATAACAACGAAATCTACGGAAGCAGGTGCCAGCCCTCAATCGGACATGTGGACTCTCGTGCGGCCTGAAGTAGGCAAACAACAGGCAGGAGCATTGTGTCAGGCTCAGGCCTGCACCAGGCCACGAGTGAGTGTGGTATAGGGCG
>JBBAWJ010000071.1:0-3247 GCA_040397255.1 Candidatus Limnocylindrus sp.
TGATGTTCTCTGATGTGGTGGCGTCGCCGTTGGTGCGTACCGCAACGGTCATCGGGGAGAGCTCACCTTCGCCGAACGATCTGGTGAGCGCGTCAAGGGCTTGGCGGCTTGGCACGCGCTCCGGAAGGATGCTGCCGTCGGGGGCGTTGAACTTCACGCCCAACCACGGGGAGCCGAGCGCGACTAGGAGCACCAGCGTTGGCACGGCAACCGCGAGGGGGCGGCGCATGACGCCGCGGGCGAGGCGTGCCCAGCGGCCCTGCTCACTCGGCTCCTCGTAGGTCACCTTGCGCACGGCGAGGCGGTCAACCCGTGCTCCAAGCACGCCCAAGAGCGCCGGGAGGAGGGTGAGGCTGGCGACCACGGCGAGCGCCACGGTAATGGCCCCGGCGATGCCAATCGAGCGCAAGATGGCGAAGTCGAAGAGCACCAGGCCGACAAGGCCGAGCATCACCGTGACCCCACTAAAGAAGACGGCGCGACCGGCGGTGGCGACGGTGCGCTGCACCGCCAGGGCTACACGATCAGCGCGACGCGCACTGCTGCGACCGAGCTCCTCGCGGAAGCGCGACACCATCAATAACGAATAGTCGACGCCCAGCCCAAGGCCGAGCAGCGTGGTGAGGTTCAACACGAAGACGCTCATGCGTGTGACCTGTGCCACACCGAAGATTGCAGCGAGCGCAACGAGTACCGCGGCCCCACCAACTGCGAGTGGCAGGCCAGCCGCGACGGCAGAGCCGAACACCAAGAGCAACACGATCGCTGCGAGCGGCAGGCTGATCAACTCGCTGCGGCGCAGGTCGCTCTCCGAAACACTCTGAATGTCGGCGTAGAAGGCGGGGCCACCAGCGATCTGCACCGTGAGTCCATCAACTGCAACGAGCGCAGCAGCAACCCCCTCAAGCGCCTCAGGTGAATCGTCGGGCTTTAGATCCAAGAAGACCACGTCGTAGACGATGCCGTTGGCAACGCTCACCTGCGATGGTGCGATCAGGTGCGAACGAATGCCAACAACGTGCGGCGCCTGCGTGACACCGGCAACGGCGCGCGCGGCAGCAGATTCAAACTCCACCGACCCGGGCAGCAAACTCTCTGAAGAGATCGCCAACACGAGCGCCGAAGGTGGTGCGCCGAGCTCTTGTTCGAGCAACGTACGCGCGCGTGCGGATTCCAGCGTTGGCAGGTCGAAGCCACCTGCCTGCAGCGCGCCTGGCGCTTGTGGAGCAAACGGCAGCGCCAGAAGGATCACCACGACCCATACGCCAATCACCGCACGTCGATGCGCGTGCATGAAGACACCGAGTTGCTCAAATGGTGGAAGTCGCCGTGCGGCCATGATCAGTGCCCTGCTGCTAGACGTTCGGCGAGAAACTCTGGCAGCCCCGCTGCACGAACGAACGATTGCGTTCGTGCAATGTCGTAGTGAACGCGTCGCCACTGCACGGTGCCGAGCGCACCAATCGCTGAGCCATCGTCGCTGCGATCCCAGAGCACCCAACTCGCGCGCACGTCGCCGTCGCGCGGCTGCCCAACGGAGCCAACGTTGATCAGTGACGGTGAGAGGAGCGGTTGCGCATAACGATCAATCACTACCGACGTTGCCTGCCCTCCGCGCAGCGCCCAGTAGGCTGGAACGTGCGTGTGGCCATGAAAGAGCACTGGCGTGGAGAGCGCGAAAAAATTCTCACGCGCACCCTCAGCACTGATTACGTACTCACCGAGCGGCTCGCGTGGGCTACCGTGCACCAGCGTTGCAGCACCCATCTCACTGATCTTCGGCAGTGCGTGCAGCCACGTGGCGTTCTCGGGGGTGATGTGCGTCGAGGTCCACTTCACTGCAGCTGCCGCAGCGGAATTGAACCATTTCACATCAAGTTCCCCAAGCACCGCGGCGTCGTGATTCCCCATCACACCGATGACACCGCGCTCACGCAGCAGCGCAACGACCTCGTTCGGTTCAGCGTTGTAGCCAACGATGTCACCGGTGTGCCAGATGACCGCACCTGGCGCAACAGCATCGATGTCGGCGAGCACCGCCTGCAGCGCGGCGAGGTTGGCGTGAATGTCGCTAACGACCGCAATCTTCACAGCAGCCTACCCGCGCCGATTGCGCATGCGGTCAAGGAGCCCGAGTCGCCACAGGATCATGAGCAGCACTGCCGGCACGCCAACGATCAGCAGCAGCGTGTCGAGCGGCTTGAGCCAATCCTTGACCTGCTCCCAGTTCTGGCCAAGTGCCGCGCCACCACCAATGAGGGCGGTATTCCAGACCAGCGAACCCACGGCGCTATAGAGAAGGAAGCGACCGAGCGGCATGCGAGCGATGCCGGCGGGGAATGAGATGGCGGTGCGCAGCAGTGGAATGAAGCGGCTCCAGAAGACGATCTTGCCGCCGTGCCGCGCGAAGAAGGCATCGGCGCGGTCCAAGTCGGCGGGGTCGATGCGCACGATGCGGCCGAAGCGGTTCAGCAGCGGCCGGCCGCCATAGGCGCCAATGGCGTAGGCGCCCCAGGTGCCGACCAGGCCGCCCAGGGTGGCGGCGGCGATCGTCGGGATCAGGAGCCAGCGACCCCCGGTGAGCGGCTCGACCGCCGTAGGGTCGGCCACCAGGAAGCCGGCGAAGGGGAGGATGAACTCGCTCGGCACGGGGAAGCTGGAGGCGTCGACCGCCATGGCAATCGCCACGCCGAGGTAGCCCACCGCCTCGTACATGCTCGTGATCAGGGGGATCAGGACCTCGTCTAGCCAACTCAACATGCCCTGATCGTGCCAGAGATCAGCCCGCTATGATTGGGGCATGGATATGTTCACGCTCCCGTTCCTCCACCCGATCGAGTTCTTCATCTCGATGGCGATCGGTGGCGGCTTCGTCTTCATCTTCCAGAGGGCCGCAATGAGCTCTGAGCAGCGCGAGACCCCCTGGGTGCGCCGCTTCGTGACCGGCCCCAACGGCAAGATGTTGTGGGGCGGCGCCTGGCTCGTCTGGGCGGTCGGCTTCGGACTCCTCCTTGGCACCTTCACCGACAAGACCGCCGCATCGCCGTACGGCTCAGTCGGCCTCGTCGCCCTCTTCTCGGGATTCTTCCTGATGATGGGCTTCATCTGGGCAACGATCGGCGAATAACTACCGTGACGCGCCGCCTGCTTGCCGCCGACATGGCGGCCTTTTTCATCTAATGGCGCGCACCACAGCGATCACCAAGAATGACCCGCGCGACCTGCGCCTCGTTACTGCCGGACAAGG
>JBBAWJ010000072.1:0-3227 GCA_040397255.1 Candidatus Limnocylindrus sp.
ACGTCACTGACTGTACCACCCACAGCAAGCAGATAGATAGCCTCAATATCGCGCAGCATGTCGTCGACGCAGAACCGCTCATGCACCAAATCATGTCCAGCGCTTGCGAGGCGATCGGCGAGTGCCCGATCGCGGAAGAGGAGGGCGATCGCCGCAGCGAGTGCCGACGGGTCGTGCGATGGCACCAGCAGACCATTCTCTCCGGAGCGAATCATTTCGGGGATGCCACCAACGTTGCTAGCGATCACTGGGCGATTGGCGGCGAGCGCCTCGACGATCGCGAGCCCTTGTGCCTCGCGGTAGCTCGGCATGACGACCACATTTGCTGCGGCGAGGATCTGTGGCACGTCTTCGCGGCGGCCAAGGAAGTGCACGCTGGCACAGCAGATCTCCGCGCGCAGATGTGCGGCGGCGAGGCCCTCAAGGCGATCACGCTCAGAGCCCTCACCAACGACGAGGAGGTGCGCCGAGGTGAAGTGGTGGTGCACCACGGGCCATGCCTCAATCAGTGTCGGATGCCCCTTCTCTGGTTCGAGGCGCCCCACGACCACCGCGAGGGGGGCGTTGGCGGGGATGCCGAACTCTGCACGAATCGCCTCGCCGCCGGTCGCCTCATCAAAGCGCTCCAGGTCCACGCCGTTATAGATGCGGCTGATTGCCGTCGTGTCGCGCCCTTCGGCGACCAGCTTGTCGACGATGGCGTCGCTCACGGCAATGAGGCGATTGATCTTGGGGGTGATGCGCTCCAGCAGTTCACGATCTGCGGGGGAGCGGAAGCGGCTGGAATGCACGGTGGAGACCATGTAGGGTCGATGCCCAGTGCGCTGCTCCACGAGGTCGAGTGCGGCCACGCCAACAACCTCGGCGCGGTACATGTGGGCGTGTAGCACTTGGGCGTTCAGGGCGATCAGTCGATCGGCAAGCAGTTCTGCGGTGCGCTGATCGTTCTCATCTTCAATCACCTCAGTGGCGAAGCTGAGCCGCTGTAAGCGCGCCACGGTGCTGCCGTGCGAAAGCGAGATCACATGGGTTTCATGGCGTGATGGGTCGAGGCGCAGCACGGTGCTCACCACGCTCTCTTGCGCTCCACCGTTGGTGCCGGTCGCGAGCAGCTGCACCACGCGTAGTCGCGTGCCATCAGAGAGCGGTCCGACTGGTGCGCGACCGCCGCAGCGTTCGCCTACCTTCGGTCTAGTCATGTGTCGCACTCATGCTGCTGGAACCGTAATCATCAACACGTCCACATCTGTCGCACCAACCTCGTACTTGTAGCTCTCATTGCCACGCAAGAAATCAAACGTCTGCTTGCGCTCGGTGATCGCCATCTGCAAACCGTACGCAAAGAGCAGGATCCCTGGCGAGAGGGCGCGGGCCGCCAGTTCACCACCCGCATTCCAATATCGCAAGCTTGTTGCATCGCGCAAGAAAAGCCCCGCGGCAAATGCACCGAATTCGAGATTGCGCGCAACGATGATGGTGATAAGACCTTCTGGTGCGCGTGCGAAGAGTTCGCGCATGAACGTCTCGTCGCGTGCGCCTTTCTCATCATCGGTAAAGAGTCCGTGATGGCCCCACCGTGCGCGATGGAGCTTGATGAATTCTGCAAGATCGTCAACGGCGTGTGACTTCGCACTAATCGTCACGCCGGCGCCTTCACCGCGTCGCACCTTGCGCCGAATCTCATGACGATCTTTCTTATTGATGCGCTCGAGATGTTCATCAAACGTCGTGATGTTCGTGAGGTCAATCGCTGGCGCGGGATCTTCAATCGTGGCTGTTGCGGTTCTGGTGGTGTTCATCGCGAGTGCGCTCATGAGCATCTTGTGCGCTCGGTCGGCACGACGCAAGCGTCGTAGGTCGAGTGCAGATGCATCGGCAAAGAGATGCGCGACGAGTGCATCAATAGCGGCGGTGCTCTCTGCGCTGGTGAGATCAATCAGCACCGTGGCGTAATCGATGTGATACGTGGCGCCGAGGTAGCGCACGCCGTCGGGTCGAAGCATGAGTGGGAGATAGGCGTAGAGCGTACCCGCGGCGTCGTAGGCGGCGAGTGAGATATCGGTCGCTTCCGCGCCGTAGCCTATCCACCATGCCTCGTGCACGGCGCGGTTGCTGAAGGCGCTTGCGGTTGGGTTTGTTGCCAGGAGTCGCTCCCACTCGCTGGCCGGTAGTTCGGCGAGCGGCAGGGTTCGGACGGTCCAGGCGATAGTGGTGGAGGTCATCTGCCTATCGTACCGCCCGTTACGCAGGGGGTACGTGCGACGCACGATCCTGCGTGAATGCAGTTCACCGAGCGTGCCCGCGATGCTCTCGCCGAGTTGCAGCGCGCTGCTGCACCAGTGTTGGCGCTCCTAGCCCCGCAACGCTGCGGCGCCTGCGGCGTGGAGGGGGCGCTCCTCTGCTCCGAGTGTTGCGGCGAGCTTGGTCTCACCGGCGCTGGAAGTGTGAAGCGCGGTGCCGCACCAGCCGGATGCGTCGCTGGAGCCTGGATTGGTCCGTACGAGGGGGGCCTCGGCGAGGCGGTGCGCACACTCAAGTTCCACGACCTTCCCGCCCTTGCGGTGCCGCTCGGCCTCGCCCTACAAAGCGCAATCTATGCCGTGCAGCGCGAGCTCGGTGGTGACGCCACGCTCGTACCTATTCCAACGGACCCGGCACGCCTCCGGGATCGCGGCTTCGATCATGCTGCGCTGATTGCGGCTGCGGCTGCGCGCGCGCTCCCCTGTGAACTTGCGGCGCTGCTTGAGCGCACCAGGGCGGTACCTGCGCTGCATACGCTCGGTCGTGCTGAGAGGCGGCGGGTCATGGACCGCGTCTTCGCGGTGCGCGCGGGTGCCACGATGCCGCAGCGCGTGATTCTGGTCGACGACATTTGGACGAGTGGCGCCACCTTCGAGGCGGCGGCGGCGACCCTGCGAGCCGCTGGGTGCAAGGCCATCGGCGTGGTCGCCGTGGCCCGAGAGGCGCTGGTGAACGGTGCGTAAGGCGACGAGCGGTCTCTGGCGCGGCGTGGCAATCTCTCCCCATGGCAGCCAAGCGACCGAAACTGAAGAGCAGCGCACCAGCCGCGGCGGCTGGGCGGCTCGATCGCATGCTTGGCGCCCACCTCGCCGCAGGTCCTGGCCTCGTCAAGGCGGCCGATCGCGCCGCAGCGGTTGGGGCAATGGGGCTCCAGATTTTCACCGGCAACCCAACGGGCTGGGCGCGCCGCGCCGAACTCCCCAAGG
>JBBAWJ010000073.1:0-3195 GCA_040397255.1 Candidatus Limnocylindrus sp.
CCCCCGCCCCCCGCCCCCGCCCCCGCCCCCGGCCCCGCCCCCCGCCCCCCCCCCCCCATCCCCCCCCCGCATCCCCCCCCACCCCCCCCAATCATGTACGTCCGATGTCAAGCGTCTCTGCCCAAACTCCGCCAGGGTGCCTGCCGGCCCCCTAGCTCGTCGATCCAGGAGCCTCAACCCAAGGCAATGGAGGCCAAGCGCGCACGCACGGTTGCGGCCGAGGTGGCGGCCGAGGAGATGGTGCCATCGGCTGTCCCATCGGGATCCGCCGCCGAGGACCGGATGTACGACACCAAGGACGATGCCATGAAGGACAAGGAGAAGGAGGAGAAGGATGAGAAGGTGGGGAAGGGGCCCGGCGAGGACAGCGGCTCTCTCCTGCGCCCCAAGGCGAAGGCCAAGGGCAAGCCGGAGCCCCTCGTCGTGGACGGCGAATCGGATGAGGAGGAGGAGGAGGAGGAGGATCCCGAGGATCCGATGGTCCGGGAGATTCCCCCGCCGGTGACCCGTGGCCGTGGCCTTCAGCGAGGCCGAGGCGGCCGGGGCCGGGCCACGGCCCCGGGCAGGGGTGGCCGGGGTGGCCGGGCGGGGCCGGAGACCCAGGCGACGGGGAAGCCCAAGGCCAAGGGGAAGGCCAAGGGCAAGGCGAAGGCACCGGCTGAGGAGGAGTCCGATGATGGGGAGGAGAGCGAGAAGGAGCCGGAGACGGCGGGGCAGGAGGAGGAGGAGGAGGGAGCCCGCGGGAAGGTGAAGGCAAAGGGGAAGGCGAAGAAATCGGCTGCGGAGGAGGAGGAGGGCGCCGGGGGGAACCCCAAGGGCAAGGGCAAGGCCAAGGGAAAGGCCAAGGGCAAGGGGAAGGCCAAGGCCAAGCAGACGGGGCTCCCGGCCTGGCTGCAGAGGAAGAAGGAGGAGGACGAGGCCAAGGAGGAGGAGGGGGATCGCGATGACAAGGCGGATGGCAAGAAGAAGCCGGATGACCGCGATCAGGATGGCGGATCAGATGCAGCATCCCCGTGCGCCCAGATCGTGCCCGCCGAGCCGAGCCTCCGGGATCGGCTGAAGGCCATGAAGTTCAAGGCCATGTACGACCTGCTGCCCTGCGACATCAAGGCCCGCTTCGAGGCTGCCAGCTCGCGATCGGATGCTACGGCGGCTGCACCAGTCTTGTATGGCTTCTACGGTGTTTTTCTTTTTCGTCAGCTTTCTGGCTGCTGTTGGTGCTGCTGCTGCTGCTGCTGTTGCTTTGCGGAAAGCAGAAACCGGAACAGGTGCACAAACATGTGTTGTTTTTCAGAGCCGGCCGGGGAACGGTGCAGGCGGTCATCGAGGCTGCGCTGGTGCAGAACCCGTCGGGCCGCGGGTACCAGCTGAACCCGATGTGGATGTCCTCGCCGGTGTTCAAGGAGTCCCACTTCCGCCGGGAGGAGAAGTCCATGGCCTCCGATCAGCTGGGCCGCACCTAATGACCATGACGACCCTGATGACGATTGTGATGACCATGATGACCATGATGACCATGATGATCATGATGATCATGATGATCATGACGATCATGATGACCATGATGCTCATGATGCTCATGATGCTCATGATGACCATGATGATCATGATGACCAGGATGATCATGATGATCATAATGACCATGATGATCATGATGACCATGATGATCATGATGGCCATGATGATCATGATGACCATGATGATCATGATGACCATGATGATCATCCTGGTCAGGCAAGAGCAGCGATGTCTGGTGCGGAGGGTGAGGGACCGCATGTACTGCACCAAGGGGCCGGGGCGGAGGGTGGGGGGCCGGGCGGGCGGGCGGGCGGGGGGGGGGAGGTGCGGGTGCAGCTGATCTGTACATCCGGATGTCGACAGCCGGATGTCTCCCCGCGAGGCCTCATCAGATGCGTGGCGGCCCAGCAGTGCGGCGGGGAGCTCATCTTGGATGCCGCGGTGGCCAAGGGGGAGGTCATCGAGGCGAGCCACCGCGGGATCCGGATGTATTATTTCCCCCAGGTCCGGGTCCGCGAGCTCGAGGCCTCCGGCACCGGGTCCGTGAGCCAGCGGTCGAAGTCGATATCGGATGCCACGCATCAGGACCTTGGATGCCATCCGTCGGATGCCACCCATCGGATCTCCGGTTCACACGTCATCCATCACACGTCTTGTTGTTTGCAATCGGCAGATGCTGCACAGTTTCGGAAGGGTGTACATCTGGGCATTTGCTGCACAGTTTCCGATGTTTGCAATCGGCAGATGCTTCGCAGTTTCGCATTGTTACGACCGCGAGGATGTGGGGGCTGCCATCGAGGAGACTGCCTACCAGGTGGTGCACCGGATGAAGGGGGGGCCGAAGGCTTTAGGGTCATCGGATGAGGGTCCGCTGCCTCCGACCGAGATGGAGCGGGCCTCGGCGAATGCCGAGGAGCTGCATCGGATGGTGCAGCAGGCGGAGACGGTCCTCGGCAAGATGGACCTCGGGGGGCCCGGCTTTAAGTCGAAGTGGGCCCATCAGATGATCTCGACCCTCCAGGATGCAGTGCCTTCGGCGATGTCCCTGAGGGACGATCTCCGATTTCTGCTGAAATTTAAGAGGGATCGATCTGGTGTGCCCTTGAAGCTCCCCGTTCTGATGGAGGTTTCCGATCTGGCTGAGGCACAGGCGGCCGAGATCGCCGACTTGGTGGGCTCTTGCCGCACCCTCGGCAGGCGGTCGTGATCGGCTGCAAGTGCAGTTCAGTGACATCAGGATGGAAGTGACATCATGAGGGAAGTGACATCATGGCGGATCATCCTGATGGCACGAGCTGCACCGGTCGCGACCGGTGCACGATTTTGATGGGCATCTTTCTTCGGAGAGCTTGTTTCGGCGGGGTTCGAGTTAGCCTTTTCACTTCTCGTACACTTGTGTTCACATGTGTTTTCGCATCTTCCACTCCGGTTTTGCAGATGCCCTGCAACCGCACCTGTCCCGACCGGATGCCCTGCAACCGCGCCGCGGGGCTCGCTATCTAAGTGAAAGAGGACTGCGCTTGTGCTCGCACTCGCACCGACGGTTTCGTGGGGGGGGGCTGGGGGGCGGGGGGCCGGGGGCGGGGGGCGACGGGGGGCAACGGGGGGCAACGGGGGGCAACGGGCAACGGGGGGGGATGTCTGGAGGGTCGGAGGGGGAGTGCGGATAGAGGGCGG
>JBBAWJ010000074.1:0-3150 GCA_040397255.1 Candidatus Limnocylindrus sp.
GGCATGCGTCCAATCGAAAGCAAGGTGCTCCTCCGCGGCGCCGACAAGAACGGCACCCTCCATCTCATCGTTACCTTGCGAACCCCAGGCCTGGGCGCACCACGCTCCGCTGGCGGCGCTGCGCAACCATTTGCGTTGCAGGGCGCCCAGATCAGCGAGCGCATCACCGCACGCGGAGTAATCACCGCTCTTGGCGGGACGGTGAACGCTGAGTATCGCTATCTCTTCAATGGACTTCGCATTCACATTCCAGCGACGCAACTGGAAGCGCTTCGAGCCAACCCACATGTTGCCGAAGTGCAGCTCGTTACCCGTTACAAGCGAATGACCGTCACCGGCGGCGCAGTAAGTGGCCGTGGTGGCGCAACGCCATCCAATGGTGGCGCAGCCACCGAAGTTCAGGCGAAGAACGTCTGGGCACAGACCGCAACGTCGAAGGCTGGCACCGGCTACGGCGTCAAGGTTGCCGTCATTGACACAGGTATTGACTACACGCATGACGACTTTGTTCGAAACGGTGACGTGACCTTCCCAACCGCGAAGGTAATCGCTGGCTACGACCTTGTCGGTGATGACTACGCGCCTGGCGAGGGTGGCCTCGCTGAGTTGCCACAGCCTGACAGCGATCCAAAGGACTGCACGATCGCCGAGGGTGGCGGCCACGGCACCCACGTTGCAGGCACCATTGCCGGCTACGGCATCAAGGCGAATGGCGACACATACGGCATTGCCTCTACAGAGCGATACACGAGCACGCTCAACACTTCGACGTTCAGGCTTGCGCCAGGAATGGCTCCGCTCGCATCGCTGATCGCGATTCGCGTCTTCGGCTGCGATGGATCAACAGAGCTCACCGCGGACGGCATTGAGAAGGCGGTTGCCCTCGGAGCGAAGGTGATCAACCTCTCCCTTGGCTCGCAGTATGGCATCAAGGGTGGCGCTGAGCAGGCTGCGATCAACGCCGCCGAGAAGGCCGGCGTGACCGTGGTGATCGCCGCAGGAAACGATGGCGACCAGCCGTTCCTCGTTTCCTCACCTTCTACCGAAGACGGAGCGATCTCGGTTGCCGCGCTCGATGACCGCGCGTCGTATCCAGGAGCAAAGATCACATTTACCCCAACCTCCGCAGTTCTGGGCGGGGCTAGTCCCGTTGCGTTCTCGAATACCAATGTGTTTGATCTAACCACCCCGGTCGAAGCTCCAATCACGAGCCTATTCACCATCGCGGATCCAGCCGCGTATTCGCTCGGGTGCCCAACAGTAGGAGACGATGGCACGGCATATGGTCCCCTTCTCTGGGATGACACAGCCAACCTCACGGGAAAGATTGTCATCCTTCGCCGGGGCACCTGTACCTTCAAGGAGAAAGTTGCCGCCATGTCCGCTGAGGGCGCTGCTGGCGTCATCATCTTGCAGAAGATTGACGTCATCGATGGCGCAGATGATACGCTCGGAAACGGAGACGACGACAACGCGTCGTACCCACCATTCCAGGGCGTAGACACGCCAACAGCATCGATTCCAGTACTCATGCTGAACGGGACCGGCGAGACTGCGCTCGTCGCAGCCCTCACCGACAGTGCACATGCCGGCGCAACTCCGCTGGAGGGCACGGCGGTCACCATCTCCGCGCTCGCA
Organism: Candidatus Limnocylindrus sp.; assembly: GCA_040397255.1. Classification (GTDB taxonomy): domain Bacteria; phylum Chloroflexota; class Limnocylindria; order Limnocylindrales; family Limnocylindraceae; genus Limnocylindrus. The sequence continues at coordinate 1,639 of JBBAWJ010000074.1, forward strand.
GCAGGCCTCGCGAACCCGAACTATCACACCGTCGCGGAATTCTCTTCGGGTGGACCGCGCTGGGGCGACCTTGCGCTGAAGCCTGAGATCGCGGCTCCGGGCGTCGACATCGTGTCGGCCGCTTCGGGAAGCACTGATGGCGTCGCATGGTTCAGCGGCACCTCGATGGCAACCCCCGTGGTTGCCGGCGTGGCGGCGCTGGTCAAGCAGGCTAATCCAACGTGGACCCCTGCGCTGATCAAGTCGGCGCTTATCAATACTGCGAAGTCGGTCGGCAGCAACGTCTTGCTCCGCTCCGTCGGCGCTGGTCGAGTCAATGCCCTCAACGCCGTCAAGGCGAAGGTCACGATCGATGCAGGGCCGAACGCCACGATGAGCTTCGGCATGGTCTACGGCGACGCAGCGGCGACTCTGACCAAGAGCCAGACCTTTATCGTCAAGAACAGCGGCACCACCACGGCGAACTATAAGTTTGCTGTTGCGGCTGCTACGGGGTTCACGATTCCGAGCGGTGTCACAGTGAAGATCTACAACGGATCGTCGCTGGTGGGGAGCACAACAATCATTAGCTTGGGCGCAGGGAAGTCAAAAACCCTCACGGTCAATCTGGTAGCGACCGTTGCGGCGCAACGCAATTTCGAGACCTGGGGGAACAAGTCACTCAACGTCATCATTACGGGCACATCAAGTGGCAAGCCGTCGCTGCGGCTGCCGGTGTTCGCTATGTTCCAGCACGTCGAAAAGTTTACCTTTGCGGCTTCGCTCGGGTCAGCCCGCCACGATCTCAGCTATTCCCTGACGACTGGGGCCCAAGACGCGAACGCGGCTAACGGAACGCCTCAAAGCCGGGAAATCTATCCATATGTCTGGTTGGCCCGCGACGGGCGCGAGCGCATCGGCAACGGCGCTGATATCAAGAACATTGGTGTCAACGCAGTAGATATTCCTGATGGCTCTGCCGGAGCAAACACAGGCTGGTGGGAAACCGCCGCAGCGGGAAATTTTGAGATGGTAATCACCAGCTGGGACCTGATGTCCAATCCTGCACTAAACGAGTGGGATATCGAACTCGATACGAACGATGACGGTGTCGGAGATCAAGTAATCGTTCTTGCCGACACGGGTCTGGTGAACACCGGCTATGCCGACGGAACCCTTGGTTGTTTCTTTGTCGATACCCTCAATTGGTTTGCTGGGGGGGCGGGCCATATTTACGACTTGGTGGATTTGGGGGAGTGCGAAACTCACGTGAATCCTGTTACATCAGTGGTTTGGTTCTCAATCAATTCAGCTTTGCTCTGGGGTGACAACGAAGGCCCAGCGTTCAGGGTAACGAGCTATAACGGCGGCGGCTGGGATTCAGACTCGTCGGGGAGTGATTGGCTCTACGTCGATCTTGATCAGGTCGCCTTGGCTGCAAATGGCCAGTTCGTTACAGATATTGAGGTTGCCGCCAGTACGGTGTCCGATTCGGAGACGGAGTGGCTCCCCTCGTTCTCGAGCGCGACTGGA
>JBBAWJ010000075.1:0-3122 GCA_040397255.1 Candidatus Limnocylindrus sp.
GTGCGAGGTGCGCGTCGGCTCGGTGCCGCAGGCTCACCCGCACCGATCTCACGCTCGGTGAGCATGAGTGGGCTTGCGCCGGCGCGAATCGTCTCTTCCGTCACAACGCAGCGACGCACGTCGGGTCGATCCGGCAGGTCGTACATCGTGGCAAGAAGTGCATCTTCGAGTACGGCGCGCAGGGCACGGGCGCCGGTCTTGCGCAGCAGTGCCTTCTCGGCGACCGCATGCAGCGCACCCGGCGTGAACTGCAGGTCCACGTTGTGCATCTGGAAGAGGCGCTGGTACTGCTTAACCAATGCATTCTTCGGCGCAACAAGAATCTCGACCAGGTCGTCGAGGGTCAGTGGATCCAGCGCAACGATCATCGGCAGACGTCCAATGAATTCTGGAATGAGGCCGTAGCGCAGCAGGTCGTCTGGCATCAGCTGCTCCAACACACGGGTGCGCTCATCCTTGCTCGCCGGCGTATCCGACCCGAAACCGATGCCGCGTCGGCCAACGCGATCCGAGACGATCTTCTCGAGCCCTTCAAATGCACCGCCGCAGATGAAGAGGATGTTGGTGGTGTCGATCTGCAGGTACTCCTGATGTGGGTGCTTGCGGCCGCCCTGCGGCGGCACGTTCGCCACCGTTCCCTCGATGATCTTGAGCAGCGCCTGTTGTACCCCCTCGCCCGAGACATCGCGAGTTATCGATGGGTTGTCGGACTTGCGGGTGATCTTGTCGATCTCGTCGATATAGATGATGCCGCGCTGCGCGCGCTCAATATCGCCATCGGCCGCCTGAATCAGGCGAAGCAGAATGTTCTCGACATCCTCGCCAACGTAGCCAGCTTCGGTCAGGCTAGTGGCGTCGGCGATACAGAACGGCACATCAAGGAATCGCGCCAGTGTCTGTGCGAGTAGCGTCTTGCCCGAACCGGTCGGACCTACAAGGAGGATATTCGACTTGGCGATCTCTACACCGTCAGCAATGGTTGGAGCTCCCACGCGCTGATAGTGGTTATGTACGCCAACTGCGAGTGACCGCTTGGCGCGCTCCTGGCTAACGACGTGCTCGTTGAGTGCGGCATGGATCATGCGCGGAGTAGGCGTAACGCCGCCGAACGACTTGCGCTGCGGCGCCGATGGCGACTGCTCGGTTGCAATCTCGGCGCAAAGCGCGACGCACTCGTCACAGATGTAGACGCCTTGGCCGGCGATCAGCTTACGAACCTGCTCCTGCGTCTTGCGGCAGAAGGAGCAGCGATACGAGCCTGTGCCTGCGCTGCGAGGGCCGCGCGTCTTGCCGCCCCCCGAATCTCCGGATCCAGCTCCCCCGCTCATGCGGCGCGCCTCACTTCCCCTTAGGCGGGATGATGGCAGGGAGCTTGTAGACCTCGTCAATGATGCCGTACTCCACCGCCTGCTCTGGCGAGAGGAAGAGGTCGCGGTCCGTATCCTTGACGACCTTCTCCATCGGCTGACCCGTATGGGCGGCGAGGATCTCTTGGGTCGTTCGCACGAGCTGCTCCATCTCCTTCACCTGAATGAAGACGTCGGGCGTGTTGCCACGGAATCCGCCAGAGCCCTGGTGGATCATGATGCGGCTGTGCGGCAGTGCGAAGCGTCGACCTGGTGCGCCAGCGGCGAGGAGCACCGCACCCATCGACATGGCGATGCCGGTGCAGATCGTGCTCACAGGGGCGCGCACGTAGCGCATCGTGTCGTAGATCGCGAGGCCGGAGGTGATCACGCCCCCTGGGCTGTTGATGTAGAGCGAGATCTCCTTCTCGGGATCCTCAGAATCAAGGAAGAGGAGCTGCGCGATGATCAGGTTGGCGATGTCGTCTTCGACAGGGCCGCCCAGGAAGATGATGCGCTCCTTGAGTAGGCGCGACCAGATGTCGTAGGCGCGTTCGCCCTTGCTTGAGGACTCAATCACCATTGGTACGAGCATTGGTCACCCCCTACATGTGCACCCGCTCTCTGCGGGAGGCTGAGTTTACTTGGCGGAAGCCTTCGCGGCGGTAGGCGTCGCTGGGCGCTCAGGAGCCCAGGCTGGCCATGCCTTCGGGTGAGCGTCAAACCACTCGTCGACGAGCCGCTCAACCACAAGGGAGCGGCGTAGGGAGGCACGGATCGCTCGGCGACCGCGCTCCGATGAGAGATAGGCCTCGAGCTTGCGCTGCCCCTGCGTCTGCGGGCGGGCGCGCTCAACCTCTTCGTCGATCAACTCCTCTGGGACCTCGACCCCTTCGGCGCCGGCGACTGCGCTCAACACCAGGAGGGTTCGCGCGCGGCGCTCGCCGCGCTCACGCATTTCGGAGCGAATCTCTTCCACGCTCTTGCCAGCGGCGCCGAGGTACTGCTCAAAGGTCAGCCCCTGTCGCGCAATGCTGCGCGCCAACTCGTCGACGAGTCCGTCGATCTCCTCTTCAATCAGTGGGTCAGGAATCTCAACGGTGGCGCCATCCATGGCGAACTCAACGATCTTGTCGGCGAACTCGTGGCGGGCGCGATCAACGGCACTCGTCTTGAGGCGCATCAAGATCTCGGCCCGCAGACCAGCAACATCGGTGACGTTCGCAACCTGAGCGGCGAAGGCATCATCGAGCGGCGGCGGGACCCGCGCGCGCAGATCGTTAATGACGACATCGAATCGTGCCGGCACGCCCTGCAGCGCCGCCTCTTGGTAGTCCTCAGGGAAGGTCACCTCAACGGTGGTGGCATCGCCGACTTTCGCGCCAACGAGCTGCGCCTCAAATCCTGGAATCAGTCGATCGGAACCGAGCACGATTGGCATGCGCTCCGACGATGCGCCGTCAATTGCAAGACCGTTGTCAGCGCGATAACCATCAAAGGCGATGATCGCGTAGTCACCTAGTTCAGCGCCGCGATCGGTGACGGGGGTGAGCGTTGCGTAGCTATCGCGCAGATCGTTGACGACCGCCTCAACCTTTGCGTCGTCAGGCTCCTCAAAGGTTGGTTCAAATGTGTAGCCGCGGTAGTCGCCGAGCTTCACCTCGGGCGGTACGGGAATCAGTGCGGTGAAGGTATACGGCTCCCCTTCCACGATCGGCTTTGCATCGATCTTCGGGCTGGTGAGCGGAACGATGTCGGACTTCATGATCGCGTCGC
>JBBAWJ010000076.1:0-3107 GCA_040397255.1 Candidatus Limnocylindrus sp.
CCGAGACGGCGAGTGACTCAATGTTGAAGTTACGCGCGCGCATCAGGCTCGCCACACGATTCAGCACACCCGGCTTGTTGTTGACGATCGCCACGATCAGGTGGCGGCGCTCCTCACCCGAGCCTGGAAGAGATCGTGCCATGGAGGTTGGGGTCACTTCGCACCGCTGCTTTGTGGATCGGTTGGATCCACTCGTGGGCCGCTGGCCCCTTCCGTCGCGTCTTCGCCGTCATCGCCCCACTTGTCGATCAGGTCGGAGAGACCCTTCCCTGCCGGCATCATCGGGTAGACGTTCTGTCGCTCTGCAATCTCAAACCAGATCAGCGCTGGGCCATCAGCGGCAAGCGCTGCGGTAACCGCAGCATCAACCTCTTCGGGCTTAGCGACCTTCCACGCAGGGAGGCCGTACGCCTCACAGAGCTTCAGATAATCCGGTCCCGCTAACTCCTCTGAGTGGTAGTTCCCGCCATACACGATCTCTTGCCACTGGCGAATCATGCCGAGCTTCTTGTTGTCCATCAGCGCGATCTTTACGGGGATGCGCTCTTGCACGATGGTTGCCAACTCCTGCAAAGTCATCTGGAACCCGCCATCGCCAGCGATTGCCCACGAGACCTTGTCTGGTACCGCAACGGCGGCGCCCATTGCCGCGGGGAGGGCGAAGCCCATGGTGCCGAGTCCGCCCGATGAGAGGTGCGAGTTGGCACGGCGGAATCCGCCGTAGCGAGCGACCCACATCTGGTTCTGGCCCACGTCGGCGGTGAGGTTGGCGTCGAAGTTTGAGCCTGCTGCAACGCGCTCAACAACGAAGTCGGCTGAGAGCACCCCGTCACGGAAGCCGCCGGAGCCGTGCCACGACGAGGCTTCGCTCTCGGTGCGCCACGTAGCCAGTTCGGCAAAGTAGTCGACTCGAGCCGCTGGATCCACCTTGGTGATGAGTGGGAGGAGCGCGTCGAGCACGTGCTTGGCATCGCCCACGATTGGCAGATCGGCGACGACGTTCTTGCCGATCTCCGCCGGATCAATATCGATGTGCACGATCTTCGCTTTCGGCGCATAGGTGCGCACGTTCCCCGTCACGCGGTCATCGAAGCGCATGCCGATGCCGATCAGAAGATCAGCCGACTGGATCGCACGGTTCACATGCTTCCAGCCGTGCATGCCCATGTACCCGTAGGCGAGCGGGTCGGTTTCATCAATGACGCCGATGCCGAGCAGAGTCCAGGTAATTGGAATCTGCGCCGCGCGCGCCAGCTCGAGCAGCTCGCGCTCTGCACGAGCGATCAGCACACCGTGCCCTGCAAGGATGACCGGACGCTTTGCACCAGCGATCGCCTCGGCGAGCAGCTTGATCTGACGTGGATGGCCATCGAGCTTCGGCTTATAGCCAGGGAGCCCCGCCTCAACCTCTGCGGCCGAGGGGTGCGTTGCCGTGGTCTGGCCCATCAGCGCATCTTTGGTGATGTCAACGTGCACCGGCCCAGGTCGCCCGCTGCGCGCAAGGTGGAATGCCTCAGCAATCACGTGCGGAATCTCATCGGCGCTGCGCACCAGATAGTTATGCTTCGTCATTGGCAGCGTGATGCCGGTGATGTCGATCTCTTGGAAGGCGTCCTTGCCGATGAGGGCGTTTGGAACGTTCCCCGTGATCACCACAAGGGGCACGGAGTCGAGCATTGCGGTGCCAATGCCGGTGACGAGGTTGGTGGCACCAGGGCCGGAGGTGCCCAAGCACACTCCAACGTTGCCAGAGGCGCGTGCGTAGCCATCAGCGGCGTGCGAGGCCGCCTGCTCGTGACGGACCAAGATGTGGCGCAGCTCGGGGTGATCAACGAGCACGTCATAGAGCGGAAGGATCACGCCACCTGGGTAGCCCCAGATGGTGTCGCTCCCCTGCAGCAGGATCGCCTCGCAGAGTGCGTCGGCGCCGATGCGTGGGCGTACGCCGTCACGAGCGGTGATGCGCGCATCGCGCAACATGTCACGTCGCGCGCGCTCTGCAGCACTCGCGGCCGGAGTTCCTGCGCCTGGTACGTGCCCTGCCTGTGTCATCGATCCCCCTTCACTTCGTTAATAAAAAACCCCGCCTCTTCGGCGGGGCTCTGAAGTTTCCTTCGGGCGGTATCTCCGCGCCTCTGGTCTCCTCAGCCCCGCCGGGGCTGAATAAGCAACCCGAGTAGGTTGCTAATGCCCCCAATAAGGGCGGCAAAGAGCACAAGGAGACCACCGAACGCTGGGGTCAAAAGCAGTGCGCTATTTGTCATGGGTGCAGCGTACCAGAGCCCACGCACGGGATCAAAGAACGTCGCGCGCTCGCGACACCATCGGTCGACCAACACGGAATGGCTCGTCGGCCGCTGCGGCACGCCCCAGCAGCAGGTCAACCGTGCGGCGGGCGCCGCCAGCGCTGCACATCACCCCGTGACCTGAGTAGCCGGTGTTCACGAAGAGACCAGGCTGATCGGTTGGCCCAATGAAGGGTCGATGATCTGGGGTGTATTCATATTGTCCGGCCATCAGGTGCCACGCGGGGGGACCATCGCGCCAGACATCGCGCCAGAACGGGGCCAGCAGGGCGAGTGACGTTGGGGACGCGGGATCGAGGAGCGCGTGCGCCATCGCCTCATCGGTCGGTACCTCGAGCAGTGGCTCGCCGACGGGCGTCGTTGGGTCGGTGCGCAACGCATACGCACCAGCAAGTGCGGGTCGCCAGTGCGATCCCGTCTCATCATCGATCGTCATCGGCCCCGACTGATCAATCACGGGCAGATTCGGGATGACAAGTTTTTGGCGAATCGTTGGTGCGATCGCTAGATCGAGAGCGGCGAGCTTGGCGATAACACCACTCCACGGACCGGCGGCGATCACCGTGTGCGGCGCATGCACCGCCCCACGGTTTGTCGTTACCCCCGTAACGCCGCCGCTCGCATCGCGTACAAATCCGGTGACCGTTGTCTCTAGGGCATAGGTGGCATGACCTGAACCACTCGCGCCACTGATGTGTGCGGCGTGTGACGACGCCGTGGCATAGCCGTTCGTGAGTGCGACCTGATCAATGAAGCCGTCGCCGGCGCGGAAGCGCACCTGGCGAATCTCTGGCGCAAGGT
>JBBAWJ010000077.1:0-2992 GCA_040397255.1 Candidatus Limnocylindrus sp.
GCTCGCCGAACTACCGGCCAGCGAGTGGGAGCGACTCCTGGCAACAAACCCAACTGCAAGCGCCTTTAGTAACCGCGCCGTTCACGAGGCGTGGTGGATCGGCTACGGCGCCGAGGCCACCGACATCTCACTCGCCGTCTACGACGCCGCTGGCGCGCTCTACGCCTATCTACCGCTGATGCTTCGGCCAGATGGCGTGCGCTACCTCGGCGCGACGTACCACATCGATTACGCCACGGTGCTCATTGACTTAGGGAAATCAGAGAGCGCAACCGCCGCGGCAGATGCGCTTGTCGCACATCTCTTCACGGATACAGCCGCACTCGACCTTCGACGCTTGCGCCGTGCCGATCGCGCCCATGAGCTCCTCATGAGTGCACTCGCGAACAACGGAACACGAGCTGCAACGCTGACCGTTGAAGATCCCGCACCGGCGATCGACCTCACGAACATCACCACGTTTGATGAACACCTCGAGCGCATCGACAAGAAGGATCGTCACGAGATCCGCCGCAAGGTGCGACGCGGCGAAGGTGCTGGCGTAACGATTACCACGAAGCTGCACGCCGTTGACGATCTCGCCGAGTTCATCAAGCTGCATCGTGCACGATGGGGCCATCACGGGCTTTTCACCGATGACGAAAAGGGTGCGCGCGACGAGGCGTTCATGCGTGAGCTATTTGCACGTGCGCCAGAAGATTTGATTACGTTGATCGTCGCGCGGAATCTGGAGTTCGGCGCGTTTGCCGCGGGACTCTTCTTACGTGACGCAACAGGCTTGCGCTATTGGAATGCTGGTGGTGAACTTGCCGCTCGCGCACTCTCGCCAGGAATCCTGCTCTTCGCACATGGGCTACAGATGGCGATCACCGAACGTAAAGAGACCTTTGATTTCTTGCGTGGTAACGAGAACTACAAGTACGAGGTTGGCGCCGCAGATGTGGATGTGTTGATGATTATGGTGCCAGCGGCATGAGTGCAACACATGACTAAGCCGAAGGCGGGTGAACGATGTGGCGGGCGCGCACCGGTAGGGCCGCTCCCTGACGGCTCGCGACTGCGCGTGGTGCAGCTGCTCGCGACTGGCACCAACGGTGGCGCACAAGAGAGCGTGGTGAGCACGGTGATGCGCCTCGATCTGTCACGGCACGAGGTGCATATCATCTCGCTCTCGCACGGCAGCACTATGGCTCGTCTACAGCGCCTCGGTTACGCCACCGAGGTGATCGAAGAGCCGAGTGACCAGCGCTCTGCTGAACTGCTGGCGGACCGGCTGATCGCCCTCAACGCCCAGGTGCTCCATGCCCACATGTATCGCGCCGAGGTGGTGGGAGTTGCGGCGCTTGACCTGGTTGAGCAGCGCACGGGGCACCGCCCCTACATGGTCTCGACGGTGCACTCGAGCCGCTTCCGCTCCCCCGACGACCGTGAGTTGCTGGAGCGCATCACCCCCAAGATCAACCGCCTCATTGCGGTGAGCGACGCCATCGTTCACAAGTTGGTGGCGGAGGGACGCGACACCACGGCAATCAGCCGCATCTATAACGGCGTCGACCTGGAGCGCTTCGATGAGGCGACCGGTGGCGAGGCGATTCGTGCGGAGTTCGGCATCCCTGCCGGCGCCCCCCTCGCCGTGGTGGTGGGGCGCCTTGAGCCCGAGAAGGGGCACCCCACCCTCATTGAGGCCTGGCCCGTGGTGCACCACCACTACACAGCGGCACACCTCCTGGTTGTTGGCGAAGGCTCGGAACGTGATCGTCTCGAGGGGCTCGCCGCCGCACACCTTCGCGCTGAAGTCTGCTGTGCCAGCGTGCACTTCCTGGGGCGCCGTGAAGATGTGCCGCAGATCCTTGCCGCTGCAGATGTGGTGGTCATGCCGAGCTACCGCGAGGCCCAAGGGCTTGCGATCGTCGAGGCACTCGCCGCCAATCGACCGGTGATCGCCAGCAACGTTGGTGGAATCCCCGAGATGATTCACTCGGGTGAAAACGGCATCCTGGTGCCCTCACAAGACCCATCCGCCCTTGCGTCGGCGATTGCCCTTCTCTTCGGCGATCAAGCACTCGCCGAGCGACTCGCGAGCGCTGGACACGAGTTGGTCCACGCAAAGTTCTGCGTTGACGACATGTTGCGCGATATTGAGGCTATCTATCTGCTTGCTGTGGGTGGTACAGTCAGTGACGTACCTGATCGAACAGGCGTTAGCGGAGGACTGGAATGACCAACACACCTAAGCCGAACCAAGCGATCATCACCTCGCGCTATTGGCTCGTGCTGAGCGCCGTTGCTGGTGTCGTCGCCCTCTCTCCGCTCGCCGTACTCCTGGTGAACTTCGCCGCAGACCCATCAAGCAATCCGTTCGATGAGCGCGGCTACGGCGCGGTGATCTGGATCCTCTTTCTCTCAGTGCCAACAGGCGGCATCATCTTTGCGGTAGGAGCCTTAGCGGCTGTCGCAATTGAATGGTTTGCCACGCGGAAGCGAAACCGTTCGCGCTAGCTGCGCACCGCGCTCCAGTAGCGCTCGACCGCACCACCGCGGCCACTCTGCAGCGCAACCGTTGCACCCTGCGTTCGTACCGCGTCGGCCATCTTCTCGACGGAGCCGAAGAGGTGCGGCATCTGTGACTCGTATTGCGCAATCCCCTGGATCTTCTGCTCGAGCACATCAGTGACGTCGGCGATCTCAGGCGTGAGGCCAATGTTGGCGGGGAGCCCAGCGGTGTAGTTCGCCGGTAGCCCAGCCGATGGATCAAACTGCTGCCAGTAGGCGTACGGGAAGTCTTCGTAGAAGGCAACCTTGTCGCTCCAGTCAATGCCGGGCATCGTCCACGCCTGCGCATCACTGAGCAGCGCGGCCCCTACGCGGCGGCAGAGCTGGTGATCAACGTGCGAGCCGATGCCGAGCGGGAAGTAGACGCGCTGCGGTTCAAGTCGTGCGATCTCCTTGCGCAGCAGATCAATCGGTGCCGCGTCGTTGTCGCGCACGGTGC
>JBBAWJ010000078.1:0-2888 GCA_040397255.1 Candidatus Limnocylindrus sp.
TGGTGTCGCCCCTCCCCAATCGAGATGAAGCTCCACTGGCCCGGATCCATGTCGCCACCGCGCACATCTTCTGGAAGATCGTCATCGCGGTGAACGCCACGCGCCTCGATCGCATGCGCCCAGCCATCGGTGAGTCTTATGCCTGCGCGCAGCCGTTGAAACTCGGCCTCCGCAACCATCGCCTTCGTTGCCGCGGCATAAGCTCGACGCAGTCCGGCACGAGGGTGCGCCAGTGGCGAGACGACGCGACGCTCCTCTGTGAGCAGCAGCAGCCCTTCGCTCTCGCGATCGAGCCGCCCGATTGAGAGCATGCGCGCTGCGCGCTCGGCGCCGAGCGCAGGCATTAGCGCTTGTGGCAGGGTTACGGTGGCGTAGGGGTCGGCGTGCGTGGTGGTGACGCCCACCGGTTTGTACCAGGCGAACACCTCTGCGCCACCCAACTCGTCCCCACTCTCCGCAGAGGGGCGCGGCTTCGCTACGAGCGCTTTGCCATCGAGCTCAAGGGGGGCGAGCGCGTCCAGTCGCTCCCCGAGCGCCACGGCGCGCCCCGCCGTAGTGACGCGATTTCCGGCGATGGCTGTGTCGGCACCGCGACGAGAGAGGCCAGAGCGTTCGGCAACAAGGACGTTGACCCGAATCAGATCAGTCAGTTGCGGCGTCCTCTTGCGCAGGGGTGCTCGGTGCTCCGGTATCTACATCAGCTTCGTCGCCACGCGCTGTTGAAGAGTCAAGGGCCTCACTGCGCAGATCAAGGTGACGAAGTGCCTCGGCATCGCCCTCAAGCGCCGGAAGATCGGCCAGCGAGCCGAGACCGAATCGGCGGAGGAACTCAAGCGTCGTCGCGTAGCGAATCGGCCGCCCGGCAGTCTCCAAGCGCCCGGCCTCTTCGATGAGCCCTCGCTCAAGGAGCAGACGGAGTGCGTAGTCTGCATCGACTCCGCGAATCTCTTCGATGCCGCCCTTGGTGACCGGTTGGCGATAGGCGATGACGGCGAGTGTCTCTAGCGGGGCCGCCGTGAGGTCAGAGCCTCCGGTGCCGACCCAGGCGAGCACCGCTCGGGCCTGCTCTGCGCCACTAGCCAGCTGCAGCTCGTCGCCGTGGGTGATCAGGGTGATACCGCGCTGCGCAAGGTTCGCGGTGAGCGCCGTTACGAGACGATCGAGATCGCTCTTTGATGCCTCAAGTAGCTTCGCAGCCTCTCGCCGGCTGATGGGACGATCAACGACGAAGAGGAGTGCCTCAAGATCTTTGACCGTGGCCACCCAAGGCGCTGCAGCCACGCTATCTCGTTCATCACTCATTCGCTCGCCCCCTGCAGAATTGTTATTGGACCCCACAGCACATCTTGACGCACCTCGACCTCTCGCTGCTTGGCGAGTTCTAGGAGGGCTAAGAATGTCACGGCGATGAACGATCGGTCCTGCCGGTCGCCGAGAAGTGTCTCCAGATCCACCCCCACCGCGCCGTTCAAGCGGACCGCCTCACGGATGGCCGACAGGCGCTCGCCAATAGAGATCTTCATTCCGACAGGGACGGCGGAGAGGGCGGCGAGCGGCTTGCGTCGCAGGGCGATGCGGACCATTGCACGGATGAGCCGCTTCGGGTCTGATTTCGTTGGCACGACTGGCTCTACTGGCGCCGCCTTCGGGCCAGGGAGCTGGCGCGTTGGGGGCTCGCGGTACCAGAGCGGCTGCGTTAAACGATCACCCAAGACCCGCGCGGCATCACGGAAGACCCGATAACGCAACAGGCGAATGCGCAGCGTATCGGCCTCATCCTCAACGTCGAGATCATTCACCAAATCTGGAGCGGCAGCGATCGGACGTGGCAAGAGCGCGCGGCTCTTGAGCACAATGAGCTGAGCCGCCACCGAGACGAATGACGAAAGTGTTTCTAGACGATCGTCAGGAATTTCAGCGAAGTAGCGCAGGAACTCATCGGCAAACCCTGCGAGTGGAACACGACGTACATCCAACTCATCGCGCTCAATCAGGGCGAGCAGTAGGCCGTACGGACCACTGAACTCCCCGAGCGCCACGTATGAACGCGTTCGTCCGAAGAGCCCGCCCTGCTCCCTGCGGAAGATAACCCCCTCAATGTCGGGGACCGATGGATCAGGGAGCTCGAAGCCCTCTGTGATTCCGCGACCACTCATCGCGTCACGCCGCTATCAAGATCAAGGAGCAGACGAACGCGTGCATAAATTCCAGCGGCCCGCCCTCGATGAGCCGAGCTTGACTCCTGGTGCGCCAGCTCTCGCAAGATCGCGATGGTGCCCCTCGAGGCGCCGAGCTTGGCTGCGTGCTTAGGTGCGACCGATGCGTGGAGGCGCAACGTCTGTCGCGCGCGTGCGAAGGGGCCACGTGCTCGCCCTGTGACCGGTGAGCCCTCGAGCACGTGCAGCACACGGGGCAGAAGTCCTATCGCTCCCTTCGGAAGGTCGTGAAGGAGCGCTGCGAGTTGGTCGTCGCCTTTCGCGCCGAGGCGCCGAAGGCTGGCTGCGGTACGCGTCGCGGAGGCCTGGTCGGCGGGGTGCGCGGCGGCGAAGGCGCGGCGCGCTCGCGGTGTCGCTCGTAGGGATCGGAGGTGCGCCTCGCCCTCTGCACCGACCGGCTTGACGAGGCCGAGTCGGGCTACCTGCTGACGGCCGACCGCCTGAAGGTGCGAAAGCACCTGCTGGAGTCGGTGGGCACTAGTCACAGCATTCACACCTGAATCCTACCGCCTCGCGGGCTGCCTAGGCCCGCGGGTGGGCCTTCCGATACGAATCCCGCACGTGGCTCCCGAGGAGGTGGGTGTAGAGCTGGGTCGTTGCGATGTCCGCATGGCCGAGGAGTTCCTGCACCACACGGAGGTCTGCCCCGCCATCGAGGAGGTGCGTCGCAAA
>JBBAWJ010000079.1:0-2796 GCA_040397255.1 Candidatus Limnocylindrus sp.
CAGTAGAGCGCAAGGGTGCGCATGCCACCTCCTCAATCGGTAGGCGACCAATGCGCAGGTCGGCGCGCGCGCCGCGACCCTCATACACATCCACCACCGCGGTCGCGCCAGTGCGCGGCCCGGCCTCTATCGTCAACAGCACACGGCGACCAATCACATCAGCACCAACACGCAACCACGACACCACCGCACATGAGACCGCCGCATCGGCATGCACGGGTACCGCATCATCAAGCAGCAAGAGGAGCGAAGTACTGGCGCGACGCGCGCGCGCGGCGAGTCGCTCCAGCGCATCGCTGCGCACCGAAGCACTCCGTACCAGCGAAAGGTCGAGCACCAGTAAATCCGCAGCATCGGCAGCCAAGAGCGCGCCGGCCATCTCTAGTGCTTCGCCCGTATGCAAAGGAACCAGAATCGGCAGATCGCGCAACGCAACGCCGCGCGTTGCCGCTTCGAGCGGATCAAAGCTACGTGCCGCATCGATCCACGCCGCGGCACCACCCGCCACCTGCGTGGCTGCAAGTGCGCGCAGCGCCAACGTGGTGCGCCCCGCGCCGAAGCCGCCGCGCAACAGGGTGAGACCGTCGGGGAGGCCGCGCCGCCCGAGCAGCGCATCGAGTGCCGCCACCCCCGTGCCGCGCACCGGCGCCACGCGCAGGCCGGCATCGCCGACCTCGACCCCGCGCCGAATGATCCCCGCACCCCAGCGCTGCTGGAGGCGGGTCACAGCCTCGATTCGTGCGGCAGACTCAGCCATAGGACGGCGGAGTATAGAACATCTGTTCTATGCCGTGGGGGGTCGTTTTCGTGCCCAAAAAGCACGCCCAGGCACCGCAGGCTTGTTCGGGAGGCGCATGCCGTACGCTGCACGCAATTAGGTATGTAGGGAGGTGCGTTGCTCATGAAGAACGGATCAAAGATCGTGAAATTTCGCTGGATCGCTGTGGCCATCTTGTTGGTCGCATCCTTCATGGACCTGCTCGACACGACAATCGTCAATGTGGCACTTCCTGCGATTCAGGAAAGCCTTGGCGCCTCATCGGCTCAGCTGGTGTGGATCATCTCTGGGTACGCCCTCAGCTTCGCCGTATTGCTGATCACCGGTGGTCGCCTTGGTGATCGCTATGGGCGCAAGACAGTATTTAACATTGGCGTTCTCGGCTTTACGCTCGCCTCACTGAGCTGCGCCTTTGCCCAAACACCAGATGGGCTCGTGATCTCGCGACTCGTGCAGGGTGGCTTTGCCGCAATCATGATTCCGCAGGTCCTCTCCATCATTCAGGTGCTGTTCAGGCCAGAAGAGCGCGCTGCGGTGTTCGGTTTGACGGGTGCCATCTCTGGACTCGCCGCCGTTGCGGGGCCACTCATTGGTGGCCTGCTCGTTTCGAGCGATGCATTCGGCTTGGGATGGCGCAGCATCTTCGTCATCAATGTTCCCGTTGGCATCGCGCTGTTGATCGCATCCCTCGCCTTTGTTCCGAACTCCAAGTCAGAGAAGCCGGTACGGCTCGACCCACTTGGCGTTGGGCTGATCATTGCAGCGCTCTTCCTCGTGATCTTCCCGCTCATCCAGGGGCGAGAGCAGGGCTGGCCGATTTGGGTCTGGCTCATGTTCGCGTCAAGCGCTGTGTTGATCGGTATCTTCGTTGCGCTGCAACGCCGTCAAGAGAAGACGAGCGGGGGAGCGCTGATTCCACCATCACTCTTCAACAACCGTGGATTCTCTGCCGGAGTTCTCACGAGCTTCTTGGCCGTCTCCTCAATCGGCGCCTTCTTCCTGATCTTCGCGCTGTACCTGCAGGCTGGCCTTGGCTTCTCGGCTCTCAATGCAGGCCTAACGTCACTGCCATTTAGCGTTGGCGCGTTCCTTGGCAGTGGGATCGCTGTTCCCTTGGCCCCCAAGGTTGGGAAGTACCTGATTGCGATTGGCGCGGTCTTGCAGTTGATTGGCTACACCCTGATCAAGGAGGTCATCCTGACCAAAGGCGATGGCCTGGTCGGATCTGACTTACTGGTGCCGCTGGCGATCGCCGGCGTTGGGTTGACCCTCATTCTGGTGCCGCTCGCTGATCTTGCCCTTGCCCAAACCGATGTCGAAAATGCTGGCGCAGCTTCGGGGGTGCTCAACACCTTCCAGCAGGTTGGTGGCGCCATCGGCGTTGCCGTGATCAGCGTGCTCTTCTTCGATGCCGTTGGCGCGAACTTCTCCCCAGCGGGGCTGCGAGGCGGATTTGAGGTGGCCATCTTGGCGCCACTCGTTGCGGTTGCGCTGACCGGGCTCGCGAGCCTCTTGCTGCCAAGTGCTGCGGTGTTGGCTGCGCCAAAGAAGGCGGCTGCAAAAGCTCGCAAGTGATCTAACGGCAGGGGAAATTTCGCGTTTATCTTCCGTTGACAATCACCCTGCACAATCGCGCCGTGAACACCTACACGCCCCTACGGCAACCCGTCAAAGAGGAGCCGATCTCGCCGCGCCCCAACCCAGAGTGGAGTGAGGCCGAGATTCGCCGGCTGCTGGTGGAGGCCGAGATGAGCGCCCACGCCTGGGCGGTAGAGCACGATCAGGCGGCCACCCCCGAGGCAGAACCGAGCGACACCCCAAGCGCGCGCATCGGCGTTGCCGCGGCACTCACCATCCTTGCGGTGATTACTGCGCTCGCACTCCTCGTTCGTCGCTGAGGCAGGGCACAATCTCCCTCACGTAGGGAGGGCATGCCATGCAGCGCACACGCATTGATTGGGTTGCCGAGCAGTCGAAGCTGCTGCGTGGCATTGCCGAAGAGTTCACCCGCACCCAGC
>JBBAWJ010000080.1:0-2754 GCA_040397255.1 Candidatus Limnocylindrus sp.
CCTGGAAGTCGAGGAGGCAGCCACGCCCGCAGAAGTAGAAGCGCTCCTGCCCAGGGGCGCTCACGTCAAGTGCCCCGCGATGGCGGTCGGCCTGGCCGGCAACGGCGAGCCCCGCGACTTCAATAGAGGTGGTGAGGGCGTCAGGGGCGATCGTCACCTCCATGCCGCAGACCGGATCAATTGCCACGCTCACTCTTCACTCCTCTTCCGCTCCGCCAGGAGCACCTCTCGTCGACGGATCTCCGCGATTGCGGCCGCCGTCTGCGCCTCATCGTATCGCGATTCGGGGCGATCCTCAGACTTAGCCAGCGCGGCCAAGACGACGAAGATCGCGGCCAGGAAGAGCGCGTCGCCAACGAGCCACATGATCGCGCCGGCGAGCTGCTGATCCTCGAGCGGCGACGGGCCCCAGGCGCGCTGCAGCGTCAGGTAGTGGGGATAGAGCGGGGTCGTTGACCACATGATCGCCACGCCGAGGAAGCTGTTCTGTGGCATCTGGGTGATGAGGTAGGCCAGCGCACTCCCGCCGCGCAGGCGGTGCCTGATCGGATCAACAGAGAAGATCGGCGCCCAGAAGAGAAGGGCGGTGCCCAGATAGAGCGAGTGCTCCATGTTGTGGAGGAACGGATCCTCAAGTGCCGCCTGGAACAGGGTCGACAGGTGCGTCCCCCACATCACCGCAACCAAGAGCGTCCAGCCGACGAGCGGGTGGCTGATCACCCCAACGGCGCGGCTCTGCAAAATGGCGAGGATTCGCGCGCGCCAACGTGGCGAGGCGACGCGCAGGAGCAGGGTGACCGGCCCCGCCTGCAGCAGCAGGATCGGCACGGGGAAGAGCAGGATGAGGTGCTGAATCATGTGCATCGAGAAGAGGGTGGTGTCGTAGCGCTCGATACCTGACTGCAGCGCTAGGAGAACGAAGGCAAGCGCGGCAGCGAAGCTGACCGTGCGGCGACGTGGATACGGGTTCCCCGGATGCTCCCGTGCCACCTGGCGGATCGCACGGGCCCAGAGCAGGCCAACGAGCGCAACCGCAACTGTGACAACGGGAGGCCAGGCCCAGTAGAGGAGCGACTCCAGGGAGAGCTCCGGCGGGAGCGGCCCGTGAGTCGGGACCAGCAGCAGATGCGTCATACCCGCATCTTCGTCCAGTTCGTGGTTTTTTGGGCGGCGCTACAATCACCGAGGCAGATTTGACCAGCCCCTCAACTGAAAGGTGGGAGCAGCCATGAACAAGTACGCCTACGCATTTGGCCTCCTCTTCGTGGTCCTCGGCGCCGTCTATCTCTTCGTCTCGAACGACCTGCAGGGCGCCACGCTCCTCTTCGCCTTGGGGATTGCCATGGCGACGATGACGCTGATCCTGATCCACGCGATGAACACCGACAGCTAACGGAGCCACGTCGACATGGAGTTTCTCCGCTCCATTCTTGAGTGGGTGATCTCACTCCTTGGGCCATTCGTCTCCCCTGACTGGGGCGCGCTCATCAAGCTCATTCCACTCGGCGTCCTTCTTTTGGTCGTTGCCTTCTACGGCTGGGTCTTCTGGCGCTTCCGCCGCGCCGGGCCTCGTCGCATCGGCATGCCGATCCGCAAGCCACAGGTGCCATCAGGCGTTCACCTGCCTGGGCCAAGCCTCGCACCCTTCCTGATCTCGGCAGCATCGGCCGCACTCTTCTTCTCCGTGGCACTTGGCGGCCCAGCGCTCGCCGTCGCGGGACTCCTCTTCGTCTTGGCGCTCGTTGCCTGGGGCCGCGAAGCGGTCCGTGAATACGACGCACTTGGTGCAGGCTCAGCGATGGCGCTGCGCGTCGACGATCTTCCAGTAGCTGTGGCGCCGAGCGGCCCGCCAGAGGGGGTACATCTGCCGCCGCCATCACTCCTGCCACTCCTCGTGAGCGCTGGCGCCGCCGTGATGCTCTTCGGCGTTGCGATCGGCCTGGAGTTCGCACTCCTCGGCATGCTGATGACGGCACTCGCGCTGGTCGGCTGGCTGCTTGATGCCGGGCGCGAATATCGCGCCACCGCCGAAGCCGATACAACGGGCCACCTGGTCAATCCAACGCCACGAAAGACACCACGAGTTGCGATCGCCCTCTTCAGCTTTATCTTCCTCTTCTTCGTCGGCTCGCAGGCCGGCATCATCGGCGGGAGTGACGCGAGCCCATCACCAAGTGGCGAGCTGGTCGCCTGCGCCGAAGGCGGCACTGCGACCGTCACGATCTGTGCGCAGCTCGTCGCCTATGAGACGACCTCGATCACCGTGCCCGCTGGCGCGCCATTCACGATTCACTTCGTTAATAAGGACGAAGGGATCCCACACAACGTCGCGATTCACGAGGGCACCGGCACCGGCCCAGAGGTTTACCAGGGCGAGATCTTCAACGGCGTCGATGAGCGAACCTACGATGTGCCTGCTCTCACCGCTGGCATGACTTACGTCTTTGTCTGCACCGTGCACCCGAACATGCTTGGGGCGATCGTCCTGCAGTGATCAGCCTGGCGCGCATCCGCCGCGTCGCCGTCGCACTCCTCGCCGCTAGCCTGATCGCCGCCTGCGGCGGCCCCGCCGCCAGCAGCGGCGACCTTCTGGGCCGAACGATGCGGATCGGCGAGGCGCACCCCCTCACTGACTCGACCGCTACGTTCACCTCGTGGCCAGAGGTGGCGGGTGGCAACCAGCGCATCCTGTTGAACTTCTGGGCGAGCTGGTGCATCCCCTGCCGCGATGAGATTCCGCTCCTCTTCGACTAC
>JBBAWJ010000081.1:0-2652 GCA_040397255.1 Candidatus Limnocylindrus sp.
GGGGGGTGGGGGGTGGGGCGGGGCGGGGAGGGGGGCGGGGTGGGGTGGGGTGGGGGGTGGGGTCGGGCGGGGTGGGAAGTGGGGGGTGGGGAGGTGGGGTGGGTAGTGGGGTAGGGTGGGGTCGGGCGGGGGGGTTGGGGACATGCTGGTGGACTTGGCTTCGACATCTCGCCGAAGGCCTGTTGCAGGCCGGTTGAGCTTGCGCCGGCCGGCCAGGCTTCGTGCCTTTCTCACTCCTCACTCGCCCTGACGTATTGGAAGCACATCCCCCAACGATACTTCTGCAGCAGGGTCATCGGTACCCTGTGCAGCGGGGTGGCAGCAGTGCATGCTTGCACGATGCCCTTTACCCGTCGCATAAAGTCCTCATCCACAAAACAGGATCCGCGGCGGGGATGTAGGTATGCAGCTCTGGCACAGATGTGCACCAGCTGATGGTGTTTCGGTGCCACGGTCCACAAAAGCTCGCCGGCCCTGTTGGCAGCATCTGCGAGGCGGGAGTAAAAGCTGAGCATCCGATCCGCGACCGCTGGGAGCTCCGCAGCCAGAGCCGGCTCCATGAACAGAGCCGCTGGCTCCTCGTCAATGATCTCCTGGAGCCTAACCTGCGAAGTCAAGCAGGCCTCAACCCATTGGTCCACCTGCACGCCGGGCCGTCCGTGCCGCCTCCAGAGGGCCAGGAGCACAGGGGCCAGCCACTTGACCTCCGCGGCCCTGCCCTTCAACCGGGGGTACTCCAGTGTCGGCCTCGCGGGGTCCACGAAACTCGAGATCCCCAGGCTGGAGTACTGGGTGGGGACGCGAAGCAGCCTGTACTGCTCGCAGATTCCCTCCCACACCCTCTCCATGTTCTGCATCGGGGTGCCGGGAAGGATGGTGAACACCAGCATGTGCAGCACGCTACCCAACATGTAGCAGCTGGTGCCCATGTAAATCGTATGCATTTCATCCGGCTCGATGCTCCAGTTTGACATGAACGGGAAGGCTTGCCAAAGCGAGTGGAGGTCGGCCCCATACTCCGCCCGCCAGGCAGTTGGCGTGATGAGAGCCGTTCTCCACCGCGCATCCTGCCGGAAATTCGTCGGCCAATCCCTGGGGTCCGAATTGTGGAATTTCTCGCAGCGACAATGGTCGCAGGGCCTGCCTGCCGAGTACCGTCGGAGCCCAAAGCTTTTCGCGAAATGCTCCCAGTCGCCCTTCATGATGTAAGGCACTCCAAAAAAACCTTCGGCCAACGGCCCTCCGGCTAGGCGAGCCTCAGCGGAGTTTGCTGGCCACGGAGCACCTGTCCAGTCGGTGGCCGGCCATGTCCCAGCAAACAGAGCTTGGAAGGACCACACGAGGATCCGCCAGACGATCCTCATGGATTCGCCACCATCGGCCTTGGACTGCTCAAACATCGCAAAGGAGAGCCGCTTGCAATCCAACCTCAGTGGACATTCGCACATCGCATGTGCCTTTAGGGCCTGGAGCAGGCCAAAATTTCAGAATGCCTGATGCAGGCAGACAACCAGCTTCATGTCAAAAACCAAAACATTTTTGGTCTGAGGCCGAAGCGTGCTCCCCACTGCCAGCAGGCTTTGCCAGGAGATGGTGTCGAGCGACTTGGTACCAGGTTTCCCCACAGCCACACAAGGGACGGCGTCCCCGTGTATGGCCAGGGGAACTCCATGGTCCCGCCACCCGTCACGCATCCTCATGGCATGGCCTGCCAGCCGAGGATCGTGACGGGCTTCGCACCCCTCCCAGAATCTGCGTGGGGTGTTCGGCGAGTCCTCCGTGTTCCCGAGGATAAACTGATTGAAGACCGGCCGGTTCCTGGAGAACAGATTCGCGAACTCCTCGTGCGGCAGGAGCACCCCCTGCTGCGCAATTGCAGCCACGGGGAGCCTCTGAGGTTTGCCGATCTTCACTGGCATCTCGACCACCAGAGGCTTGGGAGGGTCGGGGTCTCCGAGCCACCGCACCAGCTCCCGATGGATGTTCGCGGGGTGCTCGCCCCAACCACCCAAGGCAGCAACCGCTCGCAGAGCCGGATCAATGTGTCCCGTACTGAGCTCCAACCCCCTGAGCAGCTGCTCCTGGTCCCGGTAAGCCCTGAGGGCGAACCTTTGAACTGCCACCGCACTATGGTCACCCCAGGACCATTCCTTCACAAGCGTTCTCACCAGCTGTGAAGCCACACCATTGAGCGCACCGCCTGCTGCGGCTCCGGCTCCGGCTGCGGCTGCTCCCGGGTTGCCGAGCAGCTGCACCCGGGCTTGCAGCCTCCTCTGCCGCCCGCCTCGCTGCGCTTGGAAAGCCAAGGCAGCTTGGCCAACCAGCGGGATCATTGCTCGATCGTTGCCTTGATTCGAGCAAAAACCCTGCACCGAAAACATGTAAAAGTCCACCAGTCAAGCACAACTGGTAGCTGCTTGGGCGGAAGCGGGTCAGGGTAGGGGGAAGGAGGTCCGGGGACGGGTCCGGGTGGGATAGGATGGAAGGTCGTACTGCAAAACACAATGGAAACACAACTGCAGATGCTTCTTGCACTGGTGGTGGAAGGCCTGATGCAGGCCGCAATACTTGCGGTGTAAGGCCTGAGGCAGGCCGCGAGAAGTGGGGAGGGTCCGGGTGGGGTGGGGTGGAAGGTCGTGCTGCAAACCACAA
>JBBAWJ010000082.1:0-2615 GCA_040397255.1 Candidatus Limnocylindrus sp.
TGCCGTTCTTGTCGGCGCCGCGGAGGAGCACCTTGCTTTCGATTGGACGCATGCCGGTCGGCAGCACCTTGTGTCGGTTTGTTGCCGCCGCGCTTGGCGCGAGCAGTGCTGCCGCAAGCATCGCGATCAAGAAGATCGTGCGGCGGGTCCCTCGTGGGGCTGTGACGTGTGACTGGTGGCTCATGGTGGGCACCTCCCTTTTAGGGGGAGGCAATCCTCTACCGAGGATTGGGCGGCCCCTTAGCGGCGACGATAGCGCCTAGCGACCACTGAATACAGAGGTAGTTTCAGTAATAGGTTGGAGATTGGGCGCCCCTCTCGGCCGTTGGGCCCCTCGACCGCCAAAAGGCGGTCGGCGGCATCCCCCTCCACGTGCCGGGGGTCGCAGTAGGCCATATCGATCTCAATCTCCCCAGGGATGGGGGTACCGAGCCGGTCGGCGAGATCGTGCGGGAGCGGCTCTTCAAAGTAGTCGGCGCGCAGCTCCTCCTCCATCTGCCAGCGCGGGCTGCGGAAGAGCACGGCGCGCCAGGCGTCGGCGACGGCGGAGGTAACGGTGCCGTCCTTCGGTTGGGGGTTCGGTGAAAGATCCTGACCGCGTGACCAGCGGGCCGCCTGGTGCAACAGGGTGTACTCGTCGAGCTCCAAATAGGCGGCAAGGTCGTCGGCGGGGGAGGTATCGCCAAAGATGGCGCGAATCCCTGGCGCGAACGCCTCCTTCATGTCGAGGTCGATGCCGCGCACGGTGCGATGCAGGTAGACCTGCTGATACAAGAACTGCCGTGCACCAAGGAATGACTCGAGAGCGCCAACGGCTGGCTCGTACAGCGTGAGGCCGCGCGCACCAATGAAGCTGTAGTGACGAAGGCGTTCCACATCGACCGCCGCAGTGCGCACGCCAGTCATGTAGGAGTCGCGTCGCACATAGTCAAGGTTGTCGACGGTGAAGACGCCAGAGAGAAGCGGCTGCATGATGCGTACCCAGGTCGGAACCGTTGCATCTTCAAGCGGTGGCTTCGAGATCAGGAAGCTGACCCAGCGTGGATCAATCGACTCTGTTGCCGCGAAAGCATCGCGGGTAGCCGAGTCGCCAGGTGCCCGACGTAGCTTGGTGATGATCGGCGCAAGTTCGCGCTCGATGATCAGTGCCGAGAGATCCTCATGGGCGAGGCGCTTCCCCTTCGGTCGGCGCGGATCTGCAGGGGCGGGGAAGGCTTCCAGAACGGCGTGATCAAAGAAGTGCGCGAAGGGCCCGTGACCAACGTCGTGCAGAAGACCGGCGACGCGCAGCGTCTCAACAACGAGCCCTTCACTCGGCGGAGTTTCACCGTCGTTCGTGAGCCGCGTCGCGAGTGACGAGTAGAGATGCCGCGCCCAGAGGCCGGCCTCATGCATCACGCCGAGGCCATGCGAGAAGCGGCTGTGCTCGGCGGTGGGGAAGACCCAGCGTGCACTCTGCAGCTGGCTGATGCGGCGCAGGCGCTGTAGCCACGGGCTGTCGAGCAGATCCTCTTCGGCCGCCTCCTCGGTGGCGTAGCCGGTGGCGGTTGCACCCTCAGGGGTGAGGCGCTTTGTGAGCTTGATATAGCCGTGGATCGGGTCGCTGATCAGGTTGACCGCCTTGAACTGCTCCGCGTCCATGGCTACGCGTTCGGCTTCGCTGCAGTGCCGTATCGCGCAGCGGCGGCACTGTGCGTGCGCGCCATGTCGTCGCGCAACGCGTCGGGGCGGAGCACCTCGGCGCCTTCGCCCCAGGTCAGCACCCACGAGCGAATCTCCAGCAGCCCAGAAATGCGCGCGCGCCAGATGAGCGATCCATCAGGCTGCTCCTCAATTGTTTGCGACGGATGCCAGCGCGTCTCTTTGGCGCGCGACGCCGACTCCTTAGTGAAGCGAATCACAATCTCTTCAAGTGGCTGGTCGGCGACGATGTCCCACGCTGAGGCGAGGGTGCGCTCCAGCTCCACATCTTTTGGCAACTCGAACGATGCGGTGGTGACGCGCACGTTGCTGATGCGATCAACGCGGAAGGTACGGAGTGCGCTGCGCGTCTCATCGTGGCCGATCAGATAGGTGGTGTGTGTCGCCGCCGATGGCTCCATGAGGTACGGATGGACGCGGGCACGTCGGCTAGTTCCCGGATTGCTCCAGGCCGCGGCGTAGTCAAACTCAACGATTCGGCCAGTGACCCACGCGGTGGTGAGGAGGCGGAGTCGCTCTCGCGCGTCGCTGTCGGTGGTGAGCTGGCTCAGCTGCGTCACTGTGCGCTCAACGGCGCTGCGCAACGGATTCTCGAGCAGGCTGCCGAGCTTCATCAGCGCTGCGCCAAGTTCGGGGTCGTATCCAGTGGAGAACTTTGCGAGCAGTCGCGCGGCAAGCACCACCGAGATCGCCTCGTCTTTACTGAAGCGCAGCTCTGGCAGGAGCCCCTCTTGCGACACGCCCCAGCGGCCGAGGTTGTTCCAGACCGGCACGCCGACGCTTGCTTCGAGCGCCTGCAGGTCGCGGTAGGCGGTGCGGCGACTGACGCCGAGCTTCTTGGCGAGGTCCTCGGGTCGGATCCCCGCCTCGCCGGCGGCCTCGACATAGCGCAGGGTGCGCAGGAGTCGGGCGCT
>JBBAWJ010000083.1:0-2614 GCA_040397255.1 Candidatus Limnocylindrus sp.
GCGTACCCACATAAGTTGCTGACGGGCCGCCTTGCGCGGTTCGGTACGCTGCGACAACTCGGCGGCATCGGTGGCTTCCCACGACGCACCGAGTCTCCACACGACGTCTTTGATGGCGGGCATGCCGGCACCGGAATTTCGATCGGCCAGGGGCTGGCGTTAGCGCGTGATGTTCGCGGCAGCAACGAGAAGGTCGCGGTCATCGTTGGCGACGCGGCACTGATGAGCGGCCTCAGCCTGGAGGCACTCAACGATATTGGCGATCGCGGCACACCGCTGCTGATCGTGCTCAATGACAACGAAATGTCCATCTCGCCAACCGTCGGGGCAATCTCCACCTATCTCTCAAAGGTGAAGCTCTCAGGACGTTGGCGCGAGAGTAAGGGCTGGTACGACCGCACCATCTCGCGCGTGCCGCTCGTTGGCACGCAGCTTGCGGCATGGTCGAAGAGCTTGCGCCGCTCCGTTGTCTCACTCGTGCAAGAGCCAGGTCGCCTCTTTGAAGACCTCGGTATCACCTACGTCGGCGTGCTCGATGGGCACAACCGAGCGCAACTCGAAGAGGCGTTCGCGAAGGCCTTCACCATGAACGGCCCAGTGATCGTGCATGTGCGCACGCAGAAGGGTCGCGGCTATCGCCCAGCGGAGGTCGATCCAATCACCTTCCACGGCGCGGCACTCCCCAAGGTTCCAGTTGGCGCCACCGATAGCTACGGCAAGGCGGGTGCCGATCCAATCGTGACGCCGGCCAAGGTACCGAACTACACCTCATTCTTCGCCGCAGAGGTAGTCGCCGCCGCTGCGACCGACCGGCGCATTGTGGCCATTACGGCAGGGATGCCGACGGGGACCGGGCTCGACAAGTTCGCCACCGCCTATCCCGATCGCTTCTACGACGTAGGCATCGCTGAGCAGCATGCTATTGCTGCGGCGACCGGTATCGCCATGGGTGGTGGTCGTCCGGTGGTCGCGATCTACTCAACCTTCCTGCAGCGAGCGTGGGACCAGATCGTGCATGACGTCTGCCAGAACGATCAGCCGGTGTTGATCGGGGTGGACCGTGCAGGCCTGGTTGGCGAAGATGGCACGAGCCATCAGGGCATGTTCATGCTTACCGCCCAGCGCCAGATCCCACGGCTCCTTGTTGCATCGCCGAAGGATGAGCAGCAGCTGCGCTCCCTTGTTCGCACCGCGCTCTCACAGGATCACCCCTTCGCCCTGCACTATCCACGCGACAGCGTTGTTGGTGTTCCAGAGACAACTCCAAGCCTTCTGCCAGTCGGCGTTTCAGAGGTGCTCGAAGAGGGGAACCAGATCGCGATCATGGCCTTTGGGCCAATCATTCAGCGCGTCGCGCCGATCGCCGCACGCCTGCGCGCCGAGGGAATCTCCGTCGCGCTCGTGAACGCCATCTGGGCAAACCCGCTTGATCACGCAATGGTGCGCCGCTACGGCGAGACCGCTGACTTGATCGTGACGCTTGAAGAGAGCGTTGAGGCTGGTGGATTCGGTGGTGCCGTTGTGGAGTCGCTGGCAGCACACGAAGCGGCAACTGGCCGCCGCGTCAAGGCTTCTATCGCCACGATCGGGATCCCTGCTGGCAGCTTCGTTGACCACGGCAGTGTTGCCGATCTCCGCACGCTGATCGGCCTCGACGAGGCTGGGATTGAGCGCCGTATCCGGGCCGCCTGGAGCGCGCGCAACCAGTAATCCCCGCCGCTCGCCGTGCCCCGCAGCCCCCTGCAGGGAACGCGAACGCTGTTTCCCATGTGCGATGATGTAGCCATGCGCCGCTTCGGTTTTGTTTACAACCCGACCAACGACCTTGCCCAAGAGGCGTGGGATGAGGCCGCCGGTTGGTGTGCCGCGAACGGCGTTGAGTGCTGGGGGCACGCGGCCGAAGAGGTTGCCGCTGTACGGTCAGCGCTCCCCGGCACCGAGGTCCTGATCTCATTCGGTGGTGACGGCACCTTCTTGCGTGCCGCCTCTTCCGTCGCTGGTACCACCACCCCGCTGCTCGGCGTCAACCTTGGCAAGATCGGATTCCTTGCGCGTGCTGAGGCGTTCGAGATTGAGCCGACCCTCGACGCCCTCCATGCGAAGCGTTGGGCGACGCAGCCACGTATGGCGCTCCGCGCAACGATTCACTACGGCGACGGGCGCACCGAACAGCTTGACGCGCTGAACGATGTGGTCGTCGCTCGCGGTCGCCTTCCACGCGTCCTTCGGCTCGATGTCGCCGTCGGTGAGAGCCACCTGGCCACTTACATTGCTGACGGCGTGATCGTCTCCTCGCCAACCGGCTCAACCGGCTACTCATTCTCAGCCGGCGGTCCAATCCTTGAGCCTACGAGTCGAAATCTCATCGTCACGCCGATCGCGGCATATCTTGCAACGCTGCGCTCCGTCACCGTCTCTGCAACACAAACCGTAACCTGCACGGTGGTGCAGGGCGAAGATGCGGTGGTCTCCATTGACGGTTGGATCGATCAGCCACTCAAGATTGGTGATCGCGTCTCCGTCACTGAAGCAGAGCAGCCAATCAACTTCGTTGAACTGCAGGGCGCCGCCCCATTCTGGGATCTGGTCCGCCAGAAGGTCGACCTCCTCCCAC
>JBBAWJ010000084.1:0-2598 GCA_040397255.1 Candidatus Limnocylindrus sp.
GAAGAGTCGGGTTGGCGTCATCAGACGAAGGCTACTGAGACTCCCGCATCTCGGCGCGGCGGCCCGCATCACGGCGTCGGTCGTTCTCGTTCAGCAGGCGCTTGCGCAGGCGTAGCGCTGAAGGGGTCACCTCAATGAGCTCATCAGGGCCGATGAACTCGAGGGCGTTCTCCAGCGCCATGCGGCGCGGTGGGGTCAGGCGAATCGCCTCGTCGTGCGAGTGGGTGCGCATGTTGGTGAGCTTCTTCTCGCGGACGGCGTTCACATCCATATCGCCAGGCTTCGCGCTCTCGCCAATGATCTGCCCCTCATAGGTCTGCTCGCCCTCATTGACGAAGAGTTCGCCGCGCTCCTGAATGCCGTAGAGCGCATAGCCGGTGGTCATACCTGTGCGGTCGGAGATGAGGCAGCCGTTCGTGCGATGTGGAATCTCGCCAACCCACGGCTTGTAGCCGGCGGAGAGCTGATGGATCAGTGCGGTACCGCGCGTCTCGGTGAGGATGCGACCGCGTACGCCGATCAGGCCGCGCGTTGGAATCAAGAAGTCGACGCGGGCGCGACTGTCTGCACCGTGTGAAATGTTCTCCATGCGCGCACGACGCTCAGCCATGATGCCGGTGATCACACCAACGAAGTCGACTGGCACGTCGATCGTGAGCTGCTCAAATGGCTCCTCAATGCCGTTCTCAGTTCGATGAATCAGCACCTCCGGTCGTGAGACCTCGACTTCAAATCCTTCGCGACGCATCTGCTCAACGAGGATCGCGAGCTGAAGTTCGCCGCGGCCGCGAACCTGGAATGCTTCGCCTGAGTCGGTAGGGCTGACCTCAATCGCAGGGTTGCCGAGCACCTCTTTTTCGAGTCGGGCCTTCAACTGTCGTGAGGTGAGGAACTTTCCGTCCTTGCCACCGATCGGGCTCGTATTGACGCCGAAGGTCATCTGCAGCGTTGGCGGATCAACGTGGAGTCGCTCAAGTGGGCGCGGATCAGCTGGGTCGGTGATCGTCTCACCAATCTCAACGTCGGCGAGCCCGGCAATGCCAACGATTTCGCCAGGGCCGGCCTCAGCAACTTCGACGCGCTCGATCCCCTGCGGCAGGGTGAGGCTGGTGACGGTGCCACTGACGGCGCTCCCCTCGCGAATGATGGTGATCTTGGCACCCTTGCGGACAATACCGTTGCGAATGCGACCAACAGCGATACGGCCGACGAAGTCGTTGGCGGCGAGGTTGGTGATCAGCACCTGCAGTGGGTGACCTGGCTCGTGCATCGGTGCGGGGGCGGTGACGAGAACGCAATCGAGGAGTGGGATCAGGTCGGTGCCAGGCTGCTCCATATCACGCGTGGCGGTACCGGCGCGGGCATTCGTATAGACGATCGGGAAGTCGATCTGCTGCTCATTCGCACCGAGGTCAAGGAAGAGTTCGTAGACCTCGTCGATCACCTCCTTGATGCGCGCATCAGGGCGATCGATCTTGTTGATCACGAGGATGACGGGGAGCGATCGTGCCAGTGCCTTCGAGAGGACGTAGCGCGTCTGTGGGAGTGGCCCCTCGGAGGCATCCACCAAGAGGAGGACGGCATCTACGGCGAGGAGGCTTCGCTCCACTTCACCACCGAAGTCGGCGTGCCCTGGGGTGTCGACAATGACCACGCGGACCCCCTTGAAGTCGATGGCGGTCTCCTTGGCGAGGATCGTGATCCCCTTCTCGCGCTCAAGGTCGCCGCTATCCATGACACGCTCAATGAGCTCTGCATTGGCCCGGAAGGCGCCGTTTTGGCGAAGGAGGCTGTCGACCAGGGTGGTCTTGCCATGGTCAACGTGCGCGACGATACCGACCGTACGGATGCCGGTTTGCGCGACGAGACCTGCGGGTGGATTAACTGTGGTCATCGAGAGATTCTCGCACGCTTCGCCGACCCGTATACTTCTGGTCATGACCGTTGCTGCGCACATCATCATTTCAGGCCCTCCGGCAGCCCCTGGGGTCGCCCGCCCAGAGCTCTCGCGACTGGTTGAGGCCGCCTGGTCTGGCGGCGCACATCCGATCCTCATTTCGGGCCTTGCCGCGGGCGAAGTTGCCCCGACCCTGAGCCGCGCCACCCTCTCGGGCGAGCACGCCGCTGTGGCCGCTGATGCGCTCGGCGAGGTCGCAGGAACGACGGCCGTGATCACCCTGCCGCTGAGCCATGCGGGCGTTGACCCCGAGACGATCACGGCGCTGATTTCGGGGCATGGCCGACAGGGCGAGCAGGTACTGGTCGCTGCGCGAGATGGAGAGAGTGGCCCGATTCGCCTGACGCCAATTGAGAACTCCGGGGCAACAGAGGCTCTTTTGGAGTGCGGCGACGAGGGCGCTGTGCGCTCATCCGATGGACGTGATGCGCTGGCCTACGAAGCACCACCAGCTGATACCAACGCCGTTGACCCTTGGGAGCGGCGCGGCGCCCAGGCCGAGGAGCGCTAGCTCTTAACTGGGCGTACCGAGAGGCCGAGTTCGGCCCACTGCTTCGCGTCTGGCTCAGATGGCGCTTCGAGCATCAGGTCGCTCCCCGACTGCGTCTTCGGGAAGGCCATCACTTCGCGAATGTTGATCT
>JBBAWJ010000085.1:0-2588 GCA_040397255.1 Candidatus Limnocylindrus sp.
CAGCGATCACCAAGAATGACCCGCGCGACCTGCGCCTCGTTACTGCCGGACAAGGCATCTCGCTCGTTGGTGACTCCATCACGCAGCTGGCACTGCCGATCATGGCGGTCGACCTGCTTGGCGCCGACTCGCTCGGCACCGGTTTCCTTGGCGCGGCATCAACGCTTGCATATCTCTTCATTGGGCTACAGGCTGGTGTCTGGGTAGATCGCTCATCACGACGCGCCTACCTGCTCGCAGCGGACCTGGTGCGCGTCGTACTGCTGCTTGCGATTCCACTTGCATACGTACTCAACGTGCTCACGCTGCCGCTGCTGATTGCTATGCAGGTTGGTCTCGGCGCTGCGACCGTCTTCTTCAACGTGGCGTGGCCGGCGTACGCTCCGCGACTCGCAAGCGGCGTCACGCTGCTCAAGCTCAACGCACGTATGGCGATCATGGGCGAGGGTGCGGGCTTTGTTGGGCCGGGGTTAGCGGGCGCGCTGATCGGCATCTTTAGCGCGCCATTCGTGATGGTGGTGGACGCGATCACCTTTGCCGTGAGCTACGTGACGTTGCGCGCCATTCGCACGCCGGAGCCACCGTCACCCAAGCAGCGCAACTCACTTGTGCACGACCTGAAGGAGGGACTGCACGCACTCTGGGTGCGACCAAACTTGCGTCTGATCACGTTTGAAGGGGTGAATGGCAATATCGCGTACGGCATCATGATCGGCCAGGCGATCATCTTTCAGCGCATCGACCTTGGCTTTGAGCCCGCACTGATCGGCGCAGTAGCTTCAGCCGGTTTCCTTGGTGGATTCCTTGGCAGCATCAGCGCGCCGTACTTGGTGAAGCGTGTGGGATTTGGCAAGCTCCTGATCATCGGCACCGCCCTCTTCGGCCTCAACGAGTTCCTGCTGCCACTGGCGGCCTTTGTGCCGCGCGAGTTGGCGCCACTCTTCTCGATCGCCAACTTCTTCATCGGCGGTTACTTTCTGCTCATCTACATCGTGCCGGTCACCTCCTATCGCCAGCAGGCGGTTCCCGACCGTTTGCTCGGGCGCGTTATGTCAATCAACCGCACGCTTGCGTGGGGCTTCGGTGCCACCCTCGGCTTCGTGCTGGGCGGCTTCTTGGGCAACGCCTTCGGCCGGCCAAACGCGCTCATTGTCGGTGCCGTGCTACAGACGGTGATCCCCATTGTGATCTTTGGCTATGCCCGAATCTGGCGCTACCCTACGATTGAATCGGCGGCGAACTACGACAATCGCGCCGCCGCAGCAGCAGAGAGGTAACCACCGTGTGTCATGAGATCGCCTGCGCAACGTGCGGCAAGCCAACCTGGGAGGGGTGCGGCGAACACATTGAGTACGCCCTAAAGAGCGTGCCGCTCGACGAGCGCTGCACCTGTCCGCGGCTACCCGTAACGAATGAGCCGAAGGTGCAAAACACAACCAAGCGCTAGGCGTGAGGGGTAATAGCGGAACGCCCTTCGTTATCAAATAGCGGCGAAGCGCCGCTTACTGCGCAACGAGTACGGGCGCTCCAAGTTGAGCGGTGAGCTTATCGAGTGCCATGCCACGAAGACGCTCTGCAAGGCCCGGCTTTGCCGCCTCAGGTGGCAAGACGAAGATGCTTCCACCAAAGCGACGAGCCGCCTCGGCGAGCCCATCGGCGCCAGCCTTCACGGGGAACCAGCCGCCCGCCTCTAACCCAGCGAGTCGTGCCGCCTCAAGAAAGTTCACGAGCAGGCCTCGCCCCTCGCGTCGCGCAATGTCTTCGTTGAAGAGTCGATTCGGTGATGGGCGATTCACATCGTCGCCGCGCAGGTCCATGTACGGATCGGTGAACCCTTCTGAGCTGCGATCAACGAGAACGATAGAGCGACCATCGCGCTTGGCAATCGCTGCACCGGTGAGGAATGCACGGCGGTCATCGCTGCGACCAACGGCAATCACCACGGCGCCTGGTCCCGCCTGCACATCGGGGGCGGTCATATTGTTGATGTCGGCGATGAGCGAGACCGTAGTTGGTGACGGTGGAGTGGGAGCCGCCTTCGGGATTGGCCGCGGAACGCCATCGAGGGCGGTGATCAGCAGCGCTACAACGCCTGGGTCGTCACTGACGAAGCCAACGAAGCGCTTCCCCGCCGTCGCCGCGCCACCAACACCGAAGAGTGCTGGATCGCCGATCTCATAGCTAACAAAGGCGAGCTGGTCAGGATCGTCGGATGCGAGCACCCACTGGTTGGGGAGCTCGCGCGTGCTGTGCTGCAGTTCGCGGTAGTCGAGTGGCTCTAAGCGCGGGTCGCTCGGCTTCGCGCCAGTGGCGAGCACCGTAATGCGCGTACCGGCCGCCATGAGCGCCTCATATCGCGCAATCTCGTGCTCGAGCTTTGACGACGTCTGGAATCCGGTCAGCAGGCGGCCACCCTTGGCGCCGCGCTCAATCTCGCGGGTTGCCAGCAGCATCTCGCGGGAGTCGTAGATGAAGCGTGTGACGTCGGGCGCTCGCCCGAGCTCAATGGCAAGCCGCCGGCCGATCTCAAAGATGCCAGCCTCGTCGTTCGTCTCTGGATAGGTCCAATCCATCATGTGCTCAGCATA
>JBBAWJ010000086.1:0-2586 GCA_040397255.1 Candidatus Limnocylindrus sp.
CTGCGGGTGCCCGATGGAATGCTGGAACGTTCGCCTGGCGACGCGATAGCGCTCGTGCCGCGCTAGCGCGCTTCGCGCCAACGCTGCTCAACGGCATCGGCGAGTACAGCACTGTGCCAGCGGGCCCTATCGATACGTTCGTGATGGAACCCGCCGCTGCGGCCGGACTGGTGCGCACCCTGCCGCTCGATTGCGGCTGGAGCGACATCGGCTCATGGGGTGAGCTGCGCGCACATCTGCTGCCACGCATCTCAATGGAAGAGATCCACATGGAGGCGCCAGGGGGGCGTACCATTGTGATCAGCAACGAGCATGGGGTGATCGCCCTGCAGCCGAACGGCGCAGCGACGATGGACCTAGAGCAGATGAGCGGCAGTGATCTGCGCGCCGCATCTGAGAGGGAGTAGGGATGGGCGCCGGCGAACCGACCAAGATCCTCTTCGGCACCGACGGTTGGCGCGCCAAGATTGGCGACGAGTTCACCTTTGAGAACGTTCGCCGACTCGCCGAGGGCGTCGCCCGCGTTGTAGAAGAGGATGGTGCCACCGCCAAGAGCGTCGTCATCGCCTACGACCGCCGCTTCGGCTCGGAAGAGTTTGCGATCGCCGCCGCCGAAATCCTGCTCGCCCACGGCATCCCCGTTGCCTACTCACGCACTGACGTGCCCACGCAGATGGCCTCGTACGAGGTGGTGATGCGCGGCGCGGCGATGGGCATCGTCATTACCGCCAGCCACAACCCCTGGATGGATAACGGTTTCAAGGTGAAGTCGCCGACCGGCGCCGCCGCAGGGCCCGACCTGCTGAAGCGCATCGAAGCGCATGTGGCGAGCACTCGCGGCCCCGAGATCGTGGGGCGCCCATTCGCCGACGCCGAGGCGGCGGGGATGGTCGAACGCTACGACCCGTACCCGGGCTACAAGAAGTTCGTTGAGCGCAACCTCGACCTGAAGGCGATCGCCGCCCAGAAGATGCGCATCCTGGTTGACCCTGTGTACGGCGCGGGTGCCGGCTGGATCGGGCGACTCCTGGCGGGCGGCAACATGGTCGTCGACGAGATGCGCAGCGAGCGCAACCCCTGGTTTTGCGGCGTGAACCCTGAGCCGATTCGACCGCACATCGACCCGGTGCTCGCACGCATGGCGGGCGGCGGCTACGACATGGGGATGCTCCTCGACGGCGATGCTGATCGTGCTGGTGCTGTCGATGAGCGCGGTGTCTTCCTGCATCAGCTACAAGTCTTCGGCCTACTGGCGTACTACATGCTCGAACATAAGAAGGATCTCAGCCCGATTGTAAAGACGGTCAATGAGAGCTCCATGGGGGAGCGACTCGGCGAGCGCTACAAGGTGACGGTGCACGAGACGCCCGTCGGCTTTAAGTACGTCGGCCCGAAGATGATCGAAACGGGCGCCTCGATGGGCGGCGAAGAGTCGGGCGGCTACGGCTTCAAGATGCACCTCCCCGAGCGCGATGGCATCTTCGCCGACCTACTCCTGCTCGACCTGCTGATTCGTGAGCGCGCCCTCGGGCGCCCAACGATGAGCTCAGTGATGGAGCACGTCGCCTCCATCGCCGGCGCCTCGTACTACCTGCGCATTGACGTGCATATTGACCGCGCCGCCTACCCAGCGGTGAAGGAGCGCCTCGCCACTGAACTGGTTGGCAAGCCGCCGAGCAGCATCGGCAGCCACGCCGTTCGCGCCGTGCCACTCACCACCAACGACGGCGTGAAGTTCTTCACCGCCGACGGCAGCTGGCTCTTGGTCCGCTTCAGCGGCACCGAGCCGCTCGTGCGCGTCTACGCCGAGGCCACCTCTGCAGAACTCCGCGACGAACTGTTGGTGATTGGCGAGCGACTCGCGCGCGGCTAACGCCCCACCGCTACGGCGCCCCATCCCACCCGAGCAGCACAAGGCTCCCCGCATCTAACTGCAGCTCGAATGCCGCGCCATCGCGCAGCGCACCACCCACACACCAGGCGAGGCGGCGCGGCGTGCGCTGGCCTGATCCTTCACCCGTTCCATCGGTAGGGAGCACCCAGGCGAGTTCAGGGCTCCCACTGACTGATGCACCGCTCGGCAGGAGGGCCGCCGCCGCACGGAGTGCAGCATCACCGCGAGCGATACGTGCGGGAGGCGCGGCAAGTGGCGACTCCTCAATAGCGAGCCCAACGAGCTCGCCAACACCGTTCAGCACCACGCGCGTGCCGTCGTTCGGCACGGGCACGCCGCGAACCTCTCGCGTCCAGATCACGAGCGTTCGCCCGGCGGCACTCTGAACCGCTGGGCCACCCCCTGGCATCTCCAGTCCCAGCCGCACCAGGTGACGCAGCGCTCGTGCGATCGCCGCACTCTCACTGAGAGCACCGCCCTCCAGCGCCACACCACTTGTGGCAATCAAGCGCAGCGATCCGTCGAGCGCATTCTCCACGCGTAACACCTCAACGCCGCTTATACCGAGAAGAACCTGACGAACGCGCTGCTCGCCACTCTCACTCCGCACCACGTCGAACGGCTGGGCAACAAGGCTGCGCAGCTCTAGCGGCTCAAGGAGCAGGGCGGCGATATTGGCAATTGGTCGCACC
>JBBAWJ010000087.1:0-2574 GCA_040397255.1 Candidatus Limnocylindrus sp.
GGGGCTGGCTTGGGGGCTGGCTTGGGGGCTGGCTTTGGGGCTGGCTTTGGGGCTGGCTTGGGGGCGGGCTTGGAGCTACCGCCGAGGAGCCTTGAGAGCAGCCCCTTCTTCTCAGGCATGCGTCGCCACGTAGCGCACCAGGTCGGCAACGCGGCAGCTGTAACCCCACTCGTTGTCGTACCAGGTGACGATCTTCACGAACTTGTCGCCAACCATCATCGTGCTGAGGGTGTCGATAATTGACGAGCGGGTGTCGCCCTTGTAGTCAGACGAGACGAGCGGCTCATCGGAGACACCAAGGATGCCCGCCATCGGTCCCGCCTCTGCGGCGCGGAATGCGGCGTGGATCGCCTCGATGCTTGCCGATCGCTCCAGCTCTGCGGTGAAGTCCACGATGCTCACCGTTGGGGTTGGGACGCGAATGCTGAAGCCGCCGAAGCGGCCTTCAAGTTCTGGGATCACGCGCGCGATTGCCGCCGCGGCGCCCGTCGACGCTGGCACAAGGTTGAGCGCTGCGGCGCGCGCGCGACGCGGGTCGCTGTGTGCAACATCAAGGATGCGCTGGTCATTGGTGTAGCTGTGGATGGTGGTCATCAACGCACGCGCAATCCCCCAGCCATCAGAGATGACTTTCGCCGCGGGGGCGAGGCAGTTCGTGGTGCAGCTGGCATTCGAGATGATGTGATGCTTCGCTGGGTCGTACTGCTTCTCGTTCACGCCCATCACGATCGTCAGATCTTCACCCGTCGCTGGGGCGCTGATGATCACCCTCTTCGCACCAGCCTTGAGGTGTGCGGCAGCCTTCTCGGCGTTGGTGAAGAGGCCGGTTGATTCAACAACGATGTCGACGCCGAGGTCACCCCACGGCAGCGCCGCAGGATCCTTGCTCGCGAACACCTTGATGCGACGGCCGTCGATGACGAGCTCGGACTCTTCGGCGGTGACGCTACCGGGGTAGATGCCGTAGGTGGAGTCGTACTTGAAGAGGTGGGCGTTCATCTTCGGATCAACAAGGTCGTTGATCGCCACCACCTCAACTTCAGGCGAGCGCTGAATGATCGCCTTCAGGCTCTG
This sequence comes from Candidatus Limnocylindrus sp., assembly GCA_040397255.1. Lineage (GTDB taxonomy): Bacteria > Chloroflexota > Limnocylindria > Limnocylindrales > Limnocylindraceae > Limnocylindrus. The sequence goes on from JBBAWJ010000087.1 coordinate 1,075, forward strand.
GCGCCCAATGCGGCCGAAGCCGTTAATACCTACGCGTACGGTCATCGAGTGTCCCCCTTCAATTTCACCGCTACGGCCCGCTCCCACTCTGGATTGCCGATTCGTCCGACAACCATTGGATGGCAGCCCGCCAGGCTCACGTCCCCACCGAGCTCGGCGGGGTGTACGGAAACTCTCCGTCCTGGAACCTTGAAGCTATTGTCGCCGATCTCCCCCTGAATACGCGAATGGAGCGTCTTCCAGTGCACCTCGGCGAACGAGCCGCCGATGATGATGCGGCTCGGATTGAACACATTGACGAACCCGGCGACCGCCCGGCTGATCGCCAGGAGCGCGTGATCGATCAGCCCTTGGGCAACGCGATCCCCGGCGGCAGCCCCTTCGGAGACCTCCTTGGCGCTGATCTGCCCCTTCGGATGCGCGGCGAGCCAGGCGGCGAGCCACGGGCTTGCGCCGCTCGCAGCGGCCTCGCCCCCCGTGCGTGCGAGCGCAACGCCTGAGGCATGCGCCTCAAGGTGCCCGATGCCACCGCAGGCGCAGCGCGGTCCATCGAGCGTGATCGGCGCATGGCCGATCTCAATCCCAGTGTCGTCTGGTCCGGTGTAGAGGCGACCGCCGCTGATCACCGCGCCACCGAGGCCGGTGCTGATCGTGATGTAGAGCAGATCATCGATGCCGCGCCCTGCGCCGAACGCACGCTCGCCGAGGATCGCTACCTTCGTGTCGTGCTCAAGGAGTGTGGGCAGGTTGAGCGCCGCGCTGATCGGCCCAGCGAGATCCGTGCCCGGAAAGTTGGGGCCGAGGTTGGGAGGCTCAACAGCGATCCCGCGCCACGGATCAATCGGACCAGGCGAGCTGATACCGATGCCAACAAGTCGCGCGGTAGCGGCTGCGTCTTCAATGCGTGCCGCATCTCGTGCCTGCTGCAGCGTGCTGATGCACGCGGCAATGATGGCGGCGGGGCCGCTGCTCACGGGAGTCGCGCTCGAAGCACGACCGATGCGCGAGCCGTCGGCGCGCACCACCGCTGCACGAATCTGCGTCCCGCCGAGATCGAGGGCGAGGACGGTCGCATCAGCGGACGGGGCGGTCATTAATCCTCCGTGCTCATCATGAGCTCACTGTGGATAACTTCGTGCGCGGTGTGGCGAGTTATTCACAACTCGCGAGAAGCGGCGCGGCCCCCGACTGGTCTCCCAGTCGAGGGCCGCTTGGCCGCTATGCAATCGCCGTGCGGCGATCGCGCGTTGTCAATCAGCCACCGATCCTGAAGACCTTGGTGCCGCACACTGGGCACTTGCCCTCGAGCGCTGGCTTGCCGTTCTTCATCGTGACCTTCTTCGTGTCAATAGCTTCGCGCTTTGCCTTGCACTTAACGCAATAAACTTCGGCCATCGTGTGTACCTCCACAAACCGGAGCGTGAGCTCCGATCTACCTTGACCCCAAATCGGGGCACGTGCCTCCTTGGTAGCGTTACCAAGCGCTGATCGGCAGGGGGG
>JBBAWJ010000088.1:0-2444 GCA_040397255.1 Candidatus Limnocylindrus sp.
CCACCGGGGCGACATCGTGATCTTCCGACCCCCCAGCACCTGGCCTGGTGACGCATCGGGCACCCCATATATCAAGCGAGTGATTGGACTCCCTGGCGAGACGATCGACCTGGTCGACGGGGTGGTCAGCGTGAATGGGATAGCGATCGATGAGACCTATACCTACCGTGACGGTGGTGGAGGCGGGGCCGGTGAGTCTGGCCGCTGGGTACTCGGACCCACAGAGCTCCTCGTCTTCGGCGACCACCGCTCGAACTCTTCCGACTCGCGTGCCTACGGCCCTATCCCCACCACCAGCGTGATCGGGCGGGCGATCTTGCGCTACTTCCCCATCGACCTGCTCACCATCATCACGCCGCCAACTTACCGACAGGCCGCACCTTAGATGCCCGGCCTTGAGCTGCCTCTCGTCCTCATCGCCATCCTGGCGGGCACGCTGGCAGTTACCAGTGCCGGTCGCGGTGCATGGGTCGCCATCGCGATCCTGGCGCTGACCTCGAGCGCGCTCGAATTCTCCGTCGTAGATCCGAACCGCATCGGGTTGATCTTGCGCCTCTCGGCAATTGGTATCGGCCTCGTCGCGGCACTCCCTGAAAACCTCTTTGAGCGAGAGGCGCTGCGCCGTGATCTCGCCCTCCGCACCCTTGTGCGCACCCTGCGCGAGCACCCTGTCGTCGTTGCCAGCGCAATCGCCGGCCTTCTGCTTGGGCTCGTGCCACTCGCTCTCCCGATTGAATCAAGTAGCGATGCGCTCCGTGCCGCTGGCGTCGCACTCCTCGTCGTCGGCCTGCCACCGCTCCTTACCAGTCGCTTCATTGAAGCGACAACGCGCGCAGCCGTTGTGACGCTTGCGGGAACCATGCTGCTGCGCACCTCCATCTTTGGGGCACTTGATCCACTCACCTCGCTGGCGATTGGCGCAGGGTTCACCTGCATCCTGGTCGTTGGCGGCAGCGTTGCAACGCGAATCTCAAACGCTGAGGAGGAGCGATGACCGAAGTGGAAGCCCTGGCGGCGATCCGCGCCCTCTTCCCTACGCTCATGGCGCTGAGCTCCCTCGCCCTCGTTCCGCTCATTCGACTCTGGCGCGGACCGCAGCGTGATGACGCCGCGACATACGCAACATTTGGCGTACAGCTCCTACTGCTCATCACCGCCGTTGGTGCAGCGCTCGCTGGCGCCGGCTATCTCTCAACACTCAAGATTGGCCAGATCGCCATCGACCCTTCAGAGCCTGGTCGCCTGCTGGTGCTGCTGGGCGGCATCGTCTTCGCAGTGATCGTCGGCGCTGGCGAGGGGCGTCGAGCCGGCACCATGGGGCAGATTGCGCTGTTCGGTATCGCCGCGATTGATCTCGCGTTGGCGATTCCATCCGGCATTGCACCGATTGCACTCCTCCTCTTCGCCAGCCTAGGTATCTCTGGCGCAGCGGCGAGCGGCAAGGACGATGTTGGTCGTGCTCGTGCCGTCTTCCGCGACCTTCGCACCGTCTCCCTTCTGCTCCCCGCAGTCGTAATCGCCGAGATTCTGCGCACGGCAATCTCCTACGCCGCCGTTGATGCGTCGTACGCCACCCCCGCGTCGCTCGCCGCAGGAACGGCGCTCGGCGTTTCGCTCGTTCTCATCGTGGCCGCAGGGGTCTTCCCCTTCCATGGCCGACTGATCAAAATCTTCGAGGCCCTCCCGATTGTGGGCTCGCTCCTGGTCGGTGTCTGGATCCCCTCGGCACTTGCCCTCATTGTGATGAGCGAGCTTTCGGTACTGGCGAGCGGTATCACGGATCCTCTCGGTGGCGCGATCGTGCCTGGCATCCTGCTTGCGGGCGCTGCAACACTGGTCTTCGGCGCTGTCTCCGCCCTGTTGCACGACGATATCGGTGAGATCGTTGGCTTCATCGCAGTGGGGAACGCCGGATGGCTGGCGCTCGCCGCGGCGGCCGCCTTGCAGTCACCGACCGACACCTCTTCACGACTGATCGTGCTCCCCGGGATCTTGACCATCTCACTCTTTGGTCTCTGGCTCGTGAGCGTGCGGCGACGATATGGAACCACCTCGATTAGTGAACTCGGTGGGTGGGCGCGTCGCACGGGCGCAAACGGGATTGCTCTTGTCGCCGCGATCATTGCGCTCGCAGCGCTGCCACCTGGTGCCGTACTCGCAGCGCGACTAAATCTGTTGCTGCTCGGTGGTAATCCCCTGATCGCACTCTTTGCGTTCATTGGTCAGATCCTCTTGGTCGTTGCAGCGATTCGACTTCTGCTCGTTGGCTTCACGCCACAGAGTCAGACCGTGCATGAGGCGGAGACCCGACCGTTCGCCAACATCATCACCGTCTCGCTGGTTGCAGGGTCGATCTTCGTTGCAGCGGCAGCAGCTGGCTGGCTCGCTCTTGAGTCGGGTGGGACTGGTCCGCTCCCTCCAGCGCCGAGCGTATCGCCAGGAGC
>JBBAWJ010000089.1:0-2415 GCA_040397255.1 Candidatus Limnocylindrus sp.
AACAGGGAAGGAGGGCGCTGCAAATGTTTCGCCAACGTGGGGCACCACGACGGGTGCCGGTGTCGTTGTCGCCGTTATTGATACTGGCCAAACGAACCATCCCGATCTGATCGCGAACATGCCCGACGGTTGGGGCGTCGACATGATTGAGAACAGTGGCACCGCACGCGATGGCGACGCCCGCGACATGAATCCAACCGACGAAGGCGACTGGGCTTGGTATCCGTCGAGTTGGCACGGCACGCACGTGGCGGGCACGATTGGTGCGGCGCAGAACGAGATTGGCATCAGTGGCATTGCACCGAACGTGTTGATTCAACATGTGCGCGTACTTGGCGCGGGCGGCGGATCATTCAACGATGTCATTGACGGTATTCGCTGGGCCGCTGGTCTCACCACAAGTTGGGACGGGCGCCCATGGAGCGCATTCGGCCTAACAGACAATGCGCATCCGGCCGACGTCATCAACATGTCACTCGGTGGCGGTAGCTCCTGCTGGTCAACGCTACAAGATGCGATCTCGCAAGCACGTGCCGCTGGAACCGTTGTCGTTACGGCGGCAGGGAACAGCTTCCGCGACGCGGCAAACTTCACGCCAGCAAACTGCAACGACACGGTGACTGTCGCAGCGGTAGGTCGAGTTGGCGGTCTCGCGTATTATTCCAACTTTGGGAGCATCATTGATATTGCCGCACCAGGTGGTGACATGTCTCGTGATTCCGGCATTCTCTCCACGATCGGCACCGGCGCAAGCACGCTTACTGGCTACGGCTACACGAATTATCAGGGCACAAGCATGGCGGCACCGCATGTTGCTGGTGTCGCTGCACTTGTTGCAAGCCAGCATCCAACATGGGGACCGAGCCAGATTGAGGCGGCGATCTACGCCGGCGCTCGGCCGTTCCCTGCAGACACCCTGCGGCCGTGCGTCACAACGAGTGAAACTCCGACTGGCTCACAGCATCAGTGCGGAGTGGGGCTCCTTGATGCAGTCGGCGCGCTCAACATGGGTCAACCAACGATTGCGATCACTGCCCCAGACCGAATGGCGGTTGGTGAGAGCGCAACCGTCTCCGCGTCAAGCGATTTCTCTGGCGTTGTCACGCTAGAGCTCGCCAGTGAGAGTGCGACCAATTGCACCTTGGACGGAAGCACACTGACCGCGACAAGCACAGGAACCTGTGCCCTTAATGCCGCAACGCCCGCCGCCGAGGACCACGTGGCGGCGAGTGCGAGCGTCAACATCACGATCACCGGCACGCCACAAACGATCAGCTTTGGCGCGGGCCCGCTGCTCACTGCAGCAGATGTTCCGTACGGCACAGCCCCGCCGGTGCTCACCGCGAGCGCGAGCTCAGGACTGAGCGTGAGCTACGAGATCAGCACGCCGACCGTTTGCGAAGCACTCGCCCCCGACAGCCTCGTCAGCACGTGGCGCCTGCGCCTACTGGATCTGGGCACCTGCACCGTGGTCGCGACCCAGGCGGGGGACACCGTCTATGAGCGCGCAACCTCCATTGAGCGCAGCTTCACCATCGTGCAAGGGAGTCAGACGATCGGCCTCGATGCTCTGAGTGACCGCAGCTTTGATCCAACCGCTGCCCAACTCCTCCCGCGCTTCAGCAGCGCTGGTTTGCCCATCAGCTACTCGGGCCTCTCCAGCAGCGTGTGCGAGCCACAGTTCAATGGCGCCAACTTTGAGTTGAAGGTCTTCAGGCCAGGAACCTGCACCATTCTTGCCGAGCAGGCTGGTACCAGCACGTATCGCGCGGCTGATTCGGTGACGCGCACCTTTGAGGTGTTCAGGCTCACGCAAACACCACTCATCTTCCAGGTGGGCCCCGCCTACCAATCTGTCGGTAGCACAGGAAGCTATGGCAACGGCGGCGGGAGCACCATGGCGCCATTCGTCGCAACGTCGCTCACACGAATGGTTTGCACGGTCAGCGGGCGCACGATCCGCTACCTCAAGGTCGGCACCTGCATCTTGCAAGGTTTCAAAGATGGCAATGAGTGGCACCAACCAGCCTACGCAACTGTTCGCATCACGGTGTTCGCGCCAGCGCGCGCAACCCTTGCTCCGCGCATCAACCAGATCGGGAACATTGTGTCAGGCACACGCGGCACGTGGGTTGGCGGCCCAACGCCAAGCTTCAAATACCAGTGGTACATCTGTAGCGCCGCGCCGCGCACGAGCTGCGCGGCGATCAAGGGTGCAACATCAACCAAACTCACGGTGACCAGCAAGATCGCCGGAAAGTACGCCTTCTTGCGCGTCTTCATGTATCAGGCTGGATACGAGCGCGCACGCACCGACTCAAACTCCATACAACTTTCGGCAAAGTAAATGGCGCGCGCCGCAGCGATCACCAAGAATGACCCGCGCGACCTGCGCCTCGTTACTGCCGGACAAGG
>JBBAWJ010000090.1:0-2370 GCA_040397255.1 Candidatus Limnocylindrus sp.
CAGGGCGCCGCCCCATTCTGGGATCTGGTCCGCCAGAAGGTCGACCTCCTCCCACGGTGAGTGCGCCGAAGGGTTCGCATATTCGCGAGCTTGGCGTGGCGGGCCTCGCGATCATCGATGCGGTTCGTGTGGAATTTGGTCTCGGCCTCACGGTGCTCACCGGCGAGACTGGGGCGGGGAAGTCACTCCTCGTTGACGCTCTCGCGCTCGCGCGCGGTGGTCGCGGAGACTCAGGGGCGGTACGCGCCGGATCCGACCGCCTCCGTGTCGATCTCCAAATTTCAGCGCAGGGTCGCGACCAGATCGCCGTTCGTGAGGTGTACGCCGAGGGGCGCTCCGTTGCCCGCATTGACGACGAGTTGGTGACAATCGGCCGCCTCGCTGGCGAGATCGGCCCACTCATTGATATACATGGCCAACATGACCAGCAGCGCCTCGGTGACCCTGGGCGGCAGCGCGAGCTGCTCGACCGATGGTCGAAGGCCGGGGGGCATCGTGCCGAGGTCGCCAGTCTCATTCAGCAGCGCGGCACCCTGCACGAGGAGCTCCAAGGCCTCGGTGGCGATGACGCGCGTCGTCTCGCCCTCTTGGAGGTCGCGCGCACGGAGCGAGACGATCTTGAGGCCGCCGAGGTTCGCGAGGGCGAAGAGGCGGAGCTCAAGGAGGAGTTGCGTCGCGCCTCAAATAGCGAGCGCATCTCTGCCTTGCATGACGAGCTACGGGAGGCGTTGAACGAGGAGCGCAGCGGCTTGCGAGCCCGTGCGGCGATCGCTGAGCGGATCGCGCGAGAGTTGGCTCGGCTTGATGGCGACGCCGCAGCGCTGCAAGAGCGGATCAGCGCACTCTCCATTGAGATCGACGACCTTGGGCGCGAGGCGGCGGGACTCACACCCTTCGCGGGAGGTGCGCGCAGCCTGGGTGAGCTTGAGGATCGGCTGGCGCTCCTGCTGGCGCTGCAGCGACGCTTCCGCACCGACGAGGCGGGTCTCCTTGTCGCGCTCACGCGCGCACGCGAAGAGGTGTCGCGTCTCGATGGCGCAGAGGAGCGCCGCACTGCGATTACCCAGCAGCTCACTGCGCTCAACGCACGCATCGGCGAGGCAGCCACCGCACTTCGGACGGTGCGACGGGCGGGCGCCGCCACGCTGGCATCGGCGGTGAACGCAGCACTGATTGCTCTCGACCTGCCGTCAAGCTTCGCGATCCCGCTTGCGCCCCGCGGCGGCACAGATGGCGATCCACTCGTTGAGGGGGTGCCATGCGCCGTTGATCAGGGGGGCGGAGACGATGTCTCGTTCATGTTTGCCCCGAATGCGGGCGAGCCAGCCGGACCCATTGCCAAGATCGCCTCTGGCGGTGAGTTGAGTCGCGTCTCACTGGCGATTGAAGAGGCGCTCAGTGATGCAAGTGAGGCGCGCACCCTGGTCTTTGATGAGATTGATGCGGGACTCGGCGGGCGGGCGGGGGAGACTCTCGGTCGAAGCTTGCGCCGCATCTCCGCACAGCACCAGGTCCTCTGCGTCACGCACCTGCCGCAGGTGGCGGCGCAAGCCGACATTCACCTGCGCGTCTCTAAGCGGGAGGTCGATGGTCGCACCCTCACGCAGGTGCAGCGCCTTACCGATGACGAGCGGGTGGTAGAGCTTGCCACAATGCTGGCCGGCGAAGGGGCTGGCAGCGGCGCAACCGCCGCCGCCAACGAACTCTTGGCCAACGCACGTCGCGGCCGCTAATGCCCACGGCGTCACGGAGCGAGATTGATCGCCTGATTGACTCCTGCATCCTCTATCTCGGAGTAGAACGAAACCTCGCGCCTCGCACCGTCGCCGCCTACCGCGGGGATTACCAGTCGTTTGCGGAATCACTCGGCGCGAGCGGTGCCTGGAAGAGTTCGGCCAAGGCAGCGCAGGAGTGGATCGCCCAGCCTGGCAACGCGCTCTCCACCATGCGGCGGCGAGCCGCAGCACTGCGCGTTCTCTACCGATTCGCTGAAGGCGAAGGGATCATCGCGCGCTCCATCAGTGATGAGATCGATCTGCCGCGATCGCGACGTACCCTGCCAACGGTGTTGGGCGTAGAAGAGGTTGAACGTCTACTGACGGCGCTGGGCACTCCCGCCGATGAGAGCGACATCGCTCGTGCGAATGCATCGCGGAACCGCGCACTCGGTGAACTCCTCTACGGGTCGGGTGGTCGCGTCAGTGAGATCGTTGATCTGGACCTAGACTCCCTCGATCTAGACGACGGTTCAGTGAGGCTCTTCGGTAAGGGTCGACGGGAGCGCATTGTCCCTATCGGTGAGCCGGCGCAGGATGCGATTCAGGCCTACCTCGGTCACGGACGTGCGATTCATCAGCAGGCGCCGAGCCG
>JBBAWJ010000091.1:0-2353 GCA_040397255.1 Candidatus Limnocylindrus sp.
GACGGTACCTATGGATACGAGCTCTGGCGCACAAACGGCAGCACGACCGAACGCGTGTTCGACATCAATCAGACGAACGGTGGATCAGGGAGCTCGTTTCCAAACTCCTTCGCGGCTCTCGGGAGCTGGCTCTACTTCAGCGCTGACGACGGCACCTCCGGTTGGGAGGTGTGGCGTACGAACGGGAGCACAACCGAACGCGTACAAGACATCAACGTGGGCGGCATCGGCTCCTACCCAGCGGTCTTCACGCGATTCGGCGACTGGATCTACTTCCAGGCTAACGACGGATCCTCTGGAGGCGAGCTCTGGCGCACGAATGGATCAACCACCGAGCTGGTAGAAGATATCAACACCGCAAACAGCGGTGCCAATAGTTCCTCTCCAACATACTTCACACCGCTCGGCGACTGGCTCTACTTCAAGGCGTCCGATGCTACAGGCACAAAACTGATGCGCATTAACAACGAGACCGTCATTGAATCCGCAGCGATTCCTGGAACGAACGCAGGCCTTTACTGCATGTGCTCGTATTCAGTTTCGGTACTCAACAATAAGCTCTTCTTCCTGATGACCTCAAACGAAATAGGATTTGAGTTCGCCTACCTTGAAGAGCCCACCGCAGGGCTGCCCTCAACCGATCGTGACGGATCGTTGTGGGGCACCACGCTGGTGCTGCTCACGGCGGTCACCGCGGCGGCAAGCCTCACCGTGCGCAGGCGCGAGGTGAAGCGGGCGCAGTAACGGGGAGTCGCTTCATACACACGCACCGCCTCCACCTACAGGTGGGGGCGGTGCCGTTTTTCGGTGCATACTGAATGTGATGTTTCGCCATGTTCAGCTCCTGGTTGCCCTCGTAATCGGTGCGCTGATGAGCGGCACCGCTCCGGTCGCAGAGGCGATCGAGCCCTGGCCCGAGGCATTCAAGACCTACGAACAGATCGGTGTTGAGATCCTGGAAGTTGAGACCGCGCATCCCGACATCGTCGACGTCTTCTCCATTGGCCAGAGCTACGAGGGGCGCGAACTCTACGCTGCCAAAATCAGCGACAACGTTGCAGCAGAAGAGGGCGAGCCTGAGGTGCTCATTGATGCGCTGCATCACTCCAACGAGCACGCCACCGTAGCCCAGGCGCTTGACCTGCTGCACGCCCTTGCTGATGGATACGGTGTTGACGAAGCGATCACGGCGATCGTCAACGAGCGAGTCGTGTGGATCGTGTTTGCCGTAAACCCTGACGGCTTGGCGTTTGAATTCACCGAGAACGGTCCGTGGAACTGGCGAGCGAACCGACAGCCAACGCCTGGCACCACCTCGATCGGCACCGACCTGAATCGCAACTACAGCGCGTATTGGCGGTGCTGCGGCACTCTGTCGCGCCGCCCAACCTCGCGCTACTACGCTGGAACAGCACCGTTCTCAGCGCCAGAGACCTCCGCCATGCGTGACTTTGTGGCGTCGCGTGTTCGTGACGGAGTGCAGCGCATCACGATCTACCTCAGCTTGCACGCTGCTGGGCGCTACATCGCCTGGCCACGCTTCCCACAATCTGCTGGCGTGCGTGCAACGACGCTCGACGATCGGCTCACGATGAACGCGCTTGTGATCGGCATCTCACAGATCAATGGGTACGCACACTTCCAATACTCCCCAACAGGTGGCGCATCTACCGATTGGATGTACACCACCTATAGGGTGCCGAGCCTACTCATGGAGATCGGCCTCTACACGAGCGAGATCTCGCGTTTCTATCCATCCGCTGAGGCGATGGCGAGTGAGGTTGCCGGGAACCGCCCAGCGATCTTGTGGCTGATCAACCAGGCGCAGTGCCCTGCCGATCCTGCTGGGCTCGGCGTGCGCACATGCGGTCCGCGCTTCGACGACTTCGAGCGCGCCACAGGCTGGGTCGTGAATCCGTACGGCACCGACACGGCAACCGGTGGTCGCTTTGAGCGGGGAAACCCGGCGCGCGTGCGCATTGGCGCGCGCAGCATGCAGCTCGACGACGCAGTCTCCGGACACCACGCCATGGTCACCGGCGCCGCGGCCGGGCGATACGCGAACAGCTATGACCTAGACGGCATCACCACTGCACGGTCGCCGCAGATCACGCTCGGCGCCAGCCCTGGCGATCTGGTCTTTAGCGCCTCGTTCTCGTACGGCCCTACGGCAACCTCGGCCGACTGGTTTCGCGTCTGGGTTGAGGCCCAAGACGGCACCCGCACACTGGTGCACCAGCGCCTCGCCGCTTCGCGCTACCGATACGCTGCATATACCGAGGTGCGCGTGTCACTCGCGCGCTGGGCGAATCAGGTTGTTCGTGTGGTGATTGGCGCGGGCGACGTTGGCCGC
>JBBAWJ010000092.1:0-2346 GCA_040397255.1 Candidatus Limnocylindrus sp.
CTGGGACCTGCATCCCGCGCAATTCATCCCGCGCTACGCCGCCGTTTACAGTTTCTTCCTCTCCGCCCTCCCCGCCGCCACCGGACGCCTGAAAACCTTCGTCGAAAAAGCCGCCCAGGCCTCCCTCTTCGGCGATGTCTTCGACGACGCCGGCACCGGCCAAGGCCTGCTGAATTTCTTCCTGCGCGGCATCGCCTGCGGAGCCATCACCGAAGCCGAAGCCCTCGCCACCGGCCTCACCCTCGACGAAATCCGCAGCCGCTCCTTCCAAAAAATCCTCGAAACCCGTCGCCGGTAGAAAGTGGTCCGCACACCCCACTAAACAAAATACCTGATTTTTCGCTGACTCAAAAAGTTTCAACGCCAGCAGAAGCCGGCTGTCCCCATTCGATACTGCGGTGTCTTTGGCATAAAGGCGCAGGGCACTGCTTCAGGGTTGCCAAGGCGGAAATTTTGTCCAATCCAATGAATCATTGACAGCGCTGCTACTCACAATACATCCGGGTAACGGTCAATTGATCTTTTGCGATTGATCTGAATCATTGAATTCCATAGGCCATGCATCCAGCGGTGGAGAAATCTCAGGAAAACTTTGCCATAGCGCCGGAAATGCATAGGCGGAGCAACTTTTTTTCTGTAAATTCTTCGATTCAGTTAGAGCGGGGAGTGGGGATGGGGAAAAGTTTTTAGGATTTCAGCGGGAGTGGGTGGTTTTGGGAAGGGCAAGATAGCACTTGGAGGTTTCCCAGTCCTCGGAGATTTCCATCAGGATGGCGCTAACGAGGCGCAGGAGGGAGGCTTCGTTGGGGAACAGGCCCGCCACGGCGGTGCGGCGGCGGACTTGGCGGTTGAGGTTTTCACAGGCATTGGAGGTGCGCAGGCGCCGGCGTTGTGCCTCGGGCTGGCCAAAGACAGCGAAGCCTTCGGGGAGGTTTTCCTCCAGCCAGGTAGCGAGTTTGGGAGCGCTGCCACGGTATTTGGTGACGAGCTGCCGCAGGCGTTCTTCGGCTTCGGCGAGGCTGGCGGCGTCGAAGATGCGGCGGATCTCGCCGGCAACCACGAGCTTTTGATCGGCTTTGGGAATGTAGGCCTGGGCGTTTTGCTGGAGGTGGAATTGGCAGCGCTGCCACGGCACGCCGGAGAAGACGGCGGCGCACGCGGCTTTGAGGCCCGGGTGGGCGTCACTTATCATCAGAGCGGGGGTGCCGATGCCGCGTTCCCGGAGGCTTTGCAGAAATTCGCGCCAGTGGACTTCAGCTTCGGAGAGGGAAACGGAGACGCCGAGGATGACACGGCGGCCATCGGCCTCGCGGATGCCGATGGCAATGAGCACGGCGCAACTGCGGACGGTGCCCCCGACCCGCACTTTTTCATAACGGGCGTCCATGAAGAGGTATCGCATGGGATCAAGGGGCCGGGTGCGCCATTGCTCGAGGAGGGGATCCAGCTGGGCGGCGACGCGGCTGACTTCGGTGGAGGAAATGGAGGTGCCGCAGAGTTTTTCCAGGACGGCGGTGACGCGGCGGGTGGACACACCCTGCAAATACATTTCGGCGACGGCCAGAGTCAGGGCTTTTTCACTGCGTTGGCCTTTGTCGAAGGCCTTGGGGTAGAAGGAAGTGGCGCAGTCGCGGATCTGGGGAATGGCGAGTTCGACGGGGCCGCTGCGGGTGAGGAGGGTTTTGGGTTTGAAGCCGTTGGCGAAGCCGAGGCGCTGGTCGGTGCGCTCGTTGGCGGTGGCCTGAAGGTGCTGGGAGCGCTCGATTTTCATGGCGGCGTTGATGAGCAGGCCAATCGCGCCGGGCAGGCCTTCGAGTCCGTCGGCGAGGAAATGATTGAGCATGGCGTCGGACTGGGTATGGGAGAGGAGTGGTTCGGTCATGGGGATGTTGGATTGAGGAGACGTCGAATATCTCTCCATCCTGCTCTCCTTGGCCGGACCCGCCACCCCGCATCCTCCGGCATCGGAGGGAGGGGGGGCGGCGGCCCGGATTTTTTGCAATAATCCTAACTTCGCTTCGCTCCGTCAGGATTATTGCAAAAAATCCGCCGTGCTATGCTGAACCAGATTACAGAAGAACTGTTACACCCCCGGAACCATTGCCGTAAGATGCTCCGGCGAATCGCTTCCTACGAACCAAAGCACCTGATTCGACTGGGCTTCTACCAAGTTGGCTTCAGGTGAGTCTTTCCAAGTTACCTCAACCCAGTTCCACGTCGGATAAGCCGGGTATCGCGAGGGCATGGATGCGTTCGGCTCTCTGATGGCTGCCCGAGCCGAATGAGCTTTCGCAGCGGCGGGCATCCCGGCTCCGCCGGCCATGCAGGGCCAGGACCTCGCGCCCT
>JBBAWJ010000093.1:0-2289 GCA_040397255.1 Candidatus Limnocylindrus sp.
GAGGAGGTGACACCACCAGTGACGAATACGAACTTCGTCGCCATTGGTCGCTCTCCCTCCATCACTCAAGGTGGGGCGCTCGGGGTTTCCCGAACGAGCCTGACGGAGTCTATCGCAGGCGACGGCGGAACGGGGAGGTCGTTTGGCGCCCTGCCCAGATGCCCAAGAGGATGAGTGCGCCGCCGAACGCCTGGATCGGCTCGAGGGCCTCGCTGAGCACAGCGGCGGAGACAACGACGGCAAGGAACGGCACCAGTAGCTGGAAGCTGGCGACGCGGGAGACGCCAACGATCGGCACTGCGGTGAAGTACAAGACGTTGGCGAGGCTGCTCGATCCGAGCGTCGAGAAGACCAGGCCGAAGATGGCGGCTGGTGGTGGCGCAGCAAGCCCGTCAAATTGTCCAGCGGCGATCGCGGTAACGAAGAGTGCACCTCCACCGAAGATCATGCTCCAGGCGGTCCAGGCAATGGCGCCGACGCGTGGGATGACGCGCGCGCCTGCGAGCAGATATGCCGCCCAACAGACCGCGGCGGCGAGTGTCATCAACACACCCGTAGTTTCGCCACCGAACGCGCCAGCCCCTTCACCAAGGGCAACGGCCACAACACCAGCGAAGGCAATGATGCCGCCCACGGCAACCGCAGGCTTCAGCGGATCGATGCGCAGGAGTGAGGCGAGTATCGCCGTGAGAAACGGCGTCACCGCAATGAGGAGCGCGCTGGTGCCCGCATTGATGGTGCCGAACGCACCGGCCCAGAGGAGTTGATACAGGCCCTGCCCGATCACGCCAAAGAGTGCGGCTGCGAGCAGATCACGACGTGCCATACGAAAGTTTGCGCCGCGCATGACTGCCCAACCAAGCACCAAGATGCCAGCAGCGGTGATGCGAATGGCAGAGAATGGCAGCACGGGCCAGACCAACACTGCCGATTTGACAACGGTGAAGTTGATCGCCCACGTTGCCATAGCAATAAGCACGCCAATTTCGGCGACGGCGCGGACGCTCAGCGCAGGGCGGCTCACGAAGCGGTGTTCCGGTCGAGATACCCCTTCTCACGGGCGCGATCGATCCCTGCCACAAAGAGCCGAGGCGAGATGAGCCAAATCACCGCAGTACCCACGGCAAGGATGAGCAGGAGCTCGTTGGTGGGCATGGTGCCGAGGATACCTGGTGAGGTCGTGCCGAGGAGCGCGCGGCGCAACCCCTCAATCCACCAAGTGATCGGAAGTGCTGCTGCAATGTTCTGCACGGGCCCTGGGAGCACCTCGAGCGGGAAGATCGCACCGCAGAGCAAGAAGACGGTTGATGAGACCGCCTCTGGATACGACCACGCGTCATTGCGGAGCTGCACACAGAGACCACCGAGGACTATTCCGAGCCCAACAACCGAGAGGAGCCCGAGTGGCAGCACCGCTGCAACGAGCAGCAGGTCTGGCCCGCCCGCGCGCATCGGCACACCGAGCAGCATCCCTGCGCCGATCACGATGAGGGCACTAAACCCCGAAATGCTGGCCTTCACCAACGAGCGACCAATGGAGACAGGCAGCAGTGACGATGGCGTTGCAAAGATGTAGCGAATCGTGCGGTAGCGCTCGCGGTCGTCGAGTAGCGCATGCGTTGGGCCCTCAAGTGCTGCGCTAACGATCTGGAAGACGGCCTGACCGATCACCACAAATCCAATCGTCGCAACGTTCAGCGATCCACCAATGCTCAGGACGGCGAGAAAGAGTCCGAGAAACGCGAGCGGCCGAACGATGAGGAACGCGGCGAGATAGATCGGCTCCGCCCAGTTCCCCTCAATCGCCCACGCGAGTCGCGCCGAGGCAACAAGGGAGCGAGCGGCATCTGCAGCGCCGCCGCGCAGCGGGCCGAACGGCCGCACCTCGGGTGCAGAACCTGCGCTAATCGGCACGCGCCAACAACTTTCCACCGGCACGACCAACGCGCTCAATGTGCGCAAGCAGTACTCGCCCGATCACACCAAAGACGATCGTCATCACCAGCAGAATCAGGAGCTCAACGCCGACAGGCAAGATTCCTGTCGCGGCGAGTTGTGGCACCGCGACCTGGCGCAGCGCATCAATCGCTGGGGCGAGTGGCAAGATGCCGAGCGCGACCACCCCAGCTGTGCCCATGGAACGCACCGGCGCGTAGACGCCACCCAGCAGTTGCATCGGCTCGTTCAGGAGGCTGCCGAGGTGATCTGCCTCGCGACCTGAGATCAGGAAGACCGAAGAGAGGCAGACGCCGAGCGAATACATCGCCGCCACCCCCGCGAGAATGACCA
>JBBAWJ010000094.1:0-2266 GCA_040397255.1 Candidatus Limnocylindrus sp.
CCACCGGGGCGACATCGTGATCTTCCGACCCCCCAGCACCTGGCCTGGTGACGCAGCCGGGACCCCGTATATCAAGCGCGTGATCGGCCTTCCCGGCGAGACGATCGACATGGTTGATGGGGTGATCAGCGTGGATGGGGTGCCGATTGACGAGACCTACACCTATCGCGATGGTGGCGGCGGCGGGGCCGGAGAGTCTGGTCGTTGGGTTCTGGGAGCGACTGAGCTCCTCGTCTTCGGAGACCACCGCTCGAACTCCTCCGATTCGCGTGCCTACGGCCCAATCCCCACAGCAAGCGTGATCGGGCGCGCCATCTTGCGTTACTTCCCGATTGACCTGCTCACCATCATCACTCCGCCAACCTACCGACAGGCTGCACCCTAGATGCCCAGCCTTGAGCTGCCACTCGTCCTCATCGCCATCCTCTCTGGCACGCTGGCCGTCACCAGCGCCAGTCGGGGTGCATGGGTCGCCACCGCCGTCCTGGCGCTGAGCTCGGGCGCGCTGGAATTCTCTGTTGCAGATCCGAACCGTATCGGCCTGATTCTGCGCCTCTCCGCCATCGGCATCGGCCTCGTTGCCGCAGTCCCTGGGAACCTCTTTAAGCGAGAGGCGTTGCGTCGCGATCTCTCCCTGCGCACCCTGGTGCACACACTGCGCGATCATCCTGTTGTCGTCGCCAGCGGGTTGGCTGGCCTCCTGCTTGGCCTCGTGCCGCTTGCTCTCCCCATTGAATCGAGTAGGGATGCGCTTCGAGCCGCCGGCATCGCCCTCCTTGTTGTTGGCCTGCCGCCGCTCCTTACGAGTCGCTTCATTGAGGCAACGACGCGCGCCGCCGTCGTCACCCTTGCGGGCACAATGCTCCTGCGCACTTCAATCTTTGGGGCACTTGACCCGCTCGGCGCGCTAGCGATTAGTGCCGGGTTCACCTGCATCCTGATCGTTGGCGGCAGTGTTGCAACGCGCATCTCAAATGCGGAGGAGGAGCGATGACCGAAGAGGTCATCCTGACGGCGATCCGCGCGCTCTTCCCCGTTCTGACGGCGCTAACCTCCCTTGCCCTCGTTCCACTCATTCAACTCTGGCGCGGATCGGAACGCGATGACGCTGCGACCTACGCAACGCTCGGCGTACAGTTCCTGCTGCTAGGAACCTCTGTTGGTGCAGCGCTCGCTGGCGCCGGCTATCTCTCAACGCTCAGGATTGGCCAGATCACCATCGACCCTTCCGAGCCGGGTCGCCTGCTGGTGCTACTGGGCGGCATCGTCTTCGCCATCATCGTCGGCGCTGGCGAGGGTCGTCGAGCAGGCACCATGGGGCAGATTGCCCTCTTCGGTATCGCTGCGATTGACCTGGCGCTAGCGATTCCATCCGGCATCGCGCCGATTGCGCTTCTCCTCTTCGCCAGCTTGGGTATCTCTGGCGCAGCGGCGAGCGGCAAGGATGATGTGGGTCGTGCACGTGCCGTCTTCCGCGACCTTCGAACCGTCTCACTGCTGCTCCCTGCAGTTGTGATTGCGGAGATCCTGCGCACCGCAATCTCATATGCCGCGGTGGACGCCTCGTATGCGACGCCCGCATCTCTCGCCGCAGGAACGGCGCTCGGCGTCTCCATCGTGCTCATCGTGGCCGCAGGGGTCTTCCCCTTCCATGGCCGACTGATCAAAATCTTCGAGGCGCTCCCGATCGTCGGCTCACTCCTTGTTGGCGTGTGGATCCCCTCAGCGCTCGCCCTGATTGTGATGAGTGAGCTCTCAGCGCTCTCAAGCAGCATCACCGATCCGCTTGGCGGTGCGATCGTGCCTGGCATCCTGCTCGCTGGGGCGGCAACGCTCGTCTTTGGTGCCATCTCTGCCCTGCTGCACGACGATATCGGTGAGATCGTTGGGTTCATAGCCGTGGGTAACGCCGGATGGTTGGCGCTCGCCGCGGCAGCGGCCCTACAGTCACCGGCCGACACCTCGTCACGCCTCATCGTGCTCCCCGGAATGTTGACGACCTCGCTCTTTGGCCTCTGGCTCGTGAGTGTGCGGCGGCGATATGGAACCACCTCCATCAGTGAGCTTGGTGGATGGGCACGTCGCACTGGCGCAAATGGGATTGTGCTCGTCGCGGCGATCATTGCGCTGGCTGCGCTACCGCCCGGTGTGGTGCTGGCCGCCCGGCTGAACCTTCTGCTGCTCGGCGGCAATCCGCTCATCGCACTCTTCGCGGTGATCGGTCAAGTCATGTTGGTCGTTGCGGCGGCTCGACTGCTCCTTATTG
>JBBAWJ010000095.1:0-2238 GCA_040397255.1 Candidatus Limnocylindrus sp.
GAAGTGCAACAGCATGTCCTTCAGCTTCTCCGTCGTCGGCTCCTTTGCCTCCAGCAAGGCCTTCTTCGCATCGTCCGCCAACAGCAACAGGCGCTGGGAGCGGTCCTTTGCCTTGGCCCCGGCCGAGCTGGCCCGAGAGGCAGCTCCGGTCGAGGCGCCGCGCTTGCCCATGCCGCCAGTGCCGCGGCTGTAGAGCACCAGCACCTGGTAGTTGATCAACTTGTACTCACCGATCTCGCGCGCGCTGTCGTCGATGGTCGTGCCACTGTTGGTCTTCAGCAACATGTTGTCGAGCTTGACGTGCGGGAACTTTTTGTGAACCTTCTTCATGAAGTCCCCCACGAGCATGATCTGGCTGACGCCCCGGAAGTCCACGACCTCGTCCTTCTCGCTGTAGCGCACCTTCAGGAAGAGCACGCTGCTCGACAGCCGGATGTCCATGTCCTCCGACACGAACTTGTGGATCTTCTGATCCCGGGGCATGCGCACCGACAACCCCCCGGTACCACTCTTCCACAGCATGTAGTCTGGGAGGTTGCCGCCCATGAAGTTCTTGATGAGGTGCTGGATCTCCTTCACGCTCTCGTTCTTCGGCACCACGATGGTCCACGGGGGCAACGACTTGACGCCCTTGGGAAGGGCGATGCTCATGTCAGGCACCACGCGGAGCTTCCAGCTGTGCGTGGCGTTGTAGCAGTACTCGAGGGAGGACACGCCGGCCTTGGACTCCGTGGGGAACTTGCGGAGGATCTCGCTGAGCTGGTGCTCGGTCGGCCAGGCGCGGCACCGGTAGATGATGAGCACGTCCGTCGTGTCAGGGGCCTTGCCATCCTCGCCCTTGATCTTCTCGCAGACCTTCTGGACGATGCTACCGATGGTCGCATCGTGGGGCAGCACGAGGGTGAAGGGCGGCTCCTGGTTGTAGTTGTACCGCTTCATCTCCACCTTGATCTCCTGGATGCTGTCCTCGAACTCGGCGGCAAAGTCCACCTCGTCTGCCGGCTCCTCGACGACGTCCTGGGGGTCCACCTCGCCCTCCTCCTTGAGCCGCGCGAGGATTTTGGCGCCGTCGCCGAGCTCGCCCAGGGTCTTGTTGAGGCTGTAGCAGTACTCGGGATCCTCCACCTCCCAGAACAAGATGTCCGAGAACTGGATAGCCCCGTCAAAAACGCCCATGTCTTGCAAGCCCGTGACGAAGTTGATGCGGAGCTCCAAGAGCGTCATGTCGATCTGCTCCTTCATCTCGTAGATCTTCCCCTTCTTCGCGCCGTCCGCCCTGTAGACGATGTGGATCTTGGACGTCTGCTGCTCCCGCTCGAACTTCTCCTGCTTCGCCTTCAGCTTCCGTGCCATCGCCTTTGCGGCGTTGCCGGCGCTCCCGCCGCCGACGAGGCCAGGGCGAGGGGGCTCGGGCGGCGGAGCATTCGCCCCGCTGCTGCTGGACGCCAAGGGCAGGAACGCCGTGCGTGGCGGGCTCGGCGCACGCGGCGGCGCTGGCGGGACGACCTCCACGTGCGAGTCGGCGTCGCTGTCCATGAAGGGGTCCTCGTCGCGCACCCCCACCATGCCGACCACGGAGGAGGAGGTGGAGGAGAAGACGTCCTCGTCCTCGCATGCCTCGTCGTGCGAGGACGGGCCCGCGTCGGACGACTTGGCGTCGCCACTGACGGTCGGAATGGGGTTGCCGCGGTTGCTGCTGTCGTTGCTGGGGCTCCCGTCCGCCGCCGCCTCGTTGCCGATCTGGTTGCCGTCCTGACATTGTTCAGCAAGTTGCACAATGATGATAGGTTTTGAACAAAAAATGACTTAAAGAGATAATGATATAGTATAGTATAGCCAGGTATGTATAACCTACTAGAGCAAATGCTACCGCCCGAAGTGGCGGTCAAGGTAATGATGTATACACAACACCCGATTGCAGAGGCAATGACCCCACTCATAGCAAAGCATCGAGAAAAGATGGCGATGTGGAGGGATTTTTGCAAAAGGCGGCAGCGACCCGACTCTTCGAAAAACGATGGCTTTGCCCTGAACTTTTTCCTGGAGCGGAAATTCAGGATGGGACGCGAAGAAGGGAAAAACTCGAAGGAGGTTGCTTCAGAAAACAGGCACTTGCTGAAACTATACTATTAGGTAGCAATTTTGTTGCTTTAGTTTTAAAGCTGCATGTCAAAATCGTGCAGCTTTAAAACTAGTTTGTTCGACAGCGATGTCCTGGATGCCGCGGTAGGGCGCAGC
>JBBAWJ010000096.1:0-2200 GCA_040397255.1 Candidatus Limnocylindrus sp.
GCTTCGGGGGCGACGGCGGCGTCAACGACCACCTGCACGATGCCGTAGCGATCGCGAAGGTCGATGAAGACGAGGCTGCCGTGGTCGCGTCGGCGGTGGACCCAACCGGCGAGCCGTACGCGTCGACCAACGTCGCTTGGGCGCAGTGCGCCGCAGACATCGCTCCGGAGGCTCGTGGTCAGCTTTGCCGCGTCGGTCATGCTACCCCTCGTTCTGCACCAGGCGGAGTGCCGCGGCGATCACGCCGCCACGCTCCGCTGGCTCCCCCTGACTCGCCTTGACGAGATCTCGCAAGGTGAGGCGCCCATCTGGCTCAACGATGATGACCGCCAACGCGCCATCGCGCACGGCGCCCTCCAGCTGCTTGCCGATCTTGCGTGTGCTGACGTCGGCACGTGCGCTCGCCCCCGCAGCTCGCAGTTCGCCGGCGATCGCCACGCGGCTCGCCACCGAATCGGGCTCAATGCCCGCGACCACAATTGCTGGGCCACCCGACACTGCGGGCAAGAGTCCGCGCGCCTCCAGCGCGAGCACAACTCGGTCGATGCCGATGGCAAAGCCGATCGCAGGTGTGGGAGTTCCGCCGAGCAGTTCGACGAGTCCGTCGTAGCGTCCACCGCCGCCCAGTGCCCCCTGCTGGCCCTGCTCCCCCGGGAGGAGGTACTCCCACGCGGTGCGGGTGTAGTAATCGAGGCCGCGTACCAGTCGCGGCGCAGGGAGAACGGTGGCGCCAATCGTCGCCAGTCCCGCGGTGACCGCCGCGTAATGCGCCGCGCACTCGGCGCAGAGGTGATCGGTAATGACCGGTGCGCTCGCTGCACGCTGGACCGCCGCAGGCTCTTTCGAGTCAAGCAGGCGCAGCGGGTTCGTGGCGAGTCGTGACTGATCCACCTCGCTCAGCTCCTGCGACACCGACGTGAAGTGGGCGCGCAACGTCTCAACGTAGGCGGGGCGGCAGGCGGCACAGCCAACAGAGTTCAGGTGCACCTGCACGTCGGTGAGGCCCAGTTCGCGCAGGTAGGCGGCGCCGAGCTCGATCACCTCGAGGTCAATCCCTGGGCCACCGTCGCCGATCGCCTCGATGTCGAACTGCGTGAACTGGCGATAGCGCCCCTTCTGTGGACGGTCGTAGCGGAAGAGCTGCGCAACAGTTGCAATGCGCACGGGCTGCGGCTGAGAGCGCATGCCGTGTTGGATGTAGGCCCGAACAGCGCCGGCGGTTGCCTCGGGTCGAAGCGCCAAGGTGATCGCATCGTCACCACGAGGCTCTAGCCGATAGAGCTCTTTCGCCACGATGTCTGAGGTGCCACCAACGGCGCGTTCGAAGAGCGCGCTCTCCTCGGCGATCGGCAACTCGATGCGTGCGTACCCGGCGGCGTCTGCGGCGGCCCAGGCGCGATCCGTGACCCAACCGTGCGCTGACGCGAGTGGCTCAAGCAGGTCGCGAAGTCCGCGAGGAGACTGGAAGCCGCTCACTGGTGCTGCTCCCGCGAGACGCTCCGAACGCCGCGGACGCGCTCAAGTCGCGCCATCAGCCTGGCAAGTTCGCTAATGGAGCCGACGGCAAGGGTCATCAACATCTCCGCATTCGTTTGGCCTGTCGTCTGAACAGTAGCGGACAGGATGTTCACCTTCTGCTCCGCAACCACCTGGGTGATCTCCGTCAAGAGGCCGGTGCGGTCGAGTCCCTCCACGCGAATCGTCACTGGGTAGCTCTCCGTGGTGGCTGGCGTCATCTCCCACTCCACATCGATGAGGCGCGACGCCTCTCGGGCGGAGGTTGAGGCGTCGCAGCCGGCGAGGTGCACGGTGACCCCCTTACCACGGGTGATGAAGCCAACAATGGGATCGCCCGGGAGTGGGCGGCAGCAGCGACCGAATCGCGTCAAGAGGTCGGGCACACCCTTCACGCGGATCCCGCCGGTTCGCTCAGCCGGGGCAACCGACGCGGCGCTCGTGCTCAGCGGCAAGAGTGACTTCGCGTCGTCCGAGGCAACGCCGAGCCGTGAGACCACCTGCTGTGGGCCAACGGCGCCGTAGCCGATCGCCGCGTAGAGGTCATCAACGCTCCCCTGGTTCATCTGCTTAGCGACCTCCTCGAGGCGATCTCGGCCGATCGACTCAAGGGTGGTGCGGGCGAGGCGGCGAAGTTCGCGCTCGAGGGACTCACGACCGTGCAGGACGTTATCGTCGCGCTCCT
>JBBAWJ010000097.1:0-2139 GCA_040397255.1 Candidatus Limnocylindrus sp.
TGAGTACCGCCGCCAAGCGCCCCACGATGATCGTTGACTGCGACCCAGGGCACGATGACGTGTTCGCGTTGGTTGTGGCGAATCACTACGCCAATCTGATCGGCATCACCGCCGTCCATGGCAATGCGCCCCTCTCGCGCACACTGCCCAATGCCCTGATTGCCTGCGATGTCTTTGGCGTCAGCGCTCCCGTCTTCGCTGGTGCAGATCGCCCACTTGTCGCACCGCCGCGCAACGCGCCACACATTCATGGTGAGTCGGGGCTCGGGGGCCCGGAGCTGCCACCTTTGCGGCGCACCGCCGAGAAGGCCGGCGCCGTTGAGGCGATCATCGAGCTCGTGCGCAAGCACGAGGGCGAAGGGGTCTGGCTCGCGCCACTCGGCCCACTCACCAACATCGCCCTTGCGCTGCGCGCTGCCCCCGACCTTGGAAAGCGCATCGCGGGCATCTCGCTGATGGGTGGTGGCAACCTGCACGGCAACCACACAACACACGGCGAGTTCAACATCTGGGCCGACCCTGAGGCGGCCTCCACCGTCTTTAACTACGGCGGCCCGCTCAAGATGGTTGGCCTCAACACCACGCACCAGGTGGTGATCACCAAAGAGTTCGTGCAGCGCGTTCTCTCCCTCGGCACGCCGAAAGCAAAGTTCGCCGCAGAGCTACTCGACTTCTTCTCAACGACCTACGGCGTGCAGCACGGCACCTACGGCGGACCACTGCACGACCCGTGCGCGATCTTTGCCGTTACGCACCCGCACCTCTTTGACCTGCGTGAGAAGCACGTCGACATTGAGCTGCACGGTGAGTTCACCCGCGGCATGACCGTGGTCGACGAGCGACCGATCGTGCAGTCGAAGAAAGAGAAGCCGAACGCCCTCGTCGCCTATGAGCCGAAGTCTGCCGAGATCTTCCAGTTGATTTACGAGGCGCTCGCCACCGCACCATCGGCGTGACCGCCGCGGCCACGAGGCGTCGCCTTCAGACCTCGCTCGTCCTCGGCGTTGGCCTCGGCAGCACCGGCTACATCGCCGCCATCACCATCGCCACGATCGTGGCGAAGGAACTCTCGGGTGGCTCTAGCTTCGCCGGGCTCCCTGGGGCAACGATCGTGCTCGGTTCCGCCGCCGCCTCGCAGCTACTCTCGGGCTTCATGGTGCGCTACGGCCGTCGCGCCGGGCTGGTGCTCGGCTACGGCATCGGCGCCGCTGGCGCACTCGGCGCTGGAATCGCCGTGGTGCTCTCCTCGTTCCCACTCTTCATCGTCGCCACCGCGGCGATGGGCTTCGCCAACGCCGCGAATCAGCTCTCGCGCTACACCGCCGCCGACATGTACCCCGAGACGGGACGCGCCTCGGCGATCGGCCTTGTTGTGTGGGGTTCAACCCTCGGCTCCATCGTTGGGCCGAACCTCGTCACCCTCTCGGGGAACATCGCCGAAGGCTTCAACCTGCCGCGACTCGCTGGTGTCTATGGCGTACCGATCCTCTTCGTTACCGCAGCGGCGATCCTTACCCTCGTTACCCTGCGCCCTGATCCAGCCACCCTTGCACCTGCGCGTGCGAGCACCATCGGCCGCGCCAGCGCGTCACTCGGCGAGATGCTTGCCCGACCACGCATCCTAGCCGCCGTTGTGGCGCTGATTGCTGGGCAGGTGGTGATGGTGCTGGTGATGACGATGACGCCGCTGCACATGACCGAGCATGGCCACGGACTTGATGCTGTTGGACTTGTCATTAGCGGACATACATTCGGCATGTTCGCCTTCTCGCCAATCTCCGGTCGACTCGCCGGCCGATTCGGTACTCCAGCCATCATCGCGGTGGGACTCGCGTTGAGCGCCTTCGCCTCGGTGCTCGCCGCAGTGGCGCCGCCAGATGGCGGCACGATCCTCTTTGCTGCCCTCTTCTTGCTTGGTGTCGGTTGGAACTTTGGATTCGTTGCCGGCTCCGCGCTCCTCACCGAGGGGCTCGATGGGGCGGAGCGCACCACACTGCAAGGGGCGACCGACGCCATGATCTGGAGTTCGGCCGCCGCTGCGGCACTCGGCTCGGGGATCGTCGTTGCCGTGGCGAACTACACCGCGCTCGGACTCCTCGGCGCCGCGCTCATCCTGCTCCCAGTCGCTGCAATGCTGCG
>JBBAWJ010000098.1:0-2136 GCA_040397255.1 Candidatus Limnocylindrus sp.
ATGGGTGATCTTCATGGCGCGAGACTAGCGTGCGGCGTGGGATACTGCCGCCATGGAAGCGAAGGTATTTGGTCCACTCTTCACGCGCGTCGGGATCCTCCCCACGGTCGCCGCACAGGATGCTGCGGTCTTGTCTGCATGGGCCGATGCCGCCGTTGACGCGGGTGTGCCAGCACTCGAACTCTTCCTGCGTGGGGAAGGGGCCGAAGCCGCGGTTACCGCCGCGATCGCCTCACTGCGCTCTTCCCATCCAACGCTCGCCATTGGCGCGGGGAGCGTCTACAACGCGGCAACGGCGAAGCGCATGATCGATGCGGGTGCGCAGTTCCTTGTCTCGCCGATCACCGACCCGGCAACGGGTGCCGCCGCAACGGCCGCCGGAATCGATTGGCTCCCTGGAGCATTCACGCCAACCGAGATCAGCCTCGCCGAACGATCTGGCGCAACCTACGTGAAGCTCTTCCCCGCGGCGGCGATCAACGCTCCGGCATTTATTCGCGCAGCGTTGGCACCGAGCCCAACGAGCAAGATCGTGCCAACGAACGTAGGACTCGACGAGTTCGCCGCACTAGTGGCCGCTGGTGCCGCTGGGTTCGGCGTTGGGCCGCGGCTCCTCGACGGCGCAGACCCGCGCAGCGCAGCGGCGATCGCCGCCCGGTTGCGCGCCGCTCGCGAGGCCGCTGGACACCCCGCGTGATCGTCGACAACAGCGCCCTCCCAACCTACGACCGTAGCGACGGAGCACTTCCCGCAAGTGTTGACCTCGTCGTTATTGGCGCAGGCGTTGCAGGCGCGGCGACCGCGTACTTTGCGGCACGCGCCGGACTCAAGGTGTTGGTGATTGAGCGCCGCAGCAGCATCGCATCGCTCACGACCGCCGCATCAACGGGTGCGTTTCGCTTGCAGCACGACAACGCCGATGAGCTTGCGCTCGTACAAGAGGGCTTGGCCCTCTATCTGAACTTTGCCGAAGAGTCGGGGCTCACGGGATGGAACCTTGACATTCGTCAGCAGGGGTATCTCTTCTGCAGCCGCACCGAGGCGAGTGCTGCGAAGGGGCGAGAACTCGTTGCTCTGCAACGAACGTTCGGCCTCACCGATGTGGAGCTGTTGAGCGGTGACGAGGCGCGTGCTCGCTGGTCGTACCTCTCTCCAGAGATTCGACAGGTGCGCTTCCGCGCTGGCGACGGCTTCATTGATCAGGTGGCACTCACCCACGGATATGCGGCGGCGTCGTCACACGCGGCGCACATTAGTGGCGCCAGTGGTTCTGGCCATGCAACCTATGCACTGGAGACAACGGTCACCGGATTTGTGCGGGATGCGAGCGGCGTCGTTACGGGAGTAACAACAAATCGTGGTGTGGTGCATGCGCCGCAAACGGTGATCGCCGCCGGCCCGTGGAGTGGCGTCGTCGCCAAGCTCGCCGCTCTCAATCTGCCGATCGCGCCCACGATTCGCCAGAAGCTGGTCATGCCAAACCTGCCGGTGATCGATCAGTCGGGGCCGATGACGATCGATGATGAGACGGGATCGCACTGGCGACCGGCCCTCGCTGGGGCATTCGCGCTGCGCACCGACCCGACGACGCCTGTGGGTGAGCCGCTGCTCGAGGTGCCGACCGACGAGGCGATGGCCCACGCGCTGCTCGATCCAGCATCACCAACATCGCTCGCCCTGCTGGCGCCCTTCTGGCGCGATGTCTGGCGCGACGGTCCGCCGGTGTGGCATCTCCAAGCGGGACAATATGAATACACCCCAGATCATCGACCCTTCCTTGGGGCAACCGATCAGGCGGGGCTCTTCGTGAACACGGGCTACTCGGGTCACGGGGTCATGTGCAGCGCCGGTGGCGCCCGCCGCACCGTCGACCTGCTGCTGGGGCGCGCCGCAGCAGCCGAAGAGCCGCTCCGTGTGGGCCGACCGATGGCCTCGCGATCACGCGACGTTCTTTGATCGCCTACACCGGCTCTGGTAGGCTGCACCCATGACAAATAGCGCACTGCTCTTGACTCCAGTCTTCGGTGCTCTCTTTGTGCTCTTTGGGGTCCTTATTGGGGGCATTAGCAACCTACTCGGGCTGCTTATTCAGCCCCGGCGGGGCTGAGGAGACCAGAGGCGCGGAGATACCGCCCG
>JBBAWJ010000099.1:0-2136 GCA_040397255.1 Candidatus Limnocylindrus sp.
TTGAGTCGGGTGGGACTGGTCCGCTCCCTCCAGCGCCGAGCGTATCGCCAGGAGCAAGCTTTGAACCGGCGCCGAGCGTTGAGCCGAGTGTTGCGCCGAGCGTTGAGCCAACGCCGAGCGTGACGGCATCACCAGAGGTATCGCCAAGTGTGAGCCCGTCAGGTAGTGGGGAGATCTCGCCAGCGCCGTAGCGACCAGTGGCCGCGGAGTGAACTACTCCTCGTCGGAGAGGATCCAGGCGTCGGTGGCGCGGGTGTACTCGACGAGACCACCCTCTGGGAACCAGAGTGCAATCTCTGCTGCAGCAGTCTCTGGCGCATCAGATGCGTGAATCAAATTCTTCGCCGTCTCTAGCGCGAAGTCGCCGCGAATCGTTCCGGGGGGTGACTCGTGCGGCTTGGTTGCGCCAACCATGGAGCGCACGACGGCGATGGCGTTCGGTCCTTCAAGGACCATCGCCACGACCGGGCCCGACGAGATGAATTCGACAAGGCCCTTGAAGAAGGGGCGCTGTGCATGCACGGCGTAGTGGGTCTCCGCGAGCTTCGCGCTCACCGGCGTGATCTTCAGGGCGACGATCTTCAGGCCGCGCTCTTCGAATCGCGTGATCACTCGACCGGCAAGCTGGCGCTGTACGCCGTCTGGCTTGACGAGGACGAGGGTGCGCTGGCTGGTGCTCATAGCGGCAGGTTAGCCGATCTCGTTGGAGTGCGGTGTATCGTCGCTCGCCGTTGGCCATGCCCCCGTTGGAAGTTCAATCTGCACATACTGCTCGCCGCGATACTCCAACCAGCTCTTCACAGGTGCAGCATCTGGAATCTGGGTGCCGGCCTGGTATGCAATCTCCACCGCATCGGCACCTGAGCGCAGCACGTAGCGAAGGTTCCCCGGCTCGCTCAAATCAAACTCGATGCTCTCGAAGGCATCAACATTGATGGTGATGGTGAGCGGGGTGAAGATTGAGGAGACCTCGGGGTCGTCGCCCAACACCTCCTCGACCCAACCGTGACCGCGGACGATCTGCTCGCCATCACGGAGGTGGCGGTAGGAGACCGTCTGGTGCAGGAGGGGGCGGAGGATATTCGCCTTATCGGCGCGCTGCACCACGAGGCCTCGATTAACGAAGAGGCCGGGGGCGCGGTCGTTCTGTTCGTGATCCATGAGGGTGAGAGACTACCGCAGAGCGGCTCCCCGCCGCACCCGCGCCGCCCGCCCTATCATTGAGCGGTGCGCTACGCCGTTGATCTCGGGAATAGTGCGGCGAAGGCCGCCCTGCTTGACGGTGCCGTGGTGCGCCTCCCCGCCCCGATCGACCCCCGCGACGCCGTTGCCTGGGGTGGCGTTGCCGCCGAGCTGATCGCAGCGATCCGCGCCGATGCGCAGCGCGCAGGTGGAGCGGCAACCCTCCGCGTTGCGAGCGTGGTGCCAGCCGGCACCGAGGCGCTCCGTGCTGCAGCGAAGAGCGCGGATCTCCCCATCGAGTTCGTGAGCGCCGCCGATGTGCCGCTCGAACTGGCACTCACTCCACCGGCCCTGATCGGCATTGACCGTCTCCTGGCCGCATGGCTCGCCTATACGGAGTACGGCGCACCCACAGGGCGCGGCGCAATCGCCGTGACCCTCGGCACGGCGCTCACCCTCACCTGCGTCGATCGAGGTGGCCGCCTCATCGGCGGCGCCATCGCCCCCTCTCCCGTGCTCGCCTCCCGCGCGCTGGCCAGCGGCGCCGCCGCACTTCCACTCGTTGCCTTCTACGACGAGAGCCCAGATCTTGCTGGGCCGATTGGCGCCGACACCGCCGAGGCGCTCAGCGCCGGAATTCTTCGCGGCGCACGCGGTGCCCTCACCGCGCTGATTGCGGAGTCGATTGAAGAGATGTCACGCCGAGATCCTGGCGCGCCAACTCCCGCCGTCGTACTAAGTGGCGGCGCAGCGCTCGCCGGTTGGTGCGCCACGGTTGTTGCCGACCATCGCGATGCCGAGTTTGTGCTGCGTGCGATCAACGCGCTACCCGCAGCGGTGCGCGCATGAGCAAGCGCCTCGCCGGACGACTCATCGTCCTTGGCATCACCGGCTCCATTGCCGCCTACAAGTCGCCAGAGATCGTGCGCGCACTCCGCGCCGAGGGTGCAGATG
>JBBAWJ010000100.1:0-2129 GCA_040397255.1 Candidatus Limnocylindrus sp.
CAGGCGAACGTCGACGTCTGCCACCCTCGGTTTCACCTCCGCGGACACCTGCCCTGTCTCTGCCCCTCAAGTGAGGACGTGCGAAGACTATGACCCACGGGGGGTGGGGTCAAACGCCGTTCCGAGTAGAATGAGGGGGATGCGCCCGTGGGGCGCTGCCAAGAGCCCCAAACGGGGCGAAAGGGGATCTGTGGCCACCACTGAAGCAGCCGTCCTCCAGGCCCTCTCTGGCGTCCAGGAGCCCGAGCTCGGTCGCGACATTGTTACATTGGAGATGGTCAAGGAGATCACCCTGGACGGCGACAAGGCCAGCTTCATGATCGAACTCACCACCCCCGCCTGCCCCCTGAAGGACGTGATTGAGCGTGACATTCGCGCCGCCCTCGATGGGATCGGTGTAACAGTGGCCGAGCTCCGCTGGGGCTCGAAGGTCCGTCGCGCCTCATCCTCGACCCAGGAGCGCCTCCTCCCCGGCATTCGTAACATTGTGGCCGTCGCCTCAGGGAAGGGCGGGGTCGGCAAGAGCACCGTCTCGGTGAACCTCGCCGTGGCCCTGGCCCAGAGCGGCGCTCGCGTCGGCCTTCTCGACGCTGACATCACCGGGCCGAACATTCCCCAGATGATGGGGGCGACCGGCACCCCGAAGTCGAGCGCGGGCGGCAAGATCGAGCCGATCGAGCGCCACGGCGTCAAGGTCATCTCCATTCAATTCTTCGTCCCCGAGGGTCAGCCGATCGTCTGGCGAGGGCCCCTCATCGGTGGCGCGATTCAGCAGTTCCTTCGCGACGTGGAGTGGGGCGACCTCGACTATCTCGTCGTTGACCTGCCGCCTGGAACCTCTGATGCACAGCTCACGTTGGCGCAGGCGGTGCCGATTGCTGGGTGCGTCCTTGTGACCACGCCACAAGATGTGGCCCTCTCCGATGTGACCAAGGCACTGGCAATGTTCCGGCGCATGAGCGTGCCAATCCTCGGCATCGTTGAAAACATGTCTGCGTTTGCCTGCCCGCACTGCGGCGAACTCACCGAAATCTTCGGACGCGGTGGCGCAGAGCGTCTCGCAAAAGAGGAGGGGCTTGACAACCTAGGCCGAATTCCGCTCGAGATGGCGGTGCGACAGGGTGGCGATGCAGGGATCCCCGCCGTTGCACAACGCGAAGAGGGCCCAGCTGCGGTGGCACTCAAGGAGTTGGCCGGCAAGGTTGCCGCTCGACTGGCGGTACGCGCCGCAAACGAGACGGCACCAACGTTGACGGTCGCCTAAGCACGTGACAGAAACTCCTGACGGATCAACGGAGCGCGAGGGATTCAGCGACGACATTGGCCAGCTGATCATCGCGGTACGTGCACTTCTCGGCGGACACTGGGATCTCTTCCGCGCCGAACTCGGTGCAATCTCTCGCGACGCAGTTGGCGTACTCCTCGGCGCGATCGCCGTCATCACGCTCGTCACCGCAGCGTTGCTCGCGCTCCTCATCGCCATCTTCATGTTGCTCGGCGCCGCCTTCTTCGGTTCCATGATCTGGGGCGCAGCGCACGTCACACTTCTCTTGCTCGTCGTCGCGGCGGCGATCACCTCGGCAATCCTGCAGATCACTGCGCCACGGCGCGCGCGTTCATTCGCCCTCGCCGTTCTCGGTGGTGCGATCGGTGCGCTGCTTGTGCTCTTCGTCTTCAACGGATCGGCCGGCCCAGCAACAGCGGCGTCGCTCCTCTTTGCGCTGAGCTTATTGCTGGTGGATCTGCTGGTTGGGCTGGCAACGTTTGACATGCAGCGCTTCACCGACCGCTTCCGACCACTTGCCACGGAGCACGAGCTGCGTGCAACCGTCGATGCGATGGATGATCTTCGCGACGAAGCGGCATCCGCCTTTGCCGAAGAGGTCGGTGGGGCGGTCGGCGCCGCCGATGCCGCCATTGCGCCCGCCCGAAAGGTGGTTCGCGCCGCCGCTGATGCACTCCGCGGCATCGCCGATCGTCTGCGCGAGCGACGTGGGGCTGGCGATGGGGGCGACGATGCCTGACCAGACGAACGAACGAGATCTGCGCGCCAAGCGGGTGGAGGTTCTCGCCGCGAGCCGCCCTGCAGTAGCCGAGCGACTCTCAGTCGTGCGCCAATCTCGAGAGGC
>JBBAWJ010000101.1:0-2088 GCA_040397255.1 Candidatus Limnocylindrus sp.
AGGGCAGGTGTCCGCGGAGGTGAAACCGAGGGTGGCAGACGTCGACGTTCGCCTGGTCAACGTGACCAAGATGTTCGGAGATCAGACCGCGGTAGACGGCATCACGCTTGATGTCTCCGACGGCGAGTTCTTCACCCTCCTCGGTCCATCCGGTTGCGGCAAGACCACCACGCTGCGCATGATTGGCGGCTTCGAACAGCCAACGAGCGGCCTAATTGAGTTGAAGGGTGTAGACGTCACCTTCCTCCCCGCCCACGAGCGCGACGTCAACACCGTCTTCCAGAGCTATGCGCTCTTCCCGCATCTCACCATCTTTGAGAATGTTGCCTTCGGCCTCCGTCGCTCTGGCATCAAGGGTGACGAGGTCACGAGTCGCGTTGGCGAGGCACTCGAACTGGTGCAGCTGATCGGCTACGAGAAGCGCAAGCCGGCGCAACTCTCTGGCGGACAGGCGCAGCGCGTCGCGCTTGCACGCGCCCTGGTGAATCGCCCTGCAGTGCTCCTGCTTGACGAGCCGCTCGGCGCACTCGACCTAAAGCTGCGCAAGCAGATGGGCATCGAACTGAAGCGCATCCAGCGCGAAGTCAGCATCACCTTCATCTATGTCACCCACGATCAAGAGGAGGCGATGACGATGTCCGATCGCATTGCCGTCATGAACAAGGGTCACTACGAGCAGCTCGCCGGACCAGAGACGCTCTACGAGCGCCCAACGACGCGATTCGTAGCGAGCTTTGTCGGTGCGAGCAATCTGCTCGAGGGGAAGATCGGCTCGGATGGCGAATCATGGACCATCACGCTCCCTTCGGGTGATGTTGTACGCGCGCCGAAGAGCCTCGGCGACATCGGCACCGGCGGCGCGATCGGCGTGCGCCCAGAGAAGCTCACGCTGTTGGAGCCTGGGCAAGAGTCGAAGGGGAATCGCCTCGATGGCACCGTCGTTGATACGAGCTACCTCGGCGTGCTGACGCAGTACACCGTGGAGGGCGCAGGTGGCCTGCGACTACTCGTGAGCGAACAGAACGTTGACCGCACAACGCGGAGCGACACCTGGCGACCCGGCGAGCGGGTCGCTCTCACCTGGAAACCCGAGCACGGATTCGTGGTCGGCGATTCAAAGAGCGCCTAAGGCGCAGAAGGAGGGCACGATGAGCACCGAGAAGAGCACCGAGAAGCTGGTGAGCCGACGAACGGTTCTCAAGGTTGGTGCGGCCGCCGCTGGCACCGCCGCCTTCCTCGCCGCTTGCGGCACCTCTGGCAGCTCAACGTCGCCGAGCCCGAAGCCGTCGCAGTCCGACACCATCTCTGATGTTGTCAACGTCGCAAACTGGACCCTCTACATCGACCTGAGCGAAGACAAGTTGGCTCGACCAACGGTAACCGCCTTTGAGACGGAGTACAGCACCAAGGTGAACTACGTTGAGGCGATCAATGACAACGACTCCTTCTTCGGCACGATCAAGGCACCGCTGCAGGCGGGCGAAGATGCGGGCTGGGATATCGCTACGCTGACCGACTGGATGGCGGCGCGCATCATTCGCCTCGGATGGGCCGAGAAGCTGAAGACCTCACACATGAGCAACTTCACCGCCAACCTGCTCGACGTATACAAGGGGCGCAGCTTTGACCCAAGCGTTGAGTACCTCGCCCCGTGGGCGGGCATTGTTGGCGGCATTGCGGCCAACAAGACCACCGCAGGCTTTGTGAAGGGGTTCAAGGACCTCTTCGACCCACGCCTGAAGGGGAAGGTCTCACTCCTTACCGAGATGCGCGACACCATTGGGCTCGCCATGCTCGCGAATGGTGATGATCCGGCCAAGGCGGACCGCGCCTCATTCGATCGCGCAATCGCACTCATTGAGCCAAGTGTGGCCGACGGCACCGTTCGGGCGTTCACTGGCAACGACTACAAGGAGCTCATCGTGAAGGGCGACGTGGCGGCATGTGTTGCCTGGCGCGGTGACACGGTGCAGATCGGCTATGAGGATGCGAACATCGTGTGGGTCACCCCAACCGATGGCTGCACCTTCTCATCCGACAACATGTTGATCCCGCTCGGCGCGGCGCATAAGTACACCGCGGAGAAGT
>JBBAWJ010000102.1:0-2055 GCA_040397255.1 Candidatus Limnocylindrus sp.
CCGCGGTTGCCGGCTCCCCGCCCTCGGCGAGGACTCGGGCGTTCTCACGCTCGAAAGCGAGACGGTCGGCGAGCTCGGTTGGGAGCATGTGGGTATCGCCTGGGTTGTCGACCCGCACCTTACGCAGGAGCTGGCGGACGATGATCTCGATGTGCTTATCGGAGATTGTTACACCCTGGCTTCGGTAGACCTTCTGGACCTCCTTGACGAGGTAATTCTGCACCTCGGCTCGGCCGCGAACCTCGAGGAGCTCCTGAGGGTCGAGCGGGCCATCGGTGAGCGGGTCGCCCGCGCGGACGCGGTCGCCGCTCTTCACCAAGAGCTTGGCGTTGTGCGGGATTGGGTACTTCGATGCTGGGACGACATCTTCGGCGCGAATCACGAGGCCGTCCTTCGACTTGACGAGGAGGCCCTTCACCGGAGCGGTGAGGTCACCCGTCGTTGCCGAGGTGCCGATGAGCTGGCCAGCCTCGACGAGGTCACCCTCGCGTACGGTCAGCGCTCCATCGATCGGCAGGTCGAGTTCAATCTCGTACTTCTCGCTGTGGGTGACTTCAACGATCGTGCCCGCATCGCTGCGGATCACTTCGACGACGCCATCGATGCGGCTGATCTCGGCCTTACCCTTCGGCTTGCGGGCCTCGAAGAGCTCTTCGACGCGTGGCAAACCGGCGGTGATGTCGAGCCCGGCGACGCCGCCGGTGTGGAACGTACGCATGGTGAGCTGTGTGCCTGGCTCGCCGATTGACTGCGCCGCCATGATGCCGACCGACTCGCCCATCTCAATGAGCTTGCCCGTAGCAAGGTTGCGGCCGTAGCAGGCCTGGCAGACGCCAGCAGGGGCGACGCAGGAGAGTGGCGAGCGTACGGCAACAACCTCAACCTTGGTGGCAGCGGCAATGCTCAGCGAATATGCCTCATTGATCTCTTCGCCGCGCATGATGGAGTGGCTTGCATCCAACTTGATCTCTTCCGCTGCAATGCGGCCGAGGAGTCGGCGCGCGAATGTGCCACGCAGCTCCTTCATGTCGGGATGGTCAGCGGCGATTGGCCACTCGGTGCCCGTTACATCGGCCGTATCGGCGAGCGTGATGTGCGTCGCCTCTGCGGTACCGCAATCCTCGATGCGCACGATGACGTCCTGCGCAACGTCAACGAGACGGCGCGTGAGATAACCGGAGTCTGCGGTTCGGAGCGCCGTGTCGGCGAGACCCTTACGCGCACCGTGTGTGGAGATGAAGTACTCGAGCACCGTCATCCCCTCGCGGAAGTTTGACTTCACGGGAACGTCGATGATGCGGCCCGATGGATCGGCCATGAGGCCGCGCATTGCGCCGAGCTGACCGATGTTGCCCTTGTTTCCGCGGGCACCGGAGTTCGTCATCATGAGGAGTGGGTGGAACTGCGGATCGCGGCCACCCTTCTTCGTGTTGAGCTCCTCCATCATGGCGGTGCCGATGTCGCTGGTGGCCTTCTGCCAGACGCGGATCACGTTCTTGTAACGCTCCTCGTCGGTGATGAGGCCCTGGGTGTACTGGCCATCAACCTTGGCGACATCCTTGTCGGCCTCAGCAATGATCGCCTTCTTCCCCTGCGCCATGGCGATGTCGAAGACGGAGATCGTCATACCGCCGCGGGTTGCCGCCTCGAATCCGACGCGCTTGATGCCGTCGGCGAGGAGTGCGGTCTCGACCTTGCCGAGCAACTGGAACGAACGGCTGATCAACTCGCGAAGATCGGCGCGCGCCAGCGATCGGTTTACGAAACGAAGTCGGTCTGGAAGGATCTCGTTGAACTTCACGCGACCAATGGTGGTCTCGATGCGCTGCTCAACGAGCCCCTCGCTCTTCTCGTCCCATACCTTGGCGACCACGTCGATTGGTGCGTGGATGGCGAGTTGGCCGAGGTCATACGCGAGGAGCGCTTCGGTCTCGTCGGAGAAGCGGCGTCGCTTGGCGCCGTCGGCCAAGGCCGTCTCCTGCGTGAGATAGAAGCAGCCGAGCACCATGTCCTGGGTCGGCGAAACGATTGGGGTGCCGTCGGCTGGCGACAAGA
>JBBAWJ010000103.1:0-1903 GCA_040397255.1 Candidatus Limnocylindrus sp.
TAGGGCATTTGGCTTGAAACTCGCGATCCTTTGCCACTGCTTAATTTGAAATAGGGCTAGACAAAGAAGCATAAAAATGCGGCATTAGGGTCGTGCAAACGAAATCCAGCGGCAATATCGGCGGGCAATTAGCCTCGGGAAGATTGGAAATTCAAATCGCTCAATCGTCCGGCGATTGGGAAATCGCCCACCAAATGCTCAATGAAGAGCATTCCTTGGGGGCAGGGCGGGAGGCCGGTGACCGCATGTGTCAATTCATATTGGAAGATGGCCAACCGGTAGCCGTACTGGTGTGGTGTGCCGCCGCATGGCACTTGAAAGACCGCGATATTCAAATTGGTTGGGATGCCGTCACCCGCTGCCAGCGTCTCAAACTCGTCGTGCAACTCCGCCGCTTTTTGGTCTTGGAGGAGACACGCCGGCCCAATCTCGCTTCTCAATGCCTTGGTCTCGGTCTGCGCGAACTCCCCACCCAGTGGCTCGCCGAACATGGTTATCGCCCCTTGCTCGCCGAAAGCTTCAGTGATCCAGAAAGCCACGCGGGCACCGTTTACAAGGCTACTAACTGGATTTCGGCGGGCGACACCAAAGGTTTTTCACAAAACCACACCGACTACTACATCCCGAACGAAAGACCCAAGAAACTTTGGCTCAAGCTACTCGATTCGCAGGCGTTTGCCCTGATGTGCGCCCCGCAATTGCCGGCACAATGCGAGGCAGCGGTCGTTAGTCGCGGCGGCGTGCGCAGCCCACTGAAGGTGGGCCAGCTCTCCAGCCTGCGCTCAGCCTTCGATCAAGTGCCCGATCCGCGCCGCCCACAAAGCCGCCGCCACCCCCTCACGGCGATGCTCACCCTCATCGCCCTCGGCCTGCTCATGGGCGGGCGGGACATGCTCGACATCTGGCGCAAGGTCGCTTGCCTTGATCAAAACCAACGGGAAGCGATCGGATTGAAAGTTCGCGAGAAAGAAAGTGGGCGCCTCAAAATGCCAGGCTACGACGCTCTCAACGATCTGTTGAACGCCCTCGACCCGGTCGCCTACGCGCAGTCGCTCACTGCCTGGCTTCAGGCCAACAACGGGCTGTTGCATCGCAGTCTCGCCATTGACGGCAAGAGCATCGGCGACGGTCGCTGCGGCATGATCATCACCCTCTGTCGCCACGAAGACGGCCGCCCGGTGGCCATGATCCCAGCGACCGGCAAAAAGGAAGACTGCGAGGCCACGCAAGCCCGCGCCTTGCTCGCCGATCCACAAGTCTTGTTAGCCGGCACCGTCATTACCGCCGATCCACTTCACAACAAACAAGACACCCTGCGCATCATCGTGGAGAAAGGTGCCGATTACATCGTCGGCACCAAAGATAACACATCAAAACGCCTGGATGGCGCCGTCGCAGCCCTCAAGGGCACCCCTTTTTTGACCTAAGTTGCGAAGCCGGGCATGGCCGGATCGACATCCGCAGAGCCGCCATCGCCCCCATCAGCGCGGAAGCGGCAGCATTACCTTTTGCCCGTAGCGCGACGGCAGTCGAACGAACTTGGTCAAACAAAAACCAGCTAGAAGCAGCGGTAAAAACACACACCCGCTACTTCCTGAGCACCCTCGATCATCAGGAAACCAGGCGGATCCCCACCGCCATTCGCGGCCATTGGGGCATCGAGAACCTCAATCATTACAAGCGCGACACGTGCCTGTGGCGTGAAGACAATCATCGGCATCGACGCGTCCCCATCGCGCAGAACCTCGCGTTGACCCGTAACGCGCTGTTGGCAGTCATTCCCTTTACTGCGGATCAACCGTTAGCGAGTTGCTTTGTGCGCTACCAACGTTCACCTGCTCAAGCAATCCAACTCATTCTTTACGCCCGCCCGGCAGCATGACCTCTCAAGCCAAACGCCCTG
>JBBAWJ010000104.1:0-1891 GCA_040397255.1 Candidatus Limnocylindrus sp.
GCAGATCGGCGTCGGGGTGCAGGCTTCCCGCCACCAGCCAGAAGGTGGCCGACGATGGATCCCCTGGAATGGTGACGAGTGGGAGGGCAGAGAGCTCGCCTGGGGCAATCACGACGCTTACCCCACTCCCATCCCAAGTGGTCCGCAGTGAAGCGCCGCGCGCCATAAGCATGCGCTCGGAGTGATCGCGTGTGGCGACCGCCTCGCGATAGGTGCTTTCGCCCGTTGCCGCCAACGCGGCGAGCAGCACGCACCCCTTTACCTGTGCACTTGGCGTTGTTGGTGCCCACGTGGCGCCGCGCAGTGCGCCGCCCGTAATAGTGAGTGGCGCGCGCGTGCCCGCCTCGCCCGACCCGCTCACAACCGCACCCATCGCGGTGAGCGGTTCAAGCACTCGCGCCATCGGTCGACTCTGTAGTGAGGCGTCACCGGTCAACGTGTGTACGCCAGGTACGCCCGCCACGAGGCCCGCACCGAGTCGCATTGAAGTTCCCGAGTTGCCGCAATCGAGCGGCGCAGTGGCCGCACGCAGAGATCCACGTCCGCCAGAGCGCACGCGCCAACGTGCGGTGCCAGGCGCGTCACTAGGCTGAGCGGCTTCGCGTACAACAGAGGCGCCCAGCGCGGCAACGATGCCCGCCGTGGAGCGCACGTCATGGCCGTCGCCTGCGCCCACCACGAGCGTCTCGCCATCGGCGAGCGCGGCGTAGAGGAGCGCACGATGGCTCATCGACTTGTCGCCCGGGAGGCGCAGCTCACCGCGCAGACGATCGCTCATCGCCCTAAGGCCTCGCCCGGATTTTCGTGCAGCGGCGAGACGACGGAGTGAATGGTGCGCAGCTCACGGGCAAGGCGCGAGAACATCGGCAGGGTGAGGGACTGCTCGCCGTCGGACCAGGCCTCTTCCGGCTTCGGATGGACCTCGACCATGATCCCGTCGGCACCAGCGGCAACGCCGGCGTACGACATCGGCGCAACCATCCAGCGCTTTCCCGTGGCGTGGCTCGGGTCAACGATTACTGGGAGATGCGTGAGTCGGCGCAAGATCGGTACCGCGTTCAAGTCGAGCGTATTCCGCGCCGCTGTCTCAAAGGTGCGAATGCCGCGCTCGCAGAGGATCACCTGGCGGTTTCCCGCAGCCAGGATGTACTCGGCGGCGAGCAGCCACTCTTCGATGGTGCCCGAGAGACCGCGCTTCAGCATCACCGGCATGCGCGTGCGCCCCACGGCGTTAAGCAGCGAGAAGTTCTGCATATTGCGTGTGCCGATCTGCAGCACGTCGGCGAACTCGGCGACCATGTCGACCTGCGCCGGCTCCATCACTTCGGTGATGATTGGCAGCCCGGTGCGCTCGCGCGCCTCGGCAAGAAGGCGCAGACCCTCAAGGCCGAGCCCCTGGAAGGCGTACGGCGAGGTGCGTGGCTTGAAGGCACCACCGCGCAGCAGGGTTGCCCCCGCAGCGGCGACGCCAGCGGCCACTTCGAAGAGCTGTTCGCGTGATTCAATCGAACAAGGCCCCGCCATCAGCGTCAGCGAGCCGCCACCAATGACCGCATCGCGCACCTTGACGATCGTTGGCTCTTCGCGGAACTCCTGCGAGCTCAAGCGATAGGCGCGGGATGGGCGCGCCACAGCGTCAACGCCGGGCAGTGCCGCGATCTGCTCGCCCAACTTCTCATCGAACCCCTTCGGCCCAAGCAGGGCGAGGGTCAACCCGCGTGCTGATGGCTCGTCGTACACGGCGAGACCGGCTTCAGTAGCGCGGCTACGGATCGCCGCGATCTGTTCGCTGGTTGCCGACTGGTTGATTCGTACAAACATTGGTCACTCCACTCTCTTGGCGGACTCCCTGGTGCCGCTTCTGGGGGAAAAGAAAAGAGCAGAGGTCTCC
>JBBAWJ010000105.1:0-1889 GCA_040397255.1 Candidatus Limnocylindrus sp.
CTGCTCGCTCGACGATGAGCAACGAGCGCCAACGCATCGTTCGCCCAGATCAGATTGACGGCGCTGAGGCGCTGCCACACGCACTCCCAGGAGCCGAAGAGGAGGCGCCCGACGCAGGAGAGTTACTGCGCGGCGTGTTGGTGGACGAGCGCTACGAGCCAGGGATGATCAAGCTGGATCGCCAGCCTGTGCCAATTGCCGACGACGGTCTCCCCGCATACGTTCCAGAGACGGATCCAACGCCACTGCGCGGCGGCTACATTTACCTCAGCGTTGTCGCACTGATCTGCGGCACGATTGTGATTAGCGCGCTGAACCTTGGCGCGAAGTGGAGCGATGGCATCGTCAAGGTGCCGCTCCTGATTGGCTCAATCCCACTCTTTGTCACCATGGCTGAGGCGGCGCTGCGCATCGCGCGCTCCGTTGTTGCCTGGTGGCCGATCAGCCGCGGGCGTGCACTCTTTCGTGCCGGGTGGGTGTTGATGATTGCAACCTTGGCGTTGATCGTGCTCGCTGCAATCTGGGTGGCGCTGAACGCCTAGCCCCGACGCGGCGCGCTTAGCTTGCGAGGCCCGCGATCAGGTGGTCAATCGAACTGCGCAAGAACTCTTCTACGCGCTGCCCCGCCATTACGGCGAGCATTGGATCAAGCTCCGTTGAGGTTCGCCACGAGGCGTTGCTGCTCGTTGCGCTCGCCTCGGTGAGATCAATGAGGGCAACGACAATCGCATGACCGCCAATGTCGGGACGAACCTTGAGTCGCAGGTGCAGACGCGTCACGCCGCCGCTGAGTACCTCAACAGTGCGACGAACAGAGATGGCGGCCTCAATCGGAATGCCGGCAACCTGTGTCGCGAGACGGCCCTCTATGTGCTCTGCATCGATGCGATGCAGACCATCGCATCCAGGAATTAGTTTCGCAATGAGCTCTGGGCTATCGCTGGCAGCAACGAGTTGCGCAACCGACTTTTCGAGCAGTGCCTGTCCAACGATCTCACTCATCGGCGGCTCAGTAGAGCGTCACAACGTCGGGTGGAATTTCAAGATCAAAGGCACTGGCAGGAATAGAGGCATCCGCCTCAAACGCGGTGCAGAGCGCACTGCGCACCAGATGCGCACCGCGGAACTCTTCTACACCAAGCAAGAGGCCGGTGAGTCGATCGAAGGTGACGCGGAAGCGGAAGTCGGCGCGATCGCCTTCAAGGGCAACGGCGCGTGGGGCTGCCGCCTCTATGGTGAGTGCGACACGTCCAACGAGGCGTGTCTCGTGCACGGCACCGAGCACCGCACCTGCGAGGACGCTGCTGCAGAACGAACCAGGGCGAACGAAGCTTGTCGCCCAACCCTTGCCTGGGAGCGGACCCATGTTGGTCGGCACGCGCGAGTTCTGCGGTAGGCCGCTGTCGTCGAGGCCTGTTGGCGCCGCGCGATGTGGTCGGCGCGTGGTGGTTTTCGTGACTGCGTTGTAGCTGCGTACGTTGGCTCCGTCGGTGACCCACACGTCGTAGCCGCCCTGCGGATGCACCGTGGTGACGCGGGCTAGGGGCC
This sequence comes from Candidatus Limnocylindrus sp., assembly GCA_040397255.1. Taxonomy (GTDB): domain Bacteria; phylum Chloroflexota; class Limnocylindria; order Limnocylindrales; family Limnocylindraceae; genus Limnocylindrus. The sequence continues at coordinate 1,549 of JBBAWJ010000105.1, forward strand.
GATCAATGAGGAGTTCGACCGATCCGAGGCTCTCGCCCGCGGCTGTCACCGCGCGCTCCTCAATACGGAGGCGCAGGGTGCTGAAGCGGCGCTCTGCCCCACCGGCGAAGTCGAAGAGTTTGGCCGCCGTGGGGAGTCCAGGGGTGAGGCTGGTCGCGATCGGGGGGAGGGCGGGGGCGATGGGTACGAGGGTCTCGCTCATAGCTCCATCCTAGCCGAGGGGCGGGCGTAGACTGAGCGCATGAGCAGTCGCGCACCACTATCCCAGAGCAGCACCCCGGGCCGTCCCCTGAAGGAGGCCTGGATCGTTGAGGCGCTGCGCACCCCCTTCGGTCGCTACG
>JBBAWJ010000106.1:0-1848 GCA_040397255.1 Candidatus Limnocylindrus sp.
GAGGCTGAGTTTACTTGGCGGAAGCCTTCGCGGCGGTAGGCGTCGCTGGGCGCTCGGGAGCCCAGGCTGGCCAGACCTTCGGATGAGCGTCAAACCACTCGTCGACAAGCCGCTCAACCACAAGGGAGCGGCGCAGGGAGGCGCGGATTGCTCGGCGCCCGCGCTCCGACGAGAGGTAGGCCTCGAGCTTGCGCTGCCCCTGGGTCTGCGGACGGGCACGCTCCACCTCTTCGTCAATCAGCTCCTCTGGGACCTCGACCCCTTCGGCGCCAGCGACCGCACTCAACACCAGGAGGGTTCGCGCGCGGCGCTCGCCGCGCTCACGCATCTCGCCGCGAATCTCTTCAACGCTCTTGCCAGCGGCGCCGATGTACTGCTCAAAGGTCAACCCTTGGCGAGCGATGCCGCGCGCCAACTCGTCAACGAGTCCGTCAATCTCCTCTTCAATGAGCGGATCCGGAATCTCAACGGTGGCGCCCTCCATGGCGAACTCAACGATCTTGTCGGCGAACTCGTGTCGACCGCGGTCAACGGCGCTCGCCTTGAGGCGCATCAGGATCTCTGCGCGTAGGCCGGCCACATCGGTGACGTTCGCGACCTGTGCGGCGAAGGCATCATCGAGCGGCGGCGGGATACGCGCGCGCAGATCGCTGATGACCACATCGAATCGTGCCGGCACGCCCTGCAGTGTCGCCTCTTGATAGTCCTCGGGGAAGGTCACCTCAACGGTGGTGGCATCGCCGACTTTCGCGCCGACGAGCTGCGCCTCAAATCCCGGAATGAGTCGGTCGGATCCGATCACGATCGGCATGCGCTCCGACGAGGCGCCTTCGATTGCGAGGCCGCTGTCCACGCGATAGCCATCGAAGGCGATGATTGCGTAGTCGCCCATCTCCGCGCCACGATCGGTGACGGCGGTGAGCGTTGCGTAGCTGTCGCGCAGGTCGTTGACGACCGATTCGACCTTCGCCTCATCAGGCTCCTCGAAGGTTGGCTCGAACGTATAGCCGCGATAGTCGCCGAGCTTCACCTCAGGCGGCACGGGGATGACGGCGGTGAAGGTGTAGGTCTCGCCCTCGACGATCGGCTTCGCATCGATCTTCGGGCTGGTGAGCGGCACGATGTCTGACTTCATGATTGCGTCGCGATAGCCGCGCTCGATCAGGATCTCGGTCGCCTCATCGAGAATGCGGTTGATGCCAGCGAAGCGCTCAACGATGGAGCGCGGCGCCTTCCCTGGGCGGAAGCCTGGGATGCGGCTGTGGCCCGCCACGTGGCGAACCGCCTCGGCGATTGCCGCGGCCACGTCTGCGACCGCGAGGGTGACCTCGAGTCGGACGGTGCTCTTCTCTGCAGGAGTGGTCGTGAATTCCATGAGCGCACAGGGTACCCGACGACCCTTGTTCTGGTGGGCGAGGTGAGACTCGAACTCACACGTCGTTGCCGACACCGGCTCCTAAGGCCGGCGCGTCTACCGTTTCGCCACTCGCCCCCGAGCATCATCGTCGCCCACGGGGGTTCCGTCCACCGCAGGTCGGCCATCGATCAACGCATCAATCACCGCACGTCCACCACGCTGGGCTGCTGCCGCCACTACGCCACTCACAAAGGCGCTCCCCGCTCCCCCGCCACGACTCGCCGAGCCACCCGACCGTGAGCCGAACCAGCGGACGAGGAGGAGGGCCAGGATCCCGAGCAGCCCGAGCGCACGGAGGGGGCGATCACGCAACTCCTTGGCGAGGCCACCGCTGGGTCGCAGTCGGCCGCCAATCGCCCGAACACGCACGAGCGAGGCCTCTCGAGATTGGCGCACGACTGAGAGTCGCTCGGCTACTGCAGGGCGGCTCG
>JBBAWJ010000107.1:0-1829 GCA_040397255.1 Candidatus Limnocylindrus sp.
AGGCGCTCAGCGTCTCCGACGTCGCCGCCCGCATTAAGGAGCGCATCAGCGCCGACCCGTCGTTGACCGATTGTGTTGTCGTTGGCGAGGTGCAGAGTGCCATGCGCAGCTCCGCTGGACATGAGTACCTCACCCTTCGAGATGAAGAGGCGACCCTCGATGTGGTGCGCTTCCGCGGAGCGATTCGTCCGGGCGAAGAGGCGCCAGCGATCGGCGAGATTGTCATGGTCCGCGGTCGCATCGATCTCTATAGCCCGCGGAGCCGCTATCAGCTGGTCGCCACAACAGTCGAGCGAGCGGGTGGGATGGGCCTCCTCTCGCGAGAGCTAGAGGCGCTGAAGCGCACGTTGCAGGCTGAGGGGCTCTTCGATGCAGCACGCAAGCGGCCGATCCCGCATGCGCCACGCGGCATTGGTCTGATCACCTCCACCTCAGGTGCCGTGCTTCACGACGTGTTGCGGGTGCTGCGCCGTGAGGCGCCACTGGCTCGTTTGGTCGTTGTGCACACCGCGGTGCAAGGTGCGGGCGCCCCCGAAGAGATCGCCAAGGCGATCGCACGGATCGACGCCTGTGCCGTGAAGGAGCGACGCAGCGGTCGCCCCGATGCCATCAGCGTGCTCCTCTTGGCACGAGGCGGCGGATCGAGTGACGATCTCGGCGCCTTCAATGTTGAGGGAGTACTGCGTGCCATGGCCGCCGCTGCAACTCCAATCATCTCGGCTGTTGGGCACGAATCGGATATCACCCTTGCCGATCTGGTGGCGGATCTGCGCGCTGGCACACCGAGCATCGGCGCCGCCGCACTTTCGAGTGATCTGCTGCAGTCGCGGCATGACGTCGCGCGGCTGCGTGATCGCGGCGGTAGAGCGCTGGCGTTTGCTGTCGACCGAGCTGAACGGCACCTGCAAGAAGTGGCGCGTGCCCTTGACGATGTCGGCCCACTTGACCGCATTGAACGGGCCGGAGAGCGCGTCGCGCAGCTCTCCGATGACCTGGCGCGTGCCGCCCTCGCACGCGTGCGGGGGGCAACGAGTGCACTCGGAGAGCTGAGCCTGCTGCTCGGCGCCCTCTCGCCCCAGCGGGTTCTCGCACGTGGCTACGCGATTGTGGCGGGGGATGGGGGAAGGGCGGTACGCTCTTGGCGAGATGCTCCTGTTGGGGCGTCGTTACATATCCGCCTGGCCAAAGGTGCCGTTCGGGCAACCGTGACAGAGCGAGCGAAGGAGGCGACCGATGGCGAAGCGTAAGGTCACCCCAGCACGCGGCACCCGCCATGCAGACGCGAACGCCGCGCTTCCGGCAACCTTCGAGGCGACCGTTGCGGAACTTCGCTCCATCGTTGATGATCTCGAGACGAAAGATGCAGATCTTGAGGCCGCAGTAGGGCAGTACGAACGGGGCGTCACGCTCCAGAAGCACGCTGAGGCACAGTTGCAGGCTGCGCGCCTGCGAGTTGAAGAGCTGCTCCCAGATGGATCAACGGCGCTGACTGATGACGAAGAGGAGGACGAAGATGCCTGACGAAGGGGTCGCACTGCGCGCCATTGGCGCCGACTCACTGCTCGCTCGCCTCGACGGCCCCGCCGGCCTCAAGGCGCTCACGAGTGCTGAGCTTGACCAGATCGCAGAGCAGCTCCGTACCGCCATCATCGCCACGACCGCCGTTACGGGCGGACACCTCGGGCCGAGCCTCGGCGTTGTGGAGTTGACGGTCGCCCTCCATCGAGTGATGAACTCGCCAGTGGATCGCATCGTCTTTGACACCGGACACCAGGCGTACCCACATAAGTTGCTGACGGGCCGCCTTGCGCGGTTCGGTACGCTGCGAC
>JBBAWJ010000108.1:0-1776 GCA_040397255.1 Candidatus Limnocylindrus sp.
CTTGGCAGTGATGCGGTCAGCCGGGCCGGCTACGCCGTGGTGCCAGCGGGTGGCGTCGGCCTCGCCGCCGCCGCACTCTTCTCTGGGGTACCCGTCTACCTGGTTGCTGGATCTGCAGCGACCGATCTCACCGGCGCCGAACTCACCAAGCGCGTTGTGGCGGTCAACAGCGCGGCGGCGCAACGCGGTGCGCCATTCGCCGCGCGTGGCGTAACGAGTGGCGTGCAGATTGCCGTACCGCGCGTTGAGCTGCTGGCACTTGACGGCATCACGCTGATCGACTGATGAGCACCACGCCGATAGAGGTTTCGGCAACGCGCGATCGCGAGCTGGTGCGATCGCTCATCACCGGCGACCGCTGGATTACGGCACACGCCCTGGCCGATCTTGATGATGGTGAGTTTCCGCGCACACGCTGTTTCGTTGCGCGCCGCGGCGCAACGCCAATCGCACTCGGCATGGAGTACTCGGGGTGGGCGCCGCAGCCGCTGCATCTGTATGGCGAGCCAGAGGGGATCGCCACCATCTTGCAGCACGGGATTCGCCCACGCGCCGCCTGGGTGCCGACGCCGATCGGGGGGAATCCAGTCCTTGATCTGACCTACGAGACGGAGAAGATCAACCCGATGCTGCGCATGGGTCTGACGCGCGCCGAGTTCGTGCCATACACGGGCCCCGCTGCAGCGCTAGTCGTTCCGCTCATCCCCTCCGATGCGCAAGCGCTAAATCACCTCTACCAGTTGGGCTTCGCCGCATGGCTGCCACCACTCGCGGTTGCCGAAGGGGTCTATCGCGGCATTCACCGCAACGGCAAGTTGGTCGCCGCGGCCGGAACCCACGTGGTCGGTCGGCGCGAGCGCATCGCCGTGGTCGGCAACGTGCTGACGGCATCTAGCGCGCGTGGCAACGGCTACGCCCATGCGAACACCTCGGCGGTGACCGATGCCCTGCTCGGATTTTGCGACGAGGTGGTGCTAAATGTGCAGCGCGATAACGCCGCCGCCATCGCCGTCTACGCCTCGCTCGGCTACAGCGTGAAGACTGAATTTGAGGAGCGGCTCGTGATCCGTCGCAGCGGCATCTCGGTGCCGCGCATTCTCCGGCGCCTCTTCGGGCGCTGAGCACGAATCACGCCCACGCTGGTCCGCCCGCTAGCCCGCACGCTACGATGCCGCAGATGAGTAGTCGACCCTACGCGGTCGTTCTCGCCGGTGGCGGCGGAACCCGCCTCTGGCCCCTAAGTAGCCCCCATCGGCCAAAGCCGTTCCTGCCGCTCCTGCATGGGCGCAGCCCCCTCGCCGTGACCCTCGAGCGACTCGCGCCGCTGGTCCCCATTGATGACACCTACATCGTGGTGGCGGCGAACCAGGTGCAGCTCGTGCGCGAGTGCGCGCCACAGATCGCCGCCGATCACATCCTTGCTGAGCCGGTCAGCCGCAATACGGGGGCGGCGGTCGCACTTGCCGTGACAGCGATCGATCGCGCCGACGATGCGGTGATGCTGGTGATCCCCGCCGACCATGCGGTGCGCGATGACGGCGCCTGGCGCGTCGCACTTGCCGCCGCAGCCGATCACGCCGGTCGCGAAGAGGGCACGCTCTACACACTCGGAGTTGTGCCGACTCGTCCAGAGACAGGGTTCGGCTACATCGTCGCCGACGGGGAGCGTGTCTCGCGCTTCACCGAGAAGCCACAACGCGATGAGGCCCAGCGACTGATCGCTGCGGGTGCCCGATGGAATGCTGGAACGTTCGCCTGGCGACGCGATAGCGCTCG
>JBBAWJ010000109.1:0-1752 GCA_040397255.1 Candidatus Limnocylindrus sp.
ACGTTCTACTGGCCGCGCGCGGCGGAGGATGGGCAGACCAAGCTGGAGCTGCTGCCCGAAGCGTTTGCCATGCTCACCGATGGTATCGACATGCACGGGGCCAAGCCGCGTGGCTGGTATGAGCGTGTGCGTTGACGCGAGCTTTTTTACTTCAATTTGAGTGTGTTGATAAGAGCCGTGTGAGTGCTTGCGTTTAGCAACGCATCCACAGCCGATCATGATGATGCCTGACACGCCACACGAAGACTTGCTCCAGCAAGAAGTGGTGTCGCTTCGAGCTGAAGTTAAAGTGCTCAAGGAGCAGATCGAACAGCTCACGCAGCACAACCACACACTGCGGCTCAAGGTGGATGCGATGGCGCGCAAGCTCTTCGGCAAGTCCTCGGAGAAGCTCGATTCGTCGCAGTTGCAGATGGTGTTCGATGCGTTGCAAAACCAAGCTTCGGACGACGGCTCAAAAAAAGCCGACGCCTCCGATTCGGCAGCGTGCGACTCGGGGGCTGAAGCGGCACCTGCACCCGCAGCGTCGGATAGCGCCAAGCGCAAGAAGCGCACGCTTGATCAAATCATCGAAGCGCTGCCAGTGAGTAAGATCATCATCGACCCAGCGGAAGTAAAGGCCGAGCCACAAGCCTGGACCTGCATGGGCGCAGAGGTCACCAAGCTCATCGACTACATCCCCGGCAGGTTCGAGTGCCAGCACCTCGTTCGCCGCAAGTTCGTGCGCAACGAGGCACGTCACCTGCCACCCATCACCGCGCCGCTGCGCACCCTGCAAGACCGCTGCATCGCCACCCCACGACTGCTCGCCCACACGTTAACGAACCGCTTTGAACTGCACCTGCCGTATTACCGCATTGAGCAGATGTATGCACGCCAGGGCGTGCCCATCCCAAGGCAGACCTTGTGCGGCTGGAGCGGCATGGCACACGATGCCTGCACGCTCATCATCGAAGCGCTCAAGCGCGACGTGTTCGCCGATGGTTATGTTCAAGTGGACGAGACGCCCGTGAAGTATCAAGACCTCGAACGCAAGGGCGTCTGCGGCACCGGCTACCTGTGGGTCGCGCACAACCCCGTGCGCAACGTGAGCCTGTTCGCCTGGCACACCGGACGTGGAGCCGCTTGCTTGGAAAGCCTGGTGACAAAAGGCTTCCAAGGTATCATCCAATGCGACGGGTTCAGCGCGTATGAGGCGTTCCTCAAACAACCCGCTCGCACAGGTCACATCCAACTCGCTGGCTGCATGGCCCACGCACGACGCAAGTTCTTTGAAGCCAAAGCCGAAGGCGCAGACCCTCAATGGGTGCTCGGCCAAATGCAGCAACTCTATCAAATCGAAGCCCGGTTACGCGAGGCCCGTGCAGGCCCCGAAGAAGTGCAAAGCACCCGCCAAGAGCAAAGTGCCCCCATCATGGCGCGCATCAAAGCACGGCTCGAACACCTGCAAGCCAGCCACACGCACCGCCCGCGAAGTTTAACGGGCGAAGCGATCCGCTACGCCCTCAACCAGTGGGCCAAGCTGTGCGTGTTCCTGAGCGATGGTCGCGTGCACATCGACAATAACCTGGTCGAGAACACGATCCGCCCCAGCGCCATCGGCAAAAAGAACTGGCTGTTCATGGGCGACGCACAAAGCGGCGCACGCGCCGCCACGTTCTACACGTTGATCGGCAACTGTCAGCGAGTCGGCATCGACGCCACCGCCTACCTGAGAGACCTCTTCAAACGCCTGCCCACCGAAACGAACCA
>JBBAWJ010000110.1:0-1748 GCA_040397255.1 Candidatus Limnocylindrus sp.
CTAGCCCGCATTTCTCACACCCCTCTTTGATTTTGGCCGTTGGCGAGGGCGAACGCTGGTCATGAGCGTCATCCAAGGCTGCCATGGTGGATACTCGCGGCTTGAGGTGGTGCTTGGATGGGCTTCGGGACTTCTGCCGTTGGTTCACATCGCTTTTTCCCACTCTCGGGTTCCGCGCAGGCATGGACTTTCCTTGCAGCTTTCAGCTCACCCCATTTCCTCTCACGCCAGCGCTCGTATTCGCGCGTGCGCCAGTGCGAAGATGTCCTTTATCGGACAGGCGCTGCATAGCCTCACGTGCACCCGTCTCACGCTCACATGCACTTGTGCGGCGATTTTCATGAGCTGCAGCCGGATGGAGCCCACCGTCGCCTTCGCCAGTCGCGTGCCTGCCAGCGCGATGCTGCGCACCTGCCGCATGAGCAGATACGCGAAGGTGGAGAACCACAGCCGCAGTTGGTTGCTCTTCAAATGCGCGGTGGAGGTGCGATCGGCAAACATGTCCATTTGCTGCTCTTTGATCCGGTTTTCCATGTCGCCGCGTCCGCAGTAAAGCTGCTCGTAGAGGCTGCGCCCGTCGGCAAAGGCTCTCTCGCCACATGCCCACGGTTCGTCGCCACTGAGGTCGGTGACGATGTAGCGCGGGTTGCGCTTGCCCTGCGTGAGCTCGGCTTTGCCGATGACGCGCCGCTCGCGGCTCCAGCTCTTTTGCGTGCGGTAGCGTAGCTCGGCAAAGCTGCGAGCGGTGCCCTCCAGCACGGGCGGCGCATGCGCTCCTGCCGCGCGTGCGCAGAGCACCGCCTCCTCATCGAGAAGCGCGGCACTTTGCCAGAAGGCGGGCTCCAGCATGGCTTCGAGCCGACTGTTGCGCGCGAGGCCGAAGACGTAATGCACGCCCGGCTGCGCCTCGATCCAGGCCATCAACGGCTCGCGGCAAAAGCCCGAGTCTCCGCGCACGATGATAGCGGTGTGTTTGCCAAAGCGTTCGCGGATGACCGGGATGATCTTTTGCAAGGCTTCGAGCGTGCCATCGCTGCCGTCACGGTCGGCGGTGCGAAGTTGCGCCCAGAGCGGAATGTCGCCGCAAAAGCAGTAGAGTGGCAGGTAGCAGTGCGCGTCATAGTAACCGTGGAAAATGCGCCCCTCCTGATGGCCGTGCAGGGGATCATCCGTGGCGTCGAAATCCAGGACGATGGCCTTGCTCTGACGCTGGATGGCGGCCACGCCACGACGCAGCAACAGCGCCTCGATCTTATCGGCATGGGCGGCGATCTTTTTGGTTCGCGCGTTGGTACCGTGGGCACCGAGTTCGAGGCGGTTGAGCGTGCTCTTGCCCGCCAGCGGCTTGCCCTTGTCGTGCTGGAGATGGCGCTGCTCGCCGAGCACATCGGCACGCCCCGACATGGCGGCCAGAAGCGGATCGGTGCGCAGCGAGTCATGGTCATTGATGTCCTCGTAACCCAGCGCTAGGGCGAGGATGCGCTGGCGCAGCATGACGGCGAGATCGTGCTCGACGAAGCGCTGATTGCGCCTGTCGGTGAAGCATTCGGCAAGTTCCTCGCAGAGGCGATCGGCGCGGTCCATCTCGCGTAGGAGTAGGCAACCGCCATCGCTGGAGAGATGGCCACCGGAGAAATCCACCTCCACTCGCCTGCTGCCAATGCCTTGAAAGTCGAAGCTTTGCTGATAACAGTCTGTCGTCGCTTGAGTCGGGTGCATGGCGGTGTTTTTTGCTGCGTTTTGCCTTG
>JBBAWJ010000111.1:0-1679 GCA_040397255.1 Candidatus Limnocylindrus sp.
CTGAACATCTCGCGACGTGCCGCAACAGAGATTCTCACCCTCTCGTTCTGGGTGAACTGTGTCTTGCCGGCGAAGATGGGCGATGTCTATCGTGGCTGGCTGCTGAAGCACAACGGTGCAACGTCGTTTGGTAACGCTGTCGGTACGGTGATTGCGGAGCGACTCGTTGACCTTGCCACCGTCGCACTCCTTGGTGCCGCGTCGACCTTTGTGGCCTTCGGCGGAAAGTTGCCGCCAACCGCACTTGCACTCACGGCGATCGCGCTCGGCGTCGCAGCGGCGACAACGCTGTTTCTGCTCATCGCACGCGGCTTTGCTGCCACACTCATCTACGCGCTGCCGATCCCCGATGCGATCAAGAGCGGCTTCACCAACGCCGCGGCGTCGCTGCGCGCAGGGAGCGGCGGAAGAGTGGTTCGCACCGCACTACCGTTCTCGCTGGCGATCTGGATCGGCGAGTCACTCCGACTCGCCGCGGTCGCTATGGCGCTCGGCCTCTTTGTGGTAAATCCTGCGGCCGGTCAGATCGGCATTGCGAGCACCATCTTTGTGGCGCTCGTCTCGGCGGTGCTCACCGTGGTGCCATTCACGCCGGCAGGGATCGGCATCGTTGAGGCGGGGATGGTCGGCATCCTTGTCGCGCTCTTTGGCTTCTCACCCGAGTCGGCAATCGCACTCGCGCTGCTCGATCGCCTCGTTGGTGTTGGCAGCTTGATCGTTGGTGGTGGTGCGCTCTTCGCCCTCTCGCCGTATCGGCGCGGTGTTGGTTCGTTGCGCTAGCGCTTCTTCTTCGCGACCAGTTTCTTCGCAACTGGCTTCACAGCGGGGGTTGGTTTCGTTGGAACCTTCTTTGCCTTCTTGACCTTCGGCTCTTCGGCGGGGAGTGGCTTCAGCTTGAGTGTCCCTTCGGAGAGCTGCAGGCTGCGCTCGATGTTCAGTTTGTCCCAACCCGCCTCCATGCCAGGGGTTTCGAGGTAGTAGTTGACGTGCGCGAGGCGCGGATGGCGAATGAGCGCCGCGAGACCGCGCGTGCCAACCTCGCCGCCACCGATGTGTTGGTGACGATCGAGCTTTGAGCCGTGCGCCGCCTTGCTGTCGTTGTAGTGGATCATCACAAGCTTCTCTAGGCCGATCTTCTTGTCGAACTGCTCCACCAGGCGATCGACCTCGTCGTCACCCTTCATCTCAACGCCAGCACCCCAGAGATGCGCGGAGTCGAGGCAGTAGGCAACGCGCGACATATCGATGCCGCGGGCGGCCATGGATTCGTGGATGTCGATTAACTCGTCGAGGCTCTCGCCGATCCCATTGCCGCCACCAGCACTGTTCTCGAGCACCAGGAGTGCCGAGTCGTCGGCGAGCGGCACGCCGTCCAGGATGCGCTCCACCGCCTCGGCGACGCGGGCAACACCCGCCTCAATACCGGTACCCATGTGTGAGCCGATATGGACGTTGACGAACGAGGCGCCGTACTCAGGCGCCACGCGAAGTTCGTGACGGAGCAGCTCCACCGTCTTCTCACGGAAGAGAGGGTTCGGTCCGGCGAGGTTCGCCAGATAGGCGGCGTGCACGGCGAGCGGCCCGAAGCCGTGCTCCTTCATGCGGGCGCGGAAGGCGGGGAGCTCCTTGGGGAGTTCGGCGCGGCGCGCCCAGCCCGTTGGGTTGCCGGTGAAAATCTG
>JBBAWJ010000112.1:0-1669 GCA_040397255.1 Candidatus Limnocylindrus sp.
GACAAGGTTCCAAGTGCAACGGGCGGCCACTGATTCGTTTTGCTGGGTTACCGCTACGCCTGCGATTCCGTCCCACTCTCCAAGGGGAGCGTGGCTGTGATCACCTAGAGCAAGAGCTGTTGGTGGCACGATCCCCACTTCGTCACCACCTGTAGCCACTCTCGTCTTGAAAAAGGCAGGGCGACCATCACACGCATCGCCTCAAACTCACTGCAGGCAACCTTCCTGGTTTGAGTTGTTTTGATCCAAGCGAATCCTGGATGTTGAGGAGTTTGAAGGCATGTCGCCACAGATTCAAAAAGACACCCGGAAAGAGGGACTCACCCAACCTTCATGCCAGTCATGCGGGCACGGATGCGCTCGAGCTGCTCATCGGCGAAGGGGTCGTCATCCTCGTCCACCACCACCGGCTTGGCCGGCGTGAGGATGAGCTTGATGGTATTCACCAAGGAGTTCCTGTCGCCACCAGAGCCCGTGGCGAACTCTCGATCGTACGCCCACTTCATCGTGAGCACACTGACACCGAGCACCTCCTGAAGCGAGGCGATCTTCTCCTCGACATCGGGCAACTCCTTGAAGTACGTCTTCGCCAACATCATCATGCGCTGGTCGATGTTGGTGGTCGATGTGTAATTCGCCAAGAAGTTGATGAGACCGAGCTTGTCCGTACGGTTCATCTCCTGCAACATCTTCAGCAACGGCGTCTCGGCGGGCTTGGACTTCATGAGCTTGCTCAACTTCCTGCGCAGCGCAGCGATCTCCTCGTCGGAGATGGCCCAGGCGTGCACCGCCTCCGCCTGCTCCTCGATGATCTTCTTCTGTGCCCTCTCCTTCCGCTCCTTCTGCTTCTCGTTGTTCTTCACCATACCTTTGCCACTGCCTGCGATCCGCCCGAGCATGCGGATGATGCAGTGATGCGTGATCGGGTACGTCGACAGCATGCGGTCATCCTCCATCTGGTCGTCGTTCGGGGCGACCAGGCGGAAGTCGTAGTCGGTGGACAGCTTCCCCGAGATCATACCCTTGAACTGCAGCACCGTCGTGTTGCGGTGGTCGACGGTGAAGGGGTGGGACTTGCCATTCAAGGGCTTCACATGGACGACGATGTCCTCGGCGGCGACGAGCTTGGTGACGGGGACGATGTTACGCCTGGTCATTGCCAGGTATTTGATCTCTTTGCTGCGCTTGTCCGGCTGACGCCGCTCGTAGCGGGTGGTGCCGGCATGCTCGTGGAAGGTCGGGAAGTACTTCATCGCATGGGCACGGGCGAACTGGACACGACGGGGGGCAAACTCGTACATCAAGTCGTTGAACAGCATCATCCGTGGTCTCAGGTAGCGAAGGTCCGTCGTGCCACTGCCTGCGATCCGCCCGAGCATGCGGACGACGCAGTCCGGCACGAGCTTGTAGTGCGACAGCATGCGGTCATCCTCCATCTGGTCGTCGTTCGGGGCGACCAGGCGGAAGTCGTTGTTGATGGACAGCTTCTCCGAGATCATGTCTTTGAACTGCTGCACCCTCATGTTGTTGGGGTCGACGGTGAAGGGGCGGGTCTTGCCCTTCAGGGGCTTCACATGGACGACGATGTCGGCGGCAGCCTCCTCCTCCTCCTCGGCCTCCTCCTCCTCCGCCTCCTCCTCGGCGGCCTCCTCCTCGGCGGCCTCCTCCT
>JBBAWJ010000113.1:0-1624 GCA_040397255.1 Candidatus Limnocylindrus sp.
AAGCCAGCCCCCAAGCCAGCCCCCAAGCCAGCCCCAAAGCCAGCCCCAAAGCCCGCCTCCAAGCCGGCGGCAAAACCTGTCGCGAAGCCCGCTGTGGCGAAGCCAGCCACCACCCTCCCCGCCAAGAGCACGAGTGGGGCACCGCCGCAGAAGCCGGCAGGGGCGATGCTCGCCTCAAGCCGCCCAGCGAATCGACCGCAGGTGAAGCCAACGATCACGGGATCCAACGGACAGCCGCGACCGACTGGCGCGCCTCCAACGGCCCCAAGCCGCCCAGCCAATCGCCCGAATGTGAAGGCCACCTTCAAGGCGGGCGGAGCCTCGTCGCCCACGGCGCAGGCGCGACCAGTCCCACGCCCAATCCCGCGACCGGCAGCGCAGCAGACCGGCCCGCGCCTTATGGCCCAAGAGCTCATCTCGGCGTCAGGGAAGCGCACGATTCGCGAGCTCAACATGCAGGGCCAGCGCGTGTTGCTGCGCGTCGATTTCAATGTGCCGCTCTCCGACGGAAAGATCGTCGACGACTCGCGCATCCGCGCCGCCGTTCCAACCATCAAGGCGCTCCTTGATGGCGGCGCATCGGTCGTGATCATGTCGCACCTTGGCCGACCTGATGGTCGCGTTGTTGATGGCCTGCGCCTGCGACCCGCAGCAGAGCGACTCACCCAACTCGTTCGCGTCAATGTGCCCACAACCGGTGATGCGCTTGGCGTTGGCACCGACGACGCCGTGCGTCGCTTGCGACCGGGGGAACTACTCCTACTTGAGAACGTCCGCTTCCACGCCGGCGAGGAGCGCAATGACCCAGCCTTTGCGGAGCGACTCGCCTCGTACGGCGATGTCTTCGTGAACGACGCATTCGGCGCGGCGCACCGCGCCCACGCCAGCACCGTCGGCGTCGCCGCCAACCTGCCGTCGTACGTTGGCCTGCTCATGGAGCAAGAGGTGGAGGCGCTCTCCAATCTGCTCGACAAGCCGGCGCGACCATTCGCCGCGATCGTTGGCGGTGGCAAGGTCTCGGGCAAGGTGGCCGTCCTCGAGGCGCTGATCAAGAAGGTTGACCTGTTGATCCTTGGTGGTGGTGTTGCGAACACCTTCCTTGTAGCCTCTGGCCGAAGTGTGGGGAAGAGCCTCTACGAGTCGAAGATGGTCGACGATGCGCGACGCATTTTGAAGCAGGCGCAGGACCGCGGCGTACGCGTCCTTCTTCCAGTTGATGGCGTGGTGGCGAAAGAGGTGACGCGCGGCACCGAGTTCAAGGTGGTCTCCACCGACAAGCTCCCAGCCAGCTGGCACATGGTTGACCTTGGCCCCAACTCCATTACTGCGATTCGCGAGGCGCTCGCGCCAATCAAGACCATCCTGTGGAACGGACCACTCGGCGTCTTTGAGATCCCATCGTTTGCCGTAGCCACCCGCGAGCTCGCCAAGGTTGCCGCCGAGAAGGCCGATGCCGGCGCGACCGTGGTGGTTGGCGGCGGCGACAGCATCGCCGCCCTGCGTCAGCTCGGCCTCGCCGAGAAGATGACGCACCTCTCCACCGGTGGCGGCGCCTCACTCGAGTTCCTCGAGGGGCGTGACCTGCCAGGCCTCGCCGTGGTGCCAACCGCCGGCTCGCCGTACG
>JBBAWJ010000114.1:0-1599 GCA_040397255.1 Candidatus Limnocylindrus sp.
TCGGCAACGGTGAGGCCGGCGCCCGGCGCCTGCTCACCATCGCGCAGGGTGGTGTCAAAGATACGAACGGCGCCAGCGGCGACGCCAGGGCCCGGTGCCCCGTTCACTTGCCAGCGCCCTTCTCCGCGGCGCCCTGTGCGCCATCCATGTCGACCTCGACCGGATTCAAGAAGGTCATCTGATGGCGCAGCGCCTTGCCGACCTTCTCAATTGGGTGGCCTGAGTTTGCTGCGCGCAGGCGCTTGTACTCTGGGCGACCCGCCTCATCTTCTGCGATCCACTTCTTCGCAAAGGTGCCATCCTGAATCTCGGTGAGCACCTCCTTCATGCGCGCCTTGACCGACGCATCGATGATGCGCGGGCCCGACGTGTAGTCGCCCCACTCTGCGGTGTCAGAAACAGAGAAGCGCATGAAGTCGAGTCCGCCGCGATACATCAGGTCAACGATGAGCTTCAGCTCATGCATCGTCTCGAAGTAGGCGAGCTCTGGATCGTAGCCAGCCTCGACCAGCGTCTCCCACGCACTCTTCACGAGCTGCGCAGTACCGCCGCAGAGCACCGCCTGTTCGCCGAAGAGATCGCTCTCGGTCTCATCCTTGAAGGTCGTCTCCATGATTCCGGCGCGCGTGCAGCCAAGTCCGTTGGCGTACGCCATGACTCGAGCACGTGCAGTGCCGCTCGCCTCTTGCCCAACGGCAAAGAGAGCCGGCACACCGCCGCCAGAAACGTAGACGGAGCGCACGAGGTGGCCTGGCCCCTTCGGCGCGATCATCCCAACGTCGGTCCCCTCAGCCGGCTTGATGCGACCGAAATGAATGTTGAAGCCGTGTGCGAAGAGGAGGAGCGCACCCTTCTTTAGGTTCGATGCGATCTCTGTGTCGTAGAGCGCCTTCTGCGCCGTGTCTGGCGCGGCGATCATCACCACGTCGGCACGCTTCGTCGCCTCGGCGGCGGTGAAGACCTCAAAGCCGTCAGCGGCGGCAACGGCGCGGCTCTTCGAACCCTCCTTCAGGCCGATGATCACGGTGAGCCCCGACTCCTTCAGGTTGCGAGCGTGGGCGTGCCCCTGGCTGCCGTACCCGATCACGGCGATGACCTGCCCCTTCAGGGCCTCGAGTGGCGCCTCGGCGCTGTAGTACATCTTTACGCTCATCGCTTCACCTGCTCCTCAATTGACCCGCTGCCGCGGGACATCACTACTGAGCCGGTTCGCACCAGCTCCTTGATTCCGAACTCCCGAAGGAGCTCGACCAACGTGTCGATCTCGGTTGGCTCCCCAACCGCCTCGACGATAACCGCCTCATCACCCAGGTCGACCACCTTGGAGCGATGCATCTCTGCCACGCTCACGATCTCGGGGCGCGTTCGCTTGGTTGCGCGCACCTTAATCAGGGCGAATTCGTGCTCAACGATCGACTCGTCGGTCACATCCTGCACCTTCAGCACATCGATCAGCTTGTAGAGCTGCTTCGCCGCCTGCTCCACGTGGACCTCGTCGCCCACGATCGTGAGCGTCATGCGCGACGTGTCGCTGCGCTCCGTCACCGAGACGGCGAGTGACTCAATGTTGAAGTTACGCGCGCGCATCAGGCTCGCCAC
>JBBAWJ010000115.1:0-1597 GCA_040397255.1 Candidatus Limnocylindrus sp.
ACCCGCCTGCGGTGCGATGGAGATCAGCAGGGCAAGCGCGAGCAGGATCGCCGAGTGGCGAGTGCGCTTCGTGCCACGGGCGGCGTCAACGGTAACCAGGATGCGCCACGGAATAGAGAGGAGGAGCAGGGCGAAGAGCAGCGTGAGGCGACCCGGGGTTGCAATTGCCGCCGCCGTGCGCACCACGCCGAAGAGGAGGAGCGCGCCGAGCGCCACGACGAGGAAGACGAGGAGGGGGAGGGCGGAGAGGAGTGCCGCGCGGCGACGTCCGTCAAGCCACTGGCCGAGTCCGGGCGCGATGGCTGACGCGGCGGCGGCTCGGAGGGAGCCCGATTTGGGCGTGGATTCAGCAGGCATAGGGTGATGATGCCACCCGATTGAGCGCAGCGTTTAGGATGAGCAGGTCGGGGTGTGGCGCAGCTTGGTAGCGCGCCTGCTTTGGGAGCAGGAGGTCGGAGGTTCGAATCCTCTCGCCCCGACCACAACCTCCCCTCTATTGCCCCCAGACCTGGTCGCCTTGATGGCCTCGTTTAGACTGACGTCATGACGAGCCAGCCCCTCTCGGAGCGCCTCAGCGCCGGATACCGTCGCTTCCGCGACGGCCGTTACAACGACGAGCGCGTGCGCTACGACGACCTTGCGCGCGAGGGCCAGAAGCCGCGCACGATGATCGTCGCCTGTTCCGACTCTCGCTCTGCCCCAGAGACGATCTTCGACGCTGGCCCGGGTGAGCTCTTTGTAGTGCGCAACGTTGCCGCGCTCGTCCCGGTGTACGCCCCCGATGCCAAGAGCCACGGCGCCAGTGCCGCCCTCGAGTTCGCCGTGCTCGGCCTCGAAGTCGACTCCATCGTGGTGATGGGGCATGGGCGTTGCGGTGGGGTAGCGGCGGCGCTCGATCCCGCTTCGCGACTGACCGATTCAGACTTCATCGGCGCATGGGTCGCCGACCTCAAAACGCTCGACGAGCGAACCCCAGCCTCGACCACAGGTGGCTCCGAGGAGCGTCAGCGGCTCATCGAGCATCTCAGCGTGCAGCAGTCGCTCGAGCATCTCCGCACCTTCCCCTGGATTGCTGAGCGCGAGCGTGCGGGCACACTCACCCTACACGGCGCTTGGTTCGATATCTCGCTCGGGGAGCTCCACGCCCTCGCAGGGAGCGAGTGGCTCCCACAGCGATACGACCAGGCGGGCTGACCCCTCTCGGGAACCGCCAGCCCCGCTCGCTCGTTACGATACTGATGGGGACTCTCCCCACACAAAGTGAAGTAGAGGTGAACCGTGCGAACACTCCTGAAGCTCCTCCTCCCGCTCGCCCTCCTGCTGGCGGCTGTTGCCCCAGTGGCCGCGGCTGACGAGTCTCCAGCCCCAGAGGCGGTGCCGTTTACGGTGAGTAGCTATAGCGGAACCCTGCCAATTACCACCCCCGAGGATGCGCATGCTGCGGTGCTCGCCGCCGGCGCACCATTCGACGAATTCACCTACAACGACGGCGCGTTGATCGGCGCCACCAAGTACTACGACGTAAAGGGTGAGCCTGGGAGTGATGCGACCTGGATCGTTGTCTACACGTACGGATGGAACGACTGCGAGTCGGGCT
>JBBAWJ010000116.1:0-1574 GCA_040397255.1 Candidatus Limnocylindrus sp.
TTGCCGATCGCGACGAAGAGGGTCAGGAGCGATGCGCCGAGGATGATCTCGGGAGTGGCGAGCGGCAGGAAGATGAAGAGGCTGGTCGCCGGTCGCCCACGGAATTGATATCGCACCAGGGCCAGGGCGGCGAGCGTGCCGAGCGTTGTGGCAGCAAGCGTCGAGATGAAGGCAATGCGAATGCTGATCACCACCGAATCGAGCAGGCCAGGAATTGCGAAGAGATTTGCCCAGTGGCTGAGGGTGAAGCCGACCCAGGTGTAGTTCGTCTTTCCCACCGGGTCATTGAAGCTAAAGAGGGCAACGATGAAGATCGGGAGCAGCAGGTAGAGCAGCGCCAGGCCAGTATAGGCACGAAGGGCGTTGCGACCGAGCCAACGCAGCATCAGCCGATCCCCGACTCAAGCTCATCGGTGCCGAGCACGCGCGCGTAGATAAAGACGGCGGCAAGGATGCCGGCCATCAACATGAAGCTCAACGCTGCGGCGGTCGGGTAGTCGTTGTTCACCAAGAAGCGACTCTGGATCACATTGCCGATGAGGCGCGTCTGCACGCTTCCGAGCAGCTCTGCGTTCACGAAGTCGCCCATCGCGGGAATAAAGACGAGCAGCGAGCCAGCGAAGACGCCAGGGAGTGCGAGCGGAAGCGTGATGCGCTGAAAGGCGCGTACCGGTCCCGCGTACAGATCCTTCGCCGCCTCAACCAGTCGGCGGTCAATCTTCTCTAGTGAGACGTAGATCGGCAGCACCATGAAGGGGAAGAAGTTGTACGAGATGCCGAAGATCACGGCAATTGGCGTAGCAAGAATGCGAAAATCTTCTGGGAGTGCGCCGACGGACTTGAGCGGCCCCAGGAGGAACCCGTCGTCGCCGAGGACGGTCTTCCAGGCAAGCACGCGTAAGAGGAACGAGGTGAAGAATGGTGCGATCACAATGAAGAGCAGGAGCGTGCGGAAGCGCCCAGCTCGATAGGCGATGGTGTATGCGAGCGGGAAGGCGAGGACCAGGCAGACTACCGTCGACACCGCCGCATACAAGATCGAACGCAAGAACTGATCGGAGTAGCGACCGAGCGCCGTGGGGTAGGTCGCCGCATTCGCCCACGAGAAGGCGAACCCCGTCTCCAGGGTGCCGCTCCAGAGGCTGGCCTGCAGCATCTGAACCGCTGGATAGACGTAGAACGCCACCAGCCAGGCGATCGCGGGCGCGAGCAGCAACAGGGGCAGTAGCTCCGGTCGCCGACGCAAGAACGCGATCACCGTCGGCTCCGCTGGGCTCGGCGGCTCAGTTGCCCTGAAGGGCGCTGAAGGCGTCGTTCATGTAGATCTCGTCCTCCTCAGAGAGGCCGGCGAACACATTGAGCTGTGCCTCGAGTGCCGCGTCAGGGAAGATGAACGGGTCAGTGGCGAGCGCCGCGTCAAGCTTGGCGATCTCCTCCTTGGTCCCCTTCACCGGCGATACGTACTGCACGTAGGCGGTGAGCTGGGCGGCGATCTCTGGCTTGTAATACCAGTCCATCCACTTCTCCGCGGTGTACTTATGCGCCGCGCCGAGCGGGATCAACATGTTGTCGGA
>JBBAWJ010000117.1:0-1544 GCA_040397255.1 Candidatus Limnocylindrus sp.
GCGCCGATGAGATTCCGCACGTGATTGCTGAGGCATTCCACCTTGCGCGCAGCGGACGACCTGGGCCGGTGCACGTTGACATCACCAAGGATGCGCTGATGGGCCAGACCACGGCAACGCACCCCTCGGCCGCCGATGTTGAGGCGGGGCTCCCTGGCTATAAGCCGAAGCTCGATGGTCATCCACGTCAGATCAAGCTGCTCGCGGAGGAGATCGCTGGTGCAAAGCGTCCGGTCATCCTTGCGGGGCATGGTGTGCTCATCGCTCATGCAGAACGCGAGCTGCTCGAGTTGGCCCGCGCGGCGCAGATTCCAATTACCTGGACTCTGCTCGGCATCGGCGTCATTGATGAAACCGACCCGCTCGCCTACGGGTACATGGGCATGCACGGCTGGAAGCATGTGAACCGTGCGATCCAGTCGGCTGATCTTCTGATCGGCATCGGCATGCGCTTCGATGACCGCGTGACGGGGAACGTGCGCACCTATGCGCCGAAAGCGAAGATCGTGCACATCGATATTGATCCGGCGGAGATCGGCAAGAACGTCGTCGCCGATCTGCCAATCGTGGGCGATGCCAAGCACGTGCTCGACGCGCTCCTCCCACTCATCACCAAGGTGGATCCAGCGGCTCGAGTCGACTACTTTGCCGAACTGGCTACGTGGCGCACCGAGAGCGAAGCCTCGTCGTGGCACGGCTCCGGCGGCTTCCGTGACGGGGTGCTCTCAGCCGACTTCGTTGTTGAGCGCGTTGCAGCAGGCTCAAACTTCGACGCCAACCTCACCGCCGACGTGGGCCAGAACCAGATGTGGGTCGCTCGCTACGGCGGATTCCGCCGTGCCAACTCGCACCTCTCATCGGGCGGACTCGGCACCATGGGCTTCGCCCTCCCCGCGGCAATGGGCGCCGCCGTTGCGGTACCAGACAAGGTCTCGTGGGCAATCGCTGGCGATGGCGGGTTCCAGATGACTTTGCAGGAGTTGGCAACCATCGTGCAAGAGCGCATCCCCGTAAAGATCGCGCTGATGGACAACAAGAAGCTCGGCATGATTCGCCAGTGGCAAGAGATCGTGTATGGCGGTAACTACCACTCCGAGGAGTTGGCGGGACCTGATTACCTGAAGTTGTGTGAGGCGTACGGCCTCCCTGCGTGGAAGGTCGCTAAGCCTGAGGAGGTTGATGCTGCGGTTGCCGCAGCGCTCGCCGCTGATGGCCCAGCGCTGATCTGGTTCGAGATCGCCGAGCGACAGAACGTTTACCCGATGATGCCGGCGGGGAAGGGTCTCTCCGACCTGATCGACAAGTGGGGCGATGACGGTGAAGAAATCACTGAGGCAGACGGCGGCCCGCGTGTGGACCCCACAGATCCGCAGAGCAGAGGCGCGAGGTGAGCGCTGGCTCAACGGCGCGGTCTCTTCCAGGCTCAGGTGAGGAGCGTCGCCACCTGATCGTGGCAATCGTCAACAACAAGCCGGGTGTGCTGAACCGCGTGGCGAGCCTGATGCGCGCGCGTAACTTCAACATTGAGTCACTCGCCGTCTCGG
>JBBAWJ010000118.1:0-1523 GCA_040397255.1 Candidatus Limnocylindrus sp.
GCGAGATCACCAGATCGCGATACCACTTCTTATCTGCCGGAATCACGTACCACGGCGCATCGTCGGTGCTGGTTCGCTCAATCGCCTCCTCGTACGCCTCCATGTAGTCGCTCCAGTGTTCGCGCTCGGCAATGTCGCCAACCGCAAACTTCCAGAGCTTCTCCTTATCGTCAAGACGTGCCTGTAGCCGCAGTTTCTGCTCTGCCTTAGAGATGTGCAAGAAGAACTTGATGATCGTCGTTCCCTCATCGGCGAGCTCCTGCTCCATATCGGCGATGTGGTCGTATCGGCGCTTCCACACTTTCTTCGGCGCGATCTCGTGCACTCGCTCCACCAGCACGCTCTCATAGTGCGAGCGGTTGAAGATGACGATCTCACCGCGCTTCGGTAGCTGCTGGAAGTAGCGCCACAGATAGTTGTGTGAAAGCTCAAGGGTGCTTGGCTGCTTGAAGCTGGCCACGCGTACGCCCATCGGGTTCACGCCATCAAACACTTTGCGAATCACGCCATCTTTGCCACCGGTATCCATCGCCTGCAACACCACGAGTACGCGGCGCTTCCCTTCGGCGTAGAGGAGCTCTTGCAACTCTTCGAGTTCGCGATTTAACTCGAGCATGCGCGCCTCGCCGGCCTCGCGATCTTTCGACCAGTCGGGGGTGCCGGCCGTGTCGATCTTGTGGAGCTTCGGCTCCTTGCCAGGCTTAATGCGATGACTGCTCATATCTGCATCCTACCCCCTCAGAAGGTCGCCCCTATACTGCGTCGCATGGCATTGACGATTGGCATTGTGGGGCTCCCGAACGTCGGTAAGTCGACGCTCTTTAACGCCCTTACCAAGAACAACGTACTGGCCGCGAACTACCCGTTCGCCACGATCGAGCCGAACGTTGGGGTGGTGAACCTGCCCGACCCGCGCCTGACCAAGCTCGCCGAGATCTTCGGCTCCGAGAAGATCCTTGCCGCCCCCGTATCGTTTGTTGACATTGCCGGCATCGTGCGCGGCGCCTCAACGGGGGAGGGGCTCGGCAACAAGTTCCTTTCGCACATTCGCGAGGCCGATGCGATCGCCCAGGTGGTGCGCGCCTTCGCCGACGAGGACATCATTCACGTCGACGGCAAGGTCGACGCCAAGAGCGATATCGGCACCATCAATACCGAGCTGATCTTTGCCGACCTTGAGACCCTCGAGAAGTCACGCTCCCGCTACGAGAAGGAGGTGAAGGGGAAGAAGCTCGACGCCGAGGCGCTCGACGTGGTCGACGCCGCCATCGCCGCCCTCAATCGTGGCGAGCCGCTCTCGTCGACCAAGGTTGATCTCACCCTCATTAAGGAGCTCGGCCTCCTCACCGCCAAGCCGATCATCTACGTCTTCAATGTCGACGAGGCGATTCTCACGAGCGCCGCCCGCCGCGCCGAGCTCGCCGCACTTGTGGCACCAGCAGAAGCGGTCTTCCTCGACGCCAAGGTTGAATCCGAGCTCGTCGACCTCGCCCCTGCCGAAGCTGCCGAACTGCTCGCCTCAA
>JBBAWJ010000119.1:0-1477 GCA_040397255.1 Candidatus Limnocylindrus sp.
GACTCGATGAACTTCTTGGCGTTATCCCATGCGCCGCCGGAGTTGTTCAACACCGTGGCCAGCAGCACGCCGCTGATAGTTCCGACGATCAAGAAGCCTGCAACCGCCTCAGCGCCGAGCAGCAGCCCAACGAGAACCGGGGTCGCCACCGCAACCACACCTGGAGCGATCATCTCGCGCAGGGCGGCAATGGTGGTGATATCAACGACGCGCGCGTAATCCGGACGCGCCTTGTAGGTCATGATTCCAGGAATCTCGCGGAACTGGCGACGAACTTCCACGATGATCGCCTGTGCCGTGCGCCCAACGGCGCGAATGGCGAGCGAGCTGAAGAAGTACGCGAGCATCGCGCCGATGAAGGCGCCGATGAAGACGTTCACGTTTGCCAAGTTGACCGACTCGATGAGCGGCCTGCCAGCGCGCTCCAGGATCAGGTTCACCTTGTCGAGATAGGCCGAGAAGAGCAAGAACGCGGCGAGCGATGCCGAGGCGATCGCATACCCCTTGGTGAGCGCCTTCGTCGTGTTGCCGACGGCATCAAGCTTGTCGGTCACGGTGCGCACCTTCTTCGGGGCGCGGCTGAACTCCGCGATCCCACCGGCGTTGTCGGTGATCGGCCCGAACGTGTCCATCGCCAAGATGTAGGCGGTGGTCATGAGCATGCCGACCGTTGCAACGGCGGTGCCGAAGATGCCGAACTTCTCGAGCGCGACGCCCGAAAGGCCTGCGGCAAGTCCAGCCTGGGTGCCGAGCCAGTTCGAGGCGAAGATCGCCGCCGAGACGGAGACTGCAGTCACCAGCGTGGTCTCAAAGCCAACGGCGGTGCCAGCGATGATGTTCGTGCCTGCACCCGTGCGGCTCGCCTCCGCGATCTCGCGAACCGGTCGATACGAGCCAGCCGTATAGAACTGGGTGATATAGACGAACGCCACGCTAGTGGCGAGGCCCACCAGGCCAGCGCCGAAGAACCAGAGCCATGCGTTGGAGTCACCGGCGTCCAACATCACCGCGCAGGCGAGTGCCAGACCCGCTGCGGAGAAGATGGTCGTTGCCCAGTAGCCGCGGTTCAGGATGTTCATTGGATTCTCTTGGTCGTTGCCGCGCACGAAGGCCATGGCCAGGATCGTGCTGAGCAGTCCGAAGGCGTGCACCACGAGCGGGAAGAAGATCCACGATTCCGGGTGCGCCCAGCCCATGGCTTGCGCGATGTTGTAGGCGCTAACGCCCAAGATCATTGCGCCGATATTCTCGGCGGCGGTCGACTCAAAGAGGTCGGCGCCGCGGCCGGCGCAGTCGCCAACGTTGTCGCCCACGAGATCGGCGATCACGCCTGCATTGCGGGGGTCATCCTCTGGGATCCCCGTCTCGACTTTGCCAACGAGGTCGGAGCCAACATCTGCGGCCTTGGTGTAGATGCCGCCGCCGAGCTGGGCGAAGAGCGCAACGAACGATGCGCCGAAGCCGTAGCCGACGATCA
>JBBAWJ010000120.1:0-1462 GCA_040397255.1 Candidatus Limnocylindrus sp.
GGATCGCCACCTTTGCGGTACGACGACCCTCGAGCACTCCTGTCAGCGAGACAGGAGTCTCCACGCGATCATCAAAAGCGACAACGGCAAACTCATCGTGCCCCGAGAGCATGTCAATGCCGTCAAGGATCGCCTTGCGGGCGTAACGGATTGAATCACCCTGCATGGAGCCCGAGCGATCCAGAACAAAGCCGATGCGCACGGCTGGGCGTGCGCGCTTGCTCGTGACCGGCGGGGCCACCACCGTGATCTTGATGAAGCGCGAGCTGTGCGCTGCGGTGCGGGCGAGGAGGCGGTCCCCCTCAATTTCGAACAGGGTGCCTGCGGCACCGGACTTCTTGCTGGTCATGCTGACCCTCCTTCTACGCCCCACCTGGGGCCTTTGATCTGATGGGATGACGGGGTTAGCCCCGCCGCCACAGTTGCGGTCAGTCGATGACCGCACCTGCTATCTCAAGCCCTCGCCTGACTTGGCCGTTTTCAGTTCTCATCGCTTTTTGTCCTCCTCATATCCGTCATACCATTCGCCATACTTTCGCAAAACCTTGTGTGCCGCCTCTCCCTTTGCTGTGCTGCTGCATGTCTCAGGATCTTTGCACCAAGCCTGTGCCTCCTCTAGCGTCAACCCGCGCTTGATGATTTTATCTGGGTAACCCTCAAAGAAATACCTAACAACCTTGTATCTAATGTGTTGCGAATCCGTCTTGCATTCCGTTGAGCAGAAATCATCGCTCCTGTCCATTGCGAACTTTCCGCAAAGCACACATTCCATGAATAATTTCCCTTTCCTTTAAGTAGGATTGACGCGGCGAACCCCTTACGAGTTACCCCGGGGCTTCGGACCAAAGATCCGCTCCGCCTCCTTTAATAGGTCGTCGAGCAGGCGATTCTCCTCGCGGGTCATGGGGCGGCGAGCATGCACCTCGATGGCATCGGAGAGTGGGATGCGCTCCCAGGCAGCGCGAGCGAGCGTCGGACTCTTCGGCAGCGAGCTTTGCTGCAGCACCGGCGTTGCGCGGGCGAACAAGGACATGGTCACCCCACGGCTGTTGAGCACGGCCGCCGCGTAGTCGGCTGCGCTCCCCTTTGAAGCGCGGCCACTCGGGGCTGGGGTGCCATCGAGAAGTCGCTCTAGCTCTTCATCGGGCACGCCGCGGAGGCGGTTCGCCACCTCGGCGAGTGGCAGGTGCTCGTCTCGCAGGCGCTGGGCCAGCTTGGCGCGATCAAGGAAGGCCTGTGGGTAGCGCGTGCCGGAGCCGCGACCGAAGCCTGGCAGGATGCGATACGGGTGCCCCATCCATGAACGCAAGACGCGGAGCTCGACGCCAATTTGCGCCGCGACCTCTTTCAAGGGGTAGGTCTGCTCGGCGGCAGGTGTGGCGGCAGCAGGCTTCGCTGCGCTCTTCTGTGGACGCTTTGGGGTGGGCTTTGGGCTCATGTGGGCATTATACATATGACACGT
>JBBAWJ010000121.1:0-1452 GCA_040397255.1 Candidatus Limnocylindrus sp.
GCTCACGCGCGGCGGCCCGTCGTTACGGGGTGGCGCTGGTCGACGGTGAGGCGCTCGGCGATGCTGATGGAGCCGGCGTGGCGGTGAGGAACTTGTTTACCGAGGCGGCGAAGCCGTCGGGGCCAGTGATGAGAGCGTAGGCGATCACGCCACCAATCACCAGGTAGGTGAAGGTGACGAAGCGGCGGGGGCCGCGGTCGCGCGGAGCGACCTTCGGGGCGACTGGCTGGGAGCCGATCTCTGTCATGCGCCGATTCTAGCGGGAGAGTTAGCGAAGGGTCGCGTACCCCGTGAGCTCGACATAGGAGCGTCCGGTGACCGGCGCCCCGGCGAGGCTCCCCGCGACCGAGTTCGCCCCCTCCCAGTAGATGACCCCAGTGCTCTCAAGGGTGTTCAGCTCCTGATCGGCCAACTCGGGGGTGACCGTCACGTCGAGCCCAATCTGCGCGATCTGCACTCGCCAGCCCGAGGGCCAGGTCGCCCCGGTGCGTGGGCTGGTCCAGGTGCCGAGGGCGGTCAGGGTGATCTGGTCCCCCTCGATGTGCCGCACCACGCCGTCGGCCCCAACCCAGGTGCCATAGACGAGCGGGTAGCTCCCATCCTTCGCGCGCACGTACGAGAGCATCAGGTCGCTGCCATCACTGAGGTTCAGCGCGAACCAGTCCCAACCGCCGCCACCGATGGCGATGAAGTCGCCCCACTGATGATCGAACCAGGAGCTCCCCGCCACGACGAGCGTCTCACCACCAATCGTGAGCGTGCCGCCGGTCGGCATGCGCGTGCGGGAGTAGTAGTACGAGCCGCCGGCATCGGCGAAGGCAACCCAGCCATCGGTGTCGTGCAGCACGGGCGCGCGGCCAGCGCCCAACTGCAACATCAAGCCGTTGCCGCCAATCTCCATGCCGCCATCGGGGAGCACGAGCATCACCCACGGATCGCGACCGAGTGTTGATGGATCAAGCGGATTTGCACCAGTGATGGCAAATGCCGCACTCACCGCGCGCGACATGATCGGCGCGATGTACACCTGCGGACCAATCTCCACGCGTTGGTCATAGCTAAACGAGCCTGCGCGATCACCGCGCGGCTTCTCGGTAATGGCAATATGCGACGCCCACGTCACCGGGAACTGCCCGCGCTTCGCACGGAAGATCACCGCCTCATACCCAAATTCGCGCGTACCATCGAGCGTTGCCAGGTGGCCGGTTACGTACCACCACTCCGTCAGTCGATCGTGTGGCGCGTCGTCTGCCGGAAGTGACACAGCAACCGGATCGACGGCCGGCGGCCGCGGCGTTGGCTTCTCGAATGGCGCGCCCGTTGGTGCCGGTGAGTTCGCCAGCAGCGGACCAGAACATGCAGCGGCAAGAACCACACTCAACAGCAGAAGAACCAACCGCCGCATCATCGTCGCTCCGCCTCTGCTTCTGTTGCAATGCGGCCGGCAAGCAG
>JBBAWJ010000122.1:0-1430 GCA_040397255.1 Candidatus Limnocylindrus sp.
ACCTTCGCCATCCCCTCGCGGTACGGCAGGCCGTAGAACTGGGCGAACATCGCCAGCTGCTCACGAACCGTCAGCAGGCCGTACCCAGAGAAGTCACCGCCGGCGACCAGGTTCATGATCCGGCGCACGCGTGCCGTCTCGGTGACGACATCAAGGCCGAAGATGGATGCGGATCCAGTGCTCGGAAGGAGAAGGGTGCTCAGGATCTTGATCAGCGTGCTCTTCCCCGCGCCGTTTGGGCCAAGCACCCCGAAGAGCTCACCAGGCTCAATGCGCAGGTCGATGCCGTCCAGTGCGGTGACCGGGCCGCCCTTCGCCTGAAAGACGCGGCCGATTCCCGTTGCGTTAACGGCGGCAGGCGAGGTTGATCCCGACATAAGTCCTCCTTCAGAAGGGTGGCGCCATGGCGGTACGGCGCACGAGCAGTGAGTCTACAATCTCCCTGCAGCACCGAGGCGCATGTGGCAACTCCGCGCCGACGGTCCACCTGCCTAGTGATGGATGGAGAGACCCATGGACCAGCGCCTCGACCAGTCGGCCGTCACCACGATTCGCACCCTCGCGATCGATACGGTGCAGGCGGCCAACAGCGGACACCCAGGCGCGCCGATGGGCTGCGCACCGATGGCGCACACCATCTGGTCACGCCACCTTCGCCATGCACCAGCAACGCCGAGCTGGTTCAATCGCGACCGCTTCCTCCTCTCCAACGGACATGCGAGTGCACTCCTCTACTCGCTCATTCATCTCGCCGGTTACGGCCTGACCCTTGACGACCTCAAGGCGTTCCGCCAGTGGGGCTCGCTCACACCTGGGCACCCCGAGTTCGGCCTGACCGCCGGCGTTGAGGCCACCACCGGCCCGCTCGGCCAGGGATTCGCCAACGGCGTCGGCATGGCGATCGCAGAGCGACGCCTCGCCGAAGAGTTCAACCGCCCAGGACACACGGTGATTGATCACCGTGTCTTCGCCATCGTCTCTGACGGCGACCTGCAGGAGGGGATCGCCGCTGAGGCCGCATCGCTCGCGGGGCACCTGAAGCTCAGCAAGTTGATCTATCTCTGGGACGACAACCTGATCCAACTCGACGGGCCAACATCGACCGCCTGGTCAGAGGATGTGCTGAAGCGCTTTGACGCCTACGGCTGGCACACCGCGCGCGTCGAAGATGGCAACGACATCGAGGCGATTGATCGCGCCATTGATTGGGCGATCGCCGACGAGCGACCGAGCCTGATCGCAGTGCGCACCGTCATCGGCTTCGGTTCACCGAATAAGGCGGGGAGTCAGAAGTCGCACGGCGCGCCACTCGGCCCTGATGAGGTGAAGCTCACCAAGGCCGCCTACGGCGTTGACCCCGACGCAACGTTTGTCGTACCAGCCGATGTCGCCGCCCTCTATAAGGAGCGCAGCGATCACGGTGCCACGCT
>JBBAWJ010000123.1:0-1409 GCA_040397255.1 Candidatus Limnocylindrus sp.
GTAGCGCTAGATCCGGTCGCGGAGCTCCGCGAGTAGGCCTGGGATCGCCGCCGTAATCTTCGTGGCGGTACGTTCGTACTCTGTTGGCGGGTGCCCCCACGGGTCGTCGAGATCGCGACCAACGGCGGTTGAATCAAAGTCCCTGAGCAGACGGATCTCTGGCTGCCGCTCTGCCATGCGGATGGTGCTGCGCCCGTTTCGCAGGTTTGTCTGATCTGCGGCGAGCACCAGATCAAGGGTCGCAGCGAGGGCCGGCGTAAAGAGGCGCGCCTGGTGGGTGCTTCGTAAGCCGCGTGCGCTCAAGATGGCGGCGCTACTCGCATGCATCCCCTCACCGGCATGCTCGTCGGAGGTACCACCGCTTGAGACCGTCACGCGCCCAGCCAAGAGCGGGTCGGCGCTGATCGCCGCCTCAATGAGCACCTCAGCGAGAGGGGAGCGGCAGATGTTGCCGTGGCAGAGGATAAGGATTCGCAACATCCTCGGAGCCTAGCGGATCACCTCCTTTGCAGGCTCCAGCGTCGTGGTGCGTGGGGGGGCGCCGTTCGGTATCCTATGCAGAGGCACGGCGAGGTAGCTCACCGGTAGAGCAGGGGATTCATAAGCCCTTGGTAGCAGGTTCGATTCCTGCCCTCGCTACCATGAACCCTAGGGAAGACGGAGAATGGAGGGGACCTAATGATTCCAAAGGCTCTGCGAAACGGTGCAGTCATGCTGATCCTGCTTTTGGGCACCGTCGTGCTCCTCGGCAGCGTCCTCCTCACCCCTGTGCCAGCCGCAACGAAGGACTACTCGGCATTCCTGGCCGAAGTCCGTGGGGGCAGCGTCGCCACCGTTGTGCAGCAGGAGCAGATCCTGACCATCACCAAGATCGGTACCCCACCAGAGAGCTACCAGGTGCAGGTCCCTACGCAGCTGACTGATGTCTACAACGATGTTCGCGCCGCCGCCGTTGCTGGTGGCCGCAACCCTGACAGCGTGACGTTCGGTGCCAAGAAGCCCGACGACTCCGGCCAGCTCTTTACCTTACTGATCAGCGCCCTTCTGCCGGTCCTTCTGATCGGTGGCCTCTTCCTCTTCATGATGCGCAGCGCCCAAGGCCAGAACAACCAGGCGATGAGTTTTGGCAAGAGCAAGGCGAAGATGTTTATTGCGAACAAGACCCCCGTCACCTTTGCCGACGTCGCAGGCGTCGAGGAGGCGAAGGTTGAGCTGGAAGAGGTTGTTGAGTTCCTGAAGTTCCCTGAGCGCTTTGAAGCGCTCGGCGCAAAGATTCCGAAGGGAGTCCTCCTGATCGGCTCACCAGGCACCGGGAAGACCCTGCTTGCCCGTGCTGTCGCCGGCGAGGCTGGCGTGCCATTCTTCAGCATCTCTGGCTCCGAATTCGTTGAGATGTTTGTTGGCGTTGG
>JBBAWJ010000124.1:0-1391 GCA_040397255.1 Candidatus Limnocylindrus sp.
CAGGAACGCTCTTCGTCAGCCATACGTTGCCGCCGATCGTTGAGCCGCGTCCAACGGTGATGCGACCCAAGACGGTCGCCCCGGAGTAGATCACCACATCGTCTTCAATGATCGGGTGGCGCGGCTGGCCCTTCACCAGGTTGCCATCTTCACCCTTCGGGAAGCTCTTGGAGCCAAGTGTGACGCCCTGATAGAGGCGCACGCCGCTCCCGATGATCGCCGTCTCGCCGATCACCACACCGGTGCCGTGGTCAATGAAGAAGCGCTCGCCAATCGTTGCGCCGGGGTGAATGTCGATCCCCGTTGCGGAGTGTGCCGCCTCCGAAGCAATGCGCGGCAGCAGTGGCACGCTCAACGTGTAGAGAAGGTGCGCCATGCGGTGATCGATCAACGCGCGCACGCCAGGGTAGCCATGCAGAATCTCCGAGCGGCTGCGTGCTGCTGGATCTCCCGCAAACGCCGCGGCGATATCTCCCTCAATCAGTGTGCGGATCGCGGGAAGCTCGGCTGCGAACGCGCTCGTGACACGATCAACCTGATCAGGTGCGAGCCCCTCGCCTGGTCGCTCGGCGGCGAACAGCACGGTGCAGCGTCGAATCTGCTCGCGCAGACCGGCGAGCGCCGCGGTGAGATGCGCGGCCACTGCCGCATCACCATCGGCCGCAACGCCGAGCTCGCGTGGGAAGAGTGCCGCGCGAAGTTCGGCCAGCACGCGGGCAATCTCGCCGCGCGATGGGCGGTCGCCCGCCGCCACCGCACCACCCGCAAGGGCAGCGTCGGCGGCGGTAAGCGCGCGACTTAGATCGGTTGCGTCAGAACTCACAGAGCGATGCCGCTGGCATCAAAGAGCCCCTCGTAGAGCGCGGTGCTCAGGTAGCGTTCGCCTGAATCTGGCAGCACCACCACGATGGTCTTCCCCGCGTTCTCTGGCAGGTGCGCCAACTTCAGCGCAACGTGTGCCGCAGCACCGCACGAGATGCCAACAAGAATCCCCTCTTCGCGAGCAATGCGACGCGCCATGGCGATCGCCTCTTCGTTGGTCACTGACTCAACCTGATCAATCAACGAGATATCAAGGATGTCAGGAACAAATCCTGGTCCGATCCCTTGAATCTTGTGCGGTGCTGGCTGATTTGGCTGACCAGCAATGCGCTGCGCAATGACTGGGCTAGTGGCAGGCTCAACGGCAACGATGTGCACCGCCTTACCGAGGCCCTTCTTTAAGTAGCGAGCGACGCCAGTAATGGTGCCGCCAGTGCCACTCCCTGCAACGAAGATGTCGACCTTTCCATTGGTGTCTGCCCAAATCTCTGGACCAGTGGTTGACTCATGAATCGCTGGACCGGCTGGGTTCTTGAACTGCTGCAGCAGCACGTAGCGTGCAGGATCCG
>JBBAWJ010000125.1:0-1391 GCA_040397255.1 Candidatus Limnocylindrus sp.
GCGTTGAGCCAACGCACATGAAGGCCTTTATCGATCTGCTCGGCGAACTCGGTGTCGACCATGCGATTGAGGCCGATCCGGCTGATGCGACGCGCAAGAGCTTGCGCGTAACAGGGCTCCCTGCCGGTGGCGCCTATCGCGCAACCAACATTCGCACGCAGCCGTTCCCTGGGCTGGCTACCGACCTGCAGCCATCTGCTGGGTTGATGCTGACGCGCGCCGAAGGCACCAGCACCATTGAAGAGACGATCTTTGAAGACCGACTCGAATGGCTCGTTGGACTTCGCGGCTTTGGCGCACAGGTGGAGATCGTTGATCCGCGCACCGCGCGCGTCACGGGCCCAACCACGTTCCGCGCCGCTGAGGCGGAGATTCCAGATCTGCGCGCAGGTGCCACACTGATGCTCGCCGCTCTGGCGGCACCAGGGGCGAGCCGCATTCACGGCGCGCACCACGTGCGCCGCGGCTATGCGAACATTGAGGAGAAGTTCCGAGGCCTTGGCGCGGAGCTCACCCACGTTAGCGAAGAGGGAGTGGCGGGATGAAGATTGGCATCGACCTAGGAACCGCAAACATTCTCGTCTTCGTGCAGGGGAGCGGCATCACCGTTCGCGAGCCGAGCGTTGTTGCCATTAACGATCGCGATCAGATTGTGGCCGTTGGCAATGAGGCAAAAGAGATGCTCGGGCGTACGCCTGGCTCCATCACCGCAATTCGACCGCTCCGCGATGGTGTGATTGCCGACTACGTTGTTACCGAGGCGATGCTCCGCTACTTCATCAAGAAGGGAACCGCCGGACGATTCTCGTTCGGCCGACCAGACGTCCTCGTGAGCGTTCCAGCCGGCTCAACGTCGGTGGAGAAGCGCTACGTGCTCGACGCTGCGCGTCAGGCCGGTGCAGGGAAGGCGTTCCTCATTGAAGAGCCGATGGCGGCGGCGATCGGCGCCGAGCTGCCGATCAGCGGTCCGTCGGGGAACATGATTGTCAACATTGGCGGCGGCACCGCTGAAATCGCCGTCATCTCACTCTCCGAGATTGTGGTGAGCAAGTCGCATCGTGTTGGCGGTAACCGCTTTGACGAAGCGATCGCGCTCTACATTCGCCGCAAGTACAACCTCATGATCGGCGATCGAACCGCCGAGCAGGTGAAGATTGAGATTGGCAGCGCCCTCCCACTTGAGGAGGAGTTGACGATGAGCGTGAAGGGCCGCGACATGATTGCAGGCTTACCACGCGAAGTGAAGATCACCTCAACCGAAATCACCGAGGCGCTTGAGGTGCCGCTCCGAAACCTTACCGACGCTATTCGCGCCGTGCTGGAGCAGACACCGCCAGAGCTGAGCGCCGACATCATCGACAAGGGGATCGTGATCTCTGGCGGCGGTGCGC
>JBBAWJ010000126.1:0-1365 GCA_040397255.1 Candidatus Limnocylindrus sp.
ACCTGCCGATCGCCGACGAGATGGCCGCCGCCCAGGTGAAGCAGCTCGAGGCGAACTGCGCCGAGTTCGGCGTCCCACTCCACGGCTGGGAGTCGCCGAATCAGGGGATCGTGCACGTCATTGGGCCAGAGCTCGGTCTGACGCAGCCTGGCGCAACCATCGTCTGTGGCGACTCACACACGGCAACCCATGGTGCCTTCGGCGCACTGGCGTTCGGCATCGGCACCAGCGAAGTGGAGATGGTCCTCGCCACCCAGTGCCTCTTGCAGCGCAAGCCGAAGACCTATCTCGTGCGCGTTGACGGAACACTGCGGCCAGGCGTCTCCGCAAAGGACATCATCTTGGCGCTTATCGCGCGCATCGGTGTCGGCGGTGGCACCGGTCACGTCTTTGAATACGCAGGCTCTGCGATTCGCGCCCTCTCGATGGAGGAGCGCATGACGATCTGCAACATGAGCATCGAGGGTGGCGCGCGCGCCGGCCTCGTTGCCCCCGACGAAACCACATTCGCCTACTTGAAGGGTCGACCACACGCGCCACAGGGTGCCGATTGGGATACCGCCGTCGCACGCTGGCGCACACTCGCAAGCGACGATGGCGCAACGTACGACAAAGAGATCGTCATCAACGCTGACACCCTTGAGCCGATGGTGACCTACGGCACGAACCCAGGGATGGGCCTGCCGATCAGCGGCACCATTCCGAATCCTGCCAATGAGTCTGACCCCGCCGCGGCGCGCGCACTCACCCGCGCACTGGAGTACATGGATCTGCGCGCGGGCGACAGCATCATTGGTCGACCGGTAAACACCGTCTTTATTGGCAGCTGCACCAACGGTCGCATCAGTGACCTGCGACTCGCCGCCAATGTGCTGAAAGGCCAGACCATTGCGAAGGGGGTGCGTGTGATGGTGGTGCCAGGATCTGCCGACGTGAAGCGACAGGCCGAGCGCGAAGGGCTCGACAAGATCTTCCGCGACGCGGGCGCCGATTGGCGCGAGGCGGGCTGCTCGATGTGCATCGCCATGAATGGCGACCAGCTCGCCCCAGGCGAATACGCGATCAGCACCTCAAACCGCAACTTTGAGGGGCGCCAGGGGAAGGGGGGTCGCACCTTCTTGGCCTCGCCGCTCACCGCCGCCGCCACCGCGCTCACCGGCGTCGTCGCCGATCCACGCACGCTTCCAGGGATGAGCCGCTGATGGCCGCCCCAAGGGTCGGCACCCTCACCACCGGGCTCGTGCCACTCCCCGCCGAGAATGTCGACACCGACCAGATCGTGCCCGCCCGCTACCTGAAGGTCATCGACAAGGCGGGCCTCGCCGATGCCCTCTTCCACGACTGGCGCTTTGAGGCCGACGGCAG
>JBBAWJ010000127.1:0-1355 GCA_040397255.1 Candidatus Limnocylindrus sp.
TCGATGCCTCGATCAAGAAGCAGAGCAAGGACATCCAGGGGATCTTCAAGATCCTGCGTGTTGTGCTTATTGCGACGTGGGGCGTCTACCCAATCGCCTATCTGCTCCCCGCAATCGCCGGCAACCTGAACCTTACCGCCCAGGACGGCCTTGTGATGAAGCAGATCGGATATACGGTTGCCGACATCCTGGCCAAGCCGGGCTACGGTCTCCTCATTTGGAAGATCGCAACCCTGAAGAACGGTTCTTCGAAGTAATCCCCTTCCGGCGGGCATCCGCCGGGTTCGGATACAGGAAAAGGCCCGGGGGAAACCCCGGGCCTTTTCTATTGCTCACAAATCTGGTCGGAGCGACTGGATTTGAACCAGCGACCTCTTGCACCCCATGCAAGCGCGCTACCAAGCTGCGCTACGCCCCGAGCGAGCCCAAAGTTTTGGCAGTCTATCAGAAAGCCTAGCGCCACTCCCCCGCTGGTGAGCGACCGAGCAGCGCGCGTGCGATCACCTCTATGGTCGTCCCTCCGCTGATCGCCGCAACAACCGCTGCCGTAATCGGCATCTCTAACTTGTGCGCAGCTGCAAGTTGCAGGGCACCGTGCGCAGTGCTGATCCCCTCCACCGTTGCACCAATCTTGTCGACCGCAGCCTGCACACTCATGCCGCTCGCGAGGAGCGCACCGAGCGCTGCATTGCGCGAACCGGTATTTGAGGAGGTGACAACGAGGTCACCAACACCTGCAAGTCCACAGGCGGTCTCTGTGCGACCGCCGCACGCTTCAGCCAGGCGTGCCATCTCGGCAACGCCCCGCGACAGGAGCGCCGCTGCGGCGTTCTCGCCATACCCCAGCGCACGGACAGCACTCACAGCGATGGCGATGACGTTCTTGAGTGCCCCGCTGATCTCAACACCAATCACGTCGTCCGTAAGGTAGAGACGCAGCGTCGGTCGAACCAGCCGTGTGCGCAGTGACTCCACAAGATGGGTTGGCCCAGCAAGTACGGCCGCAGCAGGCCTCCCAAAAGCGATCTCGCTGGCGAGGTTGGGGCCAGACAAGACGGCGAGGCGCTCCGAGTCCGCACCCGCGGCGATCAGCAGCTCTGAGGGTCGGGCACCACTCAGCGACAACCCCTTGGAGGCGATGACCATAGGCGCGTCTCCAGCGGCCTGCACGATCTGCTTGGCTGTGTCTGGGTCGAGCTCCGTGGAAGGGATGGTGACCACGAAGGTATCTTCGGCACTCAACGTGGCAAGCGCATCGGTGGTGCTGAAGATGCTGATCGAGGCTGGCAACGCAACGCCAGGGAGGCGTCGTGTGTTGACGCGCGCGCTGCGCAGGAGCGCCGCTTCGTCAGTGG
>JBBAWJ010000128.1:0-1345 GCA_040397255.1 Candidatus Limnocylindrus sp.
TGCAAGCAATCGCTGACTCGAAGCGGCGCACGCGCGAACGCCTTTTAGCCGCAGCGCAGCCTCACCGCGCGGACCGTCGGTAGTCCAAATATGTACAACCTGGCAAAAGAAGCGAGTCTGCACACCCACAGACTTCACTCAGCTATGTACATTGGGGTCGGCTCCCTCGACCCCGCGACTGCTCACTCGTTGAGGTAGTGCCCCAGCGGTCGCGAACGGAAGTTGTCCGTCTCGTAGACCTTGTCGTTCGTTGGCGCAAGGTCCTTCTTGTACTCCTCCCGGTGCTCGAGGCTGTGCTCCTTCGAGCGCAAGGTGCGGTATTTCACTTTACGAGGCTCACCGTCAACGAGGCCGGTGCGGTAGTCGTGCACAACCGCTTGGTACTTGTCGAAGTTCTCCTGCTTCTCCCGCACGGCCTTGGGGACGCCTTTGAACTTTTTCTCCTCGACCAACTTTTTCTCCTCGCCCTGCTTGCCCTTCTTGTACTCCAAGGTGGCGTAGCACTTGGCCCGAACCCCGGCGAAAGCGAGGAGCCCCCCAGACTCGACCTTCAGAATGCCCAGACGACCCTTGTACGGGCAATCGGGGTTGACCTTGGAGGTGTCGATGCGAAACCACTCGCCGCAAAGGGCGTCGAACTCGCCCGCGTTGATGCGCGCGATGTCGCCCATGAGGTCCTCGGTCTCGATGCGTAGGTAGAAGCTGTCTGTGTCCATCATGAGCAGCACCACCTGACCGGGCTTGGACCACGCGTTCTTGATGCCGTGATAGTACATTTTGAACATCTCGCGCTTGGCGATCTCCAGGACGCAGAAGCCCACAAGCCGGGGCGTGTCCAGGACGATTCCATGGCCCTTGAGGTTGTTCACGATCCCCAAGAAGCCCTCCTCCTCGGTCGTATCGAACATGTGGAAGCTCTCCATTGTAGGCTTATTCACCTTGTTGACAAAGGCCCGGGGGTCAGTGTAGATCGATGTGTTGCAGTAGCGAGTCTTGTTCTGCAACGTCATGCCGTAGGGCGTGTTCAGCAAGAGCTTGTCGACCTCGTTCATGGGGTCGCTCTTGGGGATGCTGCATCGGTGCTCGTAGAGACCCCGCATGTAGTCACACATCCAAGGCTTTTGCCTCCAGTAGCGGATCTTCGTGACGTTGTGGATCTGCACACCCAAGCCCACGTACAGCTTCAGCAGGGCGACATGGTGGGCTACGTTGCGTTGGTGACCCAGGTAGGGCATCAGCTTCTGATCGCCAATCGTGCAACCGTAGACCTTGAAGACATCGCGCTGCTTCTGGGTGAGCTCCTTGGGGTCCACCGCACGCTTGGCCACTGGAGCCAGGTCCAACT
>JBBAWJ010000129.1:0-1285 GCA_040397255.1 Candidatus Limnocylindrus sp.
CTTCCCCTCCCGCGGTGCGGGATCGGTCGGGGCGTAGCGCAGCTTGGTAGCGCGCGTCGTTCGGGACGACGAGGTCGGAGGTTCAAATCCTCTCGCCCCGACCAGCTTCAATCTTTGGATATAATGCTGCAATGTCCTCACCAAAACAATCCACACACAAGGGGCCGTCGTTCGCGCGTCGAGCGTCCGCTGCGCTTGCACCGTATGCCTCCACCACGGTCGCGGCAGTGGTACTCCGATTCTTCCTCGGCGGCACCATGCTCTACGCAGGCATCGATAAAACCGTGCTCGACCCACGCTTCCTGCAAGCTGAAGGCGTTGGCTCCATTGGTGAGACGCTGCGTTACTTCGTGACATCGGGTGGTCCACTCGCCGGGCTCGTGGAGGCCGTGGCGCTGCCGCAACCGGTGCTGATCGGCGCATCGATGGCTGGGGCCCAGCTGCTCGTTGGTGCATCACTGCTGACCGGCTCGTGGGTGCGCTATGGCGCACTGCTCGGAGCGGGCATCTCACTCTCTCTCGCCCTGACATCAACCTGGGGTGTGAGCCCCTACTACTACGGCAACGACCTTCCGTACCTTGTGGGGTTCCTCGCGCTTGCAGCGCTCGGTGACGGCGGAGCGCTTCGTCTCGGCGCTCCAGTACCGCGGGGACACAATCCAGAGCGACGCGCAGCCCTTGTGAGCGGCACGGGCGTTGCCGCCGGAATCGTTGCCCTCTTACTGTTGGATCGATCGCGCGCCGTTTCAGCGATCACTGGGGGTGGAACTCCCACCCCATCGCCAACGCCTGGGGCGAGCGCATCCTCTTCGGCATCGCCAACACCTTCTGCGAGCCCATCAGCCGCTCCATCATCGGGAGCCACAACGAAGCCAACGGCAACACCATCAGCTTCAGCACCTACGGCGGGAACGGTAATCAGCGGTGCGCAGGGTCTTGCCTCCGGACAGGCGCTGAACTTTTCGGCGGGCGGCACCGAGGCCGTGCTCGTCAAAGATGGCAGCACCTACCGCGCCTTTGAGCGCGCCTGTACCCATGCGGGAACCCCCGTCGATTGGCAAGAGGGGAGCGGGGACTTCTTGTGCAGCAATCATGGGGCACGATTCTCAGTCACTGGGCAGGTAACCAATCCTCCAGCCAACCGCCCGCTGCGCGCGATCGAGGTCAGCGTTGCGGCTGACGGCACCGTCACCTACCGCCGCTAGATACCGCTCCTTGGCGTTCTAAGCCAAGATACGCACATGCGCCCTTAGCTCAGCGGATAGAGCATCTGGCTTCGGACCAG
>JBBAWJ010000130.1:0-1283 GCA_040397255.1 Candidatus Limnocylindrus sp.
GGGCGGGGGGCTTGATCTTTGGAAATCCTGCATAGGGTTTCGCGATGAAAGAGCTTAGCCTGAAGGATTTTTACGCGCAATCACTGGAACTGAAAGCCCCGTGGAAGGTGGTTGAGGTGACTATCGACGGGGAAGCCCGGCAGGTGCGGATTCGCGTGGAATGTGCCCGTGGCGAAGTTTGGGGGGATCCGGAGACCAACGAGCGGGCAGAAGTCAAGGATTGGGAAGAGCGCACCTGGCGGCATCTGGATACCTGCCAATTTGAAACCATCATCGTGGCCAAGGTGCCACGCCTGCTGCTCAAAAACGGGCGCACTTTGACGGTAAGCGTGCCATGGGCAGCTCCGCGCGGGCGCTTCACCCTGAGCTTTGAGGCCCATGTCATCGCCTTGCTCCAGCAGTGCCGTACCCTGAGGGGGGCGGCCCGTCTGGCCCGGATCACGGAGGATGCGGTCGATGGCGTGATGCGCCGGGCGGTGGAGCGCGGTTTGCTGCGCCGCCAACTCCAGCCCCCCACACTCCTTGGTTTTGACGAAAAGGCGATCCGCAAGGGGCACCGCTACGCCACCATCCTGACGGATGTGGAAAATGGCTGCGTGATTGATCTGGTGGAGGAGCGCACGAAGGAGGCGGCGTTGCAGCTGCTCGGAAAACTGCCCGGGGGAAGCACTGGCAGTATCCAGGCCGTGGCCATGGATATGTGGCCTGCCTATATCGGCGCGGTGGAGGAAGCCCTGCCGGAGGCCGCCATCGTCTTCGATAAATTCCATATCATCAAACATCTCAACGAGGCGGTGGATCAAATCCGGCGTCAGGAACACCGGAAACTCAGCGCCGCCGGGAACCCCGCTTTAACTGATACCAAATACCTCTGGCTGCAGCGGCGGGAAAATTTGACCCAGCGGGCTGCTGCGGAATTCCGCAGCCTGCTGGGCCAGGATCTGCAGACCGGCACCGCGTGGGCACTGAAGGAGAACTTCCGCCGGTTTTGGAAATACACCTCCGTCGCCTGGGCACTCAAGTTCCTCTGGGACTGGGTGGAGACCGCACGGGCCACGGAGCTTACCCCACTGGTCAAAGCGGCAGACATGATCGACAAACACGCCGAAGGCATCCTCAACTATCTGATGCATCCGATCACCAACGCCGCTGCCGAAGGCATTAACTCCGTCATTCAAAGCCTCAAACACGCCGCCCATGGGCTTCCCAAATTCGAATCCTTCCGCATCCGGGTCCTCTTCTTTCTCGGAAAGTTAGATCTGAACCCAGCGTAATTTCCCCCC
>JBBAWJ010000131.1:0-1268 GCA_040397255.1 Candidatus Limnocylindrus sp.
GTGAGCCTGCTGCGCCCGCAGGTGATTCGCGAGCTTGACCTCGCGAAGCACGGCCTGCAGATGGCGCCATCCGTCGGCACCTACACGCCGCACTGGGATGGCTACCTCGATCGCCGCACCGATCACGCCGACACGATTCGCGAGATTCGCAAGTGGTCGCACCGCGACGCCGACAACTACGACGACTTCAAGCAGACGGTCACCGACATCACCCGCTTCATTCGCCCCGCCGTCGACATGCCCGCCCCCGATCCGTACGGCGACCCGAAGGAGTGGCTCGAATACGCCGGCCTCGCCAAGGAGTTTGGCCACCTGCCACTCCGCACCAAGGGCGCACTCCTCGATTTGATCACCGGTAGCGCCTACGACTTCTTGCGCCGCTGGTTCGAGGGCGAGCCGCTCATCGGCACCATGTCGGCATCGGGCATCATTGGAACGTTCTTGGGGATCAAGTCACCAGGCACCGGCATGGTCTTCTTGCACCACTACTTCGGTGAGATCGACGGCTCGTTCCGCGAGTGGGCGCTGCCGCAGGGCGGCACTGGCGCTGTTGCGGCGGCCATTGCTAGCGCCGCGCAGTCGTTCGGCGCCATCACGCGCACCGACGCGCCGGTGAAGCAGGTGCTGCTGCGCGGCGACAAGGCGATCGGCGTGGTGCTTGAGTCGGGCGAAGAGGTCTACGGCGACACCATAGTCTCGGCGGCCGACGCGAAGCACACCTTCATCGACATGCTCCCTGCCGGCTCACTGCCAACGGATTTCGAGACCGCGATTCGCAACTTCAAGTTCCGCGGCAGCTCGGCGAAGGTGAACTTCGCCCTCGACGGGCTTCCAACCTTTACGGCGGCCCCACCAGGGAACGGCCACCTCATGGGCACGGTGAGCATCTCGCCAAGCCCGGATTACATGGAGCGTGCGTATGACGACGCGAAGCACGGCCACCCGAGCAAGCGACCGTTCCTCGACATGTTGATTCCTACGATGACCGACCCAACGATGGCCCCACCAGGGAAGCACGTGGCGACCGCCTTCGTGCAGTACGCGCCGCACAAGTTGGCGCCAGAGCATGGCGGCTGGGACAAGATCAAGGAGCAGTTCGGTGACCTGGTGGTCGACACCATCTCCGAGTTTGCGCCGGACTTCCGCGACAAGATCGTGGGGCGCCAGATCATGACCCCGCTCGACCTTGAGCGCACCATCGGCCTCACCGAAGGGAACATCTTCCAGGGCGAGATCCTGGTGCAGCAGATGGCCTTCAACCGACCGGT
>JBBAWJ010000132.1:0-1265 GCA_040397255.1 Candidatus Limnocylindrus sp.
GAAGAGAGGCAGACGCCGAGCGAATACATCGCCGCCACCCCCGCGAGAATGACCAAGGCAAGCAGGAAGGGATCGGCGACCTGGTACTTCGCTCCGAAGAGGAGCACGCCCGCCGCCGTGATGATCACCGCTCGAATCACCACACCAAGGGCACCGCCGATCGCCATGCCGAGCGCAATGGCGCCGAGGCCAACGGGGGCGGTGATATAGAGAAGGAGGTTCCCGGAGTCGCGCTCCCAGTGGAACTGCGCCCCCATCATCCAGACCACGGAGATCCAGAAGGAGAGGAGTGCTGTCGCCAAGATCGTGGAGCCGATCCAGGCCTCATCAACACCGCGCGAGCGGAGCAGGAAGACGATGGAGCACATGCCAAGAATCGGAAAGACCAGGTCGAAGAAGAGCCACGATGGTTCACGCGCTGCACCAATCACGCGCGGATAGGCGCGTGCCAGCACTGAGGCGAAGGCGTGGCGCACTCGGCGACCCAAGCTCCAGGTGGCCTCTTGGTGAATGCGCGAGATAAGTGCGATGGCCTCGGCGCCGACGATGCTGTTACCCATTACTCACCTCGTCTGATTCACTGATGCCGCGACCAACGAGTTGCACAAAGACCTCTTCAAGTGTCGGCTCACTCTTCGAGATCTCTCGTAGGTGCGCACCACCTGCAGCGAGCGCACTGATCACACCACCGAGCGCAGCATCTTCTTTCAGGCCGATCGCGAGTCGTAGCATGGGCGATCCGATGCCAGAGGCGTCGGTGCCGTCAGCGTCTCGCGCCGCGACCGAGATCACGCCAGGGAGAGCACGGAGTACATCAATGGACATTGTTGTTGGTAGAGCATCAATGCCAACGATGAAGAGTGCATCCTTCTGCACCATGCGCTTCAACTCCGTTGGCGTCCCCTGCGCCAAGATGCGCCCATGGTCGACGATGGCGATGCGATCGCACATCTCATCCGCTTCCGCCATGTAGTGCGTTGTGAGCAGTACGGTTCGACCAGGCTGCTCCGCTTGGAAGGCGCGCACGCGATCGCGCACATCGCGCGCGGCCGAGACGTCCAGACCGATCGTCGGCTCATCAAGAAAGAGAATCCATGGGTCGTTGAGGAACGATCGCGCAAAGTTCAGCTTTTGGCGCTGCCCAGTTGAGAGGGCGCTGATCTTGCGATCGCGAATGTCATCAATGCCAAACGAGGCGAGCTGCGCATCGACCTTCGCCATCCCCTCGCGGTACGGCAGGCCGTAGAACTGGGCGAACATCGCCA
>JBBAWJ010000133.1:0-1195 GCA_040397255.1 Candidatus Limnocylindrus sp.
GGCCGAGCCGCAAGCGTATCGCCAGATGGGTGAAGAGATCACCGAGCAGCTCGACTACACCCCTGCGCAGTTCAGCAAACGGCGCATCATCCGCAGGAAGTATGTGAAGCGCGCTGAGTTGCACCAAGCACCGATCATTGCCCAACTCGACACGCTGGCCGAGCGCAGCCTCGCCGCGCCCGGACTGCTCGCACACATCATCGTGAGCAAATACTGCGATCATCTGCCGCTGTATCGCCAGGAGCAAATGTATCGCCTGAGGCACCGCATCGAACTGCCCCGGCAAAGCATGGCACGCTGGCTCACCCTTGCCGCGCAATGGCTCACACCACTTTATGAACGCATCCACACCGGCGTCATGGCAGGCGGCTACGTGCAGGTCGATGAAACGATGATCGAGTATCTGCAGCCGGGACATGGCGAAACCAAACAAGGCTACCTCTGGACTCTGAAGCAACCGGAAGGCGACGCCGTGTTCGTGTGGCGCACCAGCCGCAGCGCGCAGTGCCTGCACAACATCATCCCCGCAGACTTCACCGGAGTCATCGGTTGCGACGGCTATCAAGCGTATCAGACCCACGCCGCTCAAAGCCACGGACGCCTCCGCCTCGCCGCGTGCTGGGCACACGTGCGGCGCAAGTTCGATGAAGCCAAAGAAGCATCACCAAGGCA
Source organism: Candidatus Limnocylindrus sp. (assembly GCA_040397255.1). Classification (GTDB taxonomy): domain Bacteria; phylum Chloroflexota; class Limnocylindria; order Limnocylindrales; family Limnocylindraceae; genus Limnocylindrus. The sequence continues at coordinate 673 of JBBAWJ010000133.1, forward strand.
AGCCGCCACTGTGCTGCTGCTCATCCAGCGGCTCTATCAAATCGAGAAGCACCTGCGCACCAAACGCATGAGCCCCAAGCTACGCCAGATCATCCGGCAGCAGCAAAGCCACCTCATCGTGCAGCGCATTGGAGCCCTGCTGCGGCGATGGAAAGCGCAGCACACATTCCTGCCACAAAGCCTCATGGGCAAAGCCATCGCCTACACCCTCACCCTGTGGAGTCACCTGCAAGTCTATCTGGAGGACGGACGCGCACAGATCGACAACAACCAAGTGGAGAACGCCATCCGACCCACCGCCGTGGGCAAGAAGAACTGGCTGTTCATCGGCGAAGCCAACGCCGGAGAAACTAGCGCGATACTCTTCACACTCATCGAAGCCTGCCGCAGCCGGAAGATCGACCCCTGGGAGTATCTGCGCGACGTGCTCACCCGCCTGCCCACCATGACCAATCATCAGCTCGATGAAGTCATGCCCAATGCCTGGCTGAACGCCCGAAACACCGCACGCAGATCATCCACG
>JBBAWJ010000134.1:0-1159 GCA_040397255.1 Candidatus Limnocylindrus sp.
TCCTACGTTAGCCAGCGACGGATGGCCACGTTTTTCCCGCAGGGGTCGAACATCTACTCGCCGCAGGGCACGCGGCTCATCCGCTTCGTCATCAGCGACGCGACGAATCTTTTGGACCTGTCGACGTTCCGACTCGCGTTTCAAATCGTGAACGGGGACGGAGCCAATCCGTTGCAGGCCACAGGCCACCCCGGACAGTGCTGGTTCCAGCGAGCCCGTATTTATGTGGGCGGATGCCTTGTGGAGGATATCCTGCTAGCCAACCGCGTTGCCGGCATGCTCAACCTCGTGAAGCCCGCAGATAGGCGATGGTCCGAATCCTTGGAGCTCTTCAGCTCTGTGGCGGAAATTACGGGGACAGGACAGTGGTCCTCCGGTTTTATCGGCGGGCCTATCGTTAGCGTAATGCCTGCCAACTCAAGCCGCACGATTGTGTCACCCATTTTCGGGGGCTTGTTCCAGACGCACTACCTCCTACCCGGGCGCTTCCCGATCACCATCGAGTTGGAGCTCGTAAACAACGCGAATCAGTGCCTTGCAACTGGCAACCAGTATTACCCCAATCCCAACACTGCTCCGGGTCAGCCACCGTACATCCAAAAGCAATACTCGCAAACTTTCAGCATGCAAAACGTGCGCATCCTGGCCGATGTGGTCACTGTGGACAACGCCGTCCAAGAGGAGCTCAGCAGGGTCCTTTTGAGCGGCGGAGCGCTGCCCATGCACCTGACGTCCTACAGCACCACGATGCACAACTTGGCGATCCAGGCCGCGGCGAACCAGAGCTGGGCGGTGACGCTCTCGCGCGCGTTTTCTAGGATCAAAGACATTTGGATTACTTTCGACAGCGACGGCGCGCACGGTCACATGCAGACAGAAAGCAGCTCGTTCCTGAACTGGCACGGCAAGGACGACTACGAAGTCTACGGAAAAGGTCAACTGTACCTACCAGCCAGCGGCGAGGGGTGGCGTTTCCAGATGACCACTGGAAGCCTCATTTTCCCGGACCTGCCCATGTCCTCCGCCCAGGAAGCGTGGTACCAGCTGTCCAAGGTGCTGGGACTGCACTCCTCGCTGGAGAGTGTGAGCATTCCGCCATGTGAATGGCTCGGCAGCAACTTCATCATCGCCCTGGACATGGAGAAGATGTCGTCGTCTC
>JBBAWJ010000135.1:0-1133 GCA_040397255.1 Candidatus Limnocylindrus sp.
CATGGCGGCAGTATCCCACGCCGCACGCTAGTCTCGCGCCATGAAGATCACCCATCATCAAATTGAGCGGCATGCGATTGAGGTCTGGGCTCCCCCCACCCTCTCGCCAACAACGCCACTCTTAGTAATGCACGACGGCAAGAATGTCTTCAATAAGGAAACCTCCACGGTTGGTGTGACCTGGGGCGTTGTCGAAGCAGTCGAACGTGAGATCGCACCAGTGCACCCTGAGCTACAGCCACTGATCGTGGCGGTGTGGGTTCCCGACGAGAGCCGCCGCTTTCAGGAGCTTGCGCCCCAAGCGGTGGTGGAGCGCTACCCACAGATCTGGGATGAGATTGGCGGGCCGACCGTCTCATGGGCGATCAACGATCGCACGCTGTGCGGCGATGAGTACCAAGAGGTGCTCGCGACGAAGGTGGTGCCATGGGCGCGCGAAACGTTCGGCATCACCGCATCACGCGAGCGCACCGCCGTCTGCGGCTCGTCGATGGGCGCCCTCGCCTCGCTCTATGCGCTGGCGCGACACCCAGAAACCTGGGGGTCGGCACTCGCCCTCTCCACGCACCTGCCGCTTGGCGATGGCCTGATGGGGGCGGGCCTCGCCGATCTGCTGCCGTCGCCTGGGCGCCACCGCATCTGGATGGATTACGGCGACCAGACGCTTGACGCGGCATACGCCCCATATCAAGCAGCGTTTGACGCCGACCTTGCAGCGCGCGGCTGGCAGTACGGCACCGATGTGCTGACTACCCCATTTCGGGGGCACGACCACAGTGAGCGCGCCTGGTCGGCGCGCATCCACCTGGTGTTGAAGTGGTGGCTCGAAGGGCTGAGGTGACTTTCGCCCTCTGGTAGGCTCGCGGTATGCCAAAGACCATCATTGAAAAGATCTGGAACGAGCACGTTGTCGATCAGCAGGAGGGGGCGCCCGCCATCCTCGCGATTGACCTGCACCTCGTGCACGAGGTCACCAGCCCCCAGGCCTTTACCGGCCTTCGCGCCCGAGGGCTGAAGGTTCGCCGCCCTGACCGCACGGTGGCCACCGCCGACCACTCCATTCCGACCACGCCACGCAACCTGCCGATCGCCGACGAGATGGCCGCCGCCCAGGTGAAGCAGCTCGAGGCGAA
>JBBAWJ010000136.1:0-1122 GCA_040397255.1 Candidatus Limnocylindrus sp.
ATTGGCAGCAGCTCGTGTGGCCTAATGGATAAGGCGCCTCCCTCCTAAGGAGGAGATTGCGGGTTCGAGTCCCGCCTCGAGTATCATGCCCTCTGCTCTCGTGGGCTGGAAGGGTCGCTGGACTCTTTGCAAGATTTCCCGCGGAAATGGCCTGCGCCCCCCAATGTTTCCGCCGACGAGGCGCTGCCCGCTGCCAGCCAGCGGGACGCGCGGCCCACTACCCAGCAAAGGGAAGACTGAGCGTTGGGGGGGGGGAAGGTCGGAGGAGGGGAAGGTCGAAAGTACGGGCGAGAGTCGTGTGGCGGGGCGGGGCTGGCCGAAGCGCTGGAAGGGGCGTGACTTACACAAGCGCGGCAGTGTGCTGACAGCGCCGCTTCGCTCGTCGTCTGCTGAGCGCGCGAAGGCCCGAGTGAGTCAGCGGGAAAGCAAACATCCCTAGGATCTCTATGCCTTCTGATTCAAGAAAGTCCGCAAGTTTGCCTCTCGGGCCCGACCCCAATCCGCGAGGCCGGCCCAATAAACTGCGATCTTGCAACAACAAGGCGGGCAGGCGCTCGCCGTGGTTTCGCTCGCCATGGTTTATGCCTTACGAGAAGAAAAGGAGACACGGGCTACGCAGACTTGCGTTGGCAAGCCCTCGGTCTAAGCCTCAAAAAGCAGCAGGACTTGCGGACTTGCGCGGAGATCAAACACTCAAGGGATCTCTTTTCTTTTGATTTCAGCAAGTCCGCAAGTCTGCCTTGCTCGATTGCAAACCCGCGAGACTTGCGCAAAGAAGCTCGCCTGTCTTGCTTCCCGCTCCGCGGAGCGAGCCCTGAGACTCCTCCACGCTTGGGCCCTGCCGCAGCGCGGTTGGTGGCCGCGAGGCGAAACGTGGCCGCAGACTGGCATGGCGCCAGCGGAATCCTTCACCTCGCCGCAAATTTGGCAAGCAATTGGGCCAAATCCATGTCCGAGCTGCCTCGCAGCCGGCTCTGCGCATTGGTCGCAAATCGCATGGCCGAGCGGGCCCCACTACGTGGTTTGCGCATTGCTTCCCGAGGCGATGCTTGTTCACTAGCAGTAAGGGCAGCAGCTCGTGTGGCCTAATGGATAAGGCGCCTCCCTCCTAAGGAGGAGATT
>JBBAWJ010000137.1:0-1112 GCA_040397255.1 Candidatus Limnocylindrus sp.
TGTACTGCCCAGGCAGGTTGGTTGAGAAAGTGTGACGACACGCTGTAGCGGTCGTTGATTGGGGAAGGTCTCCCGTCGTGGAGTGGAGCTGCTGAGACACCCACTTCGAAGACAGGAGACCTTCGTGGTCCACGCTAATGCCGTTTTAACCCCGCGCGGGCGATTGTTGCTCGCGCGTCTGATTGTTGATGAGGGCTGGCCAATCGTGCGGGCCGCCGAGCACTTCCACGTGTCCTGGCCGACGGCTAAACGCTGGGCGACCCGCTACGTGGAGATGGGCAAGGCCGGCATGGACGATCGCTCCAGCCGTCCGCACCGCAGCCCCAATCGCACATCCCAAAAGCGTGTGCGCCGCATCGTGGATTTGCGGTGGCGCCATCGGCTCTCGCCGTTGGCGATCGCGTCCCGCTTATCGATGCCAGCCTCGACCGTGCATGCAGTGTTGGTACGGTGTCGCTTGAATCGACTGTCCCACATTGATATTCGCACTGGGGAACCAATACGACGCTATGAGCACGACTATCCCGGATCGCTGATCCACGTCGACGTCAAGAAGCTAGGCAATATTCCCACCGGCGGTGGGTGGCGGTTCCTAGGCCGCACCCAAGGCAACAAGAACCGTGCAGCGACTCCCGGTGCTGGCCGTAGCCCTCGCCGCGATGTGTTGATGGGTCACGCGTTTGTCCACACGGTGATCGACGATCACTCACGTGTGGCCTACGCCGAGATCCACGACGACGAAACGGCCGCGACAGCCATCGGGGTCCTGCGCCGAGCGGTGGGTTGGTACGCGATGCGTGGAGTCAACGTCGAGCGAGTCCTGTCCGACAACGGCTCCTGCTACAAGTCCCACGCTTGGCGCGAAGCCTGCGCTGAGCTGCAGATTCGACACACCAAGACCCGGCCCTACCGGCCCCAGACCAACGGCAAGATCGAACGATTCCACCGCACGATGGGCGCAGAGTGGGCTTTCGTCCGCAACTACCCCAACGAACAGACCCGCCGCTCAGCCCTCCCAGCCTGGCTCCATACCTATAATCACCACCGGCAACACTCCGCCATAGGCAAGGCCTCACCCATCACCCGGTTGACCAACCTGCCTGGGCAGTACA
>JBBAWJ010000138.1:0-1106 GCA_040397255.1 Candidatus Limnocylindrus sp.
GCTGCTGCTGCTGCTGCTGCTGCTGCTGCTGCTGCTGCTGCTGCTGTGCTGCGGCTGCTGCTGCTGTGCGGCTGCTGTTGCTGCTGCCGCGGCAGCGGCGGCGGCGCGCCGCTGCAGCGCATGTGTGCGCGCAGTGAGATTCCACCACCAATAACATGCCTTATTGCTGCGCAAAGTGGACATGGACCTCCGGAGTTGTACATGTTTGCATCTAGCAGGAAGCATGCCATACGCTTGTAAATCTACACGGATGGCGACGACGGGGCCACCTCCACGTGGTGCCATCCGGGAATGGCTTTCCCATGGGGAAAGCCATTGCTGAGAGCCCCGTCAGTGTGCATGGCTCTTCGCTCCGCACGAAGCGCTCGGCGCATCATGCGCACTCATGCGACAGATAATTCTTCTCTAGCACCGACGGAGAACAAGAAAGTTAGCTTTGCATCCACTTGTCTTTCGTCTACACATAGTACATCACATTGGTAAGCTAACATGCATTGCTGCTATTGATGCGGCAGACGAACCATATTGAATTGAAAACGCGCGGTTTTGATTGGCGCTTCAGATTTCATTGCGCACGCACTTCGAATCTTATCTCTGAGCACCAACCTTAGCCACAAGACCAGCTCCAGACGCAGCCAGGTCTGGTTCATGTTCTGCGTGCGCGAACGTTTTCCAGCTCGCCTGCCTCGAACCGCGGCCTTAGATTGTCAGCACGACTCGCAGCTCTGGCGTCAGCCTGAGCATAAGACATTTTCCATATGTTGAAGCCGCACTTTCTTGTTGAGGTCTACTGAGCACACGCCCAGCCCTCGTGCTAGTGCTGCTGCTGCTGACTGCTGCGCTAGCGCAGCTGCAGCAGCAGCGGCTGCTGCTATTGCTGCTGCTGCAGCTGATGCTTCCGCTGTTGCCGCTGCCTGGCTATTGATGCGGCTGCATCTGCCGCTGCCGAGGCTGCAGCTGCGGCTGCCGCTGTCGCTGCCGCGGGCTGCCGCCCCGCTGTTGCGTGCAGCTGCTGCTGCTGCTGCTGCTGATGCCTCTGGTGCAGATGCTGTTGTTGCCTCTGCTGCCTCTCGGCTTGCCGCTGTCGCAGCTGCAGCTGCGGCTGC
>JBBAWJ010000139.1:0-1106 GCA_040397255.1 Candidatus Limnocylindrus sp.
GGGTTTGAGGTGTTGGTGCACGAGGTGATCGCGGCAATCGCAACGGCACCATCGTGCAACTCGTAGTCGCCGTTCGTTGAGGTTGCTGTGGCGTGATGTGCGTCAGCGCCGGCACGATCGGGATAGGCGGTGGCGAAGCTCGCGCCGAGGTTCGGCAGATCCACGCGATCTTGCGGACGTCGTGGTCCGGCCAACGACGGAACCACCCCGCCAAGATCGATATGAACTATCGCGTCGTAGAGCGGCTCGGCGCCAGCGGTGCGCCACAGGCCCTGTGCCTTTGCGTAAGTTTCTACGAGTGCGATGCTCTCGCCGCTGCGCCCCGTCGTTCGCAGATAGTCGAGGGTGATCTCATCAATTGGGAAGAGTGTTGTCGTTGCGCCAAACTCGGGCGACATGTTGGCAATCGTCGCTCGGTCGGCGAGGGAGATTGTTGCCAGCCCATCGCCGAATGCCTCAACGTACGCACCAACGACGCCGTGCGCGCGGAGTCGCTCGGTGACGGTAAGGACGAGATCTGTCGCCGTGGTTCCTGCGGGGAGCCGCCCGGTGAGTCGCAGTCCCACGATGGTGGGGATGGGCGAGAAGAGTGGTTCGCCGAGAAGGACCGCCTCGGCCTCGATGCCACCGACGCCGAAGCCGAGCACGCCGAGGCCCGAGATCATGGTGGTGTGCGAGTCGGTGCCCACGCAGCTGTCAGGGAAGGCGAGCGGCGCACCGTCAACCTCTTCGACGCGCACAACGGTGGCGAGGTTCTCAAGGTTGACCTGGTGCACGATGCCGGCTCCGGGCGGCACGACGCGGAACTTATCGAAGGCGCCCTGCGCCCAGCGCAACAGCTGGTAGCGCTCGGTGTTCCGCTCGTACTCCTTGGCAACGTTCTGCTCGAGTGCCTCGCGCGTTGCCCAGCGATCAACCTGCACCGAGTGGTCGATCACCAGGTCGGCGGGAACCTGCGGATTGATGCGATGCGGATCAATGCCCAGCTCAGCCGCTGCGTTGCGGAGGGCGGCAAGGTCAACGACGGCGGGCACACCGGTGAAGTCCTGCAGCACCACGCGCGCGGGGGAGAAGGGGACTTCGCGCTCATCGCCCGTCGCCGATGC
>JBBAWJ010000140.1:0-1094 GCA_040397255.1 Candidatus Limnocylindrus sp.
TACCGACCAGTAATCCACCGGCTGAGGCCAACGAGGCCACCAGCGATAGAGAGCAGCTGCCCGGCGCGGGAGGCGGCGTACACAAGCAGGTAGTTCCCCGAGTGGATCGCGACGAGCTTCCCCTTCTTCTCAAGCTCATGCGCCTCCCAAGCGCTTGCCTCAGCCTCTTTCGCCCAGAAGTGCAGAAAGGTCCACATGCCTATGGACATCAGCAAGGTCCAGAAGCCCTCGACGTGCCAGTTCGGCGTTTCGATGAGGTGGCAGTACTCCTTGATCACCTCTGGGCACGGGTCAAGCGCAAAAGGGTTCATGCGCCACATCATAGAAAGATACTCACGAATCATGCTATTTCCTCCTTACTCTTCTCTCTTACGCCTACTGGTCTAGGAACTCGGCGCCCATCGCGAGCAGGTCATCGGTGCTTGGCCATTCACCTGCGCCGCCAGCGATCAGCCGCTCGAAGGCTGGGGTTCCGCCGCCGCTCCCGTCTAGGAAGCGCCGGGTAGATGCGGCGGAAAGCGCAATCATCAAGATGCCCGTGGCGAGGAGCTCTGCGGTCAGGTTCCTCGTCGGCACGCTCCACACATGATCGATCATCCCAAACTTCCGCCTCGTTTCGTCGGCAGCAATGTGCGTGATGCCGCTGCGAATTTCGGCAACAGTTGGCACAAGAAGCGTCTTGACAACTGATGTCGACTGACCCTCCGTGGCGACCCAGCGGTAGAGGGACGCGTTGATTTTTACGTCGTCGTACGCCGGCGCGCGGCAGACAACGAGTTGAGTGCCAAGGTCAACAGATTCCTGCAACTGGGAAATCATGACCGGGAAGCCATCTCCGTCGATCTCAATCCAGGTGCCATGCTCGCTCTCGTGCACCACCCGTGCATCACGCTCCTTGAGCTCGTTCAGCACATCAAGAAGGATCTTCTCAAAGTGCAGGCCGCTGCGGGCGTGTGTTACCGCTGTGTTCATGCTGACACCTCCATGCTCTTCGCTCCGGCGGCAAGCGTGAGCGTTGCTGTCGCCCACACCTCCGCGGTTGATCCGTATGGCCCCTCGGCCTGCGGATGGTCATTTACGGTTGGCACGTAGCC
>JBBAWJ010000141.1:0-1065 GCA_040397255.1 Candidatus Limnocylindrus sp.
ACGAGACGCTGCCAATCGTCTACGTGTCGCCCGTGAAGCCAGGTGGCAAGGCGGCAGCAAAGCGCGCACCAGCGAAGCCGAAGCCGATCATCAAGCCATCCGCGCTTGACGATGAGGACGACGAGAGCGACACCCTGGCATGAGCGACCGTATCGCCGCGATCCACGCGCGCGAGATTCTCGACTCACGTGGCAACCCGACTGTTGAGGTGGACGTAACGCTCACCGGTGGCGCGCGCGGTCGCGCCGCTGTTCCATCGGGCGCCTCTACCGGCGCACACGAGGCGGTCGAGCTTCGCGATGGCGATAAGCACCGATTTGGCGGCAAGGGGGTCCTCGGCGCCATCGTCGCCGTGAACGGCGAGATCGCCCAGGCGCTCAACGGAAGCTCGGTGAGCGATCAGCGTGCACTCGATGCGGCACTCATCGCCCTTGACGGCACGCCTGCCAAGGGTCGACTCGGCGCGAACGCCATCCTCGGTGTCTCACTCGCCGCCGCCCACGCGCGCGCCGCGCTGCACGGCCACGAACTCTGGTACGAACTCGGCGGCGACGCCGCAGTGAAGCTCCCTGTGCCGCTGCTCAACATCCTTAATGGCGGCAAGCATGCCGAGCACTCCACCGACTTCCAGGAGTTCATGGTGGTTCCTCTCGGCGCCGCCACCTATCACGAGGCACTGCGTGCCGGCACCGAGGTCTTCGCCGCACTCCGCAAGAACCTGCACGATCGCGGCCTTGCAACGGGTCAGGGAGACGAGGGTGGATTCGCGCCGAGCTTGCCATCGAATGAGGCGGCGCTCGATGCGCTGATGGCGGCGATTGAGGCGGCCGGGTATCGCCCTGGCGAAGAGATCGCCATTGCGATTGATGCCGCCGCAACAGAGCTCCTGCAGCCGAACGGCCACTACAAGCTCGAGCGCGAGGGGCGCACCCTGGAGAGCGGTGCGCTCGTTGATCTCTGGGCGAGCTGGGCGTCGAAGTATCCAATCATCAGCATTGAAGATGGCCTCGCCGAAGATGACTGGAACGGCTGGGAGGCGCTGACCGCGCGCATCGGCGGCAAGGT
>JBBAWJ010000142.1:0-1057 GCA_040397255.1 Candidatus Limnocylindrus sp.
TAGAGCGGATTTCGACGTCGTTGAATCGATGAGGGATTCCCAAGCGGGCTGAAATCTGATTCAGAATCCTTGCTGGTGAAGGAGGCCGGCAAGAATGGGTCGGGCCTTATCGGTGGATTTGCGGGAACGAGTGATTGCAGCGATCGACGGCGGGCTGTCCTGCCGGGCAGCGGCGACACGCTTCGGGGTGAGCGCTGCGAGCGCGATCCGCTGGCGGCAGCTTGCGCTGCGTACCGGAAAGGTACTGCCTGCCCGTCCAGGTGGAGACTCCCGGTCTGGCCGCATCGAGGCGCACCACAATTTTATTCGCACGCTGATCGAGGCGAACCCGGATCTTACGCTGGAAGAGATACGCGATGCGTTGGCGCCACGCGGCGCGTCAGTAAGCGTGGCGGCGGTTTGGCGGTTCTTCGATCGCCACAACATCACGCGCAAAAAAAGACTGCGCACGCCTGCGAGCAAGAGCGGCCCGACATCCTGAGCCAGCGCTGGGCCTGGTTCGAGGGTCAGCTCGACCTCGATCCCGACCGCCTGGTGTTCATCGACGAGACCTGGGCCAGCACCAACATGGCACGCCGCCATGGTCGCTGCCTGCGGGGCGAGCGACTTCGGGCCAGCGTCCCCCATGGCCATTGGAAAACAACAACGTTCGTTGCCGGCCTGCGCAATACCGGGATGGTGGCGCCCATGGTGATCGATGGCCCCATCAACCGGGACGCCTTTACCGCCTACGTGACCCAGGTCCTGGTGCCCGAGCTCTCGCCCGGCGACATCGTCATCATGGATAATCTGTCCAGCCACAAAGGGCAGGCCATTCGCGATGTCATCGAGGCCGCTGGCGCCGACCTGTTGTTCCTGCCGCCCTACAGCCCCGACTTCAACCCGATCGAGAAGGCGTTCTCCAAGCTCAAGGCGCACCTGCGAAAAGCTGCCGAGCGCACAATCCACGGCCTGTGGGACGCCATCGGACGCATCCTCGACCTCTACTCTCCCCAGGAATGCGCCAATTACTTCACAGCCTGCGGATACGATGCAACATGATCGAAAAGCGCTCTAG
>JBBAWJ010000144.1:0-1031 GCA_040397255.1 Candidatus Limnocylindrus sp.
TACGGTGTCCGATTCGGAGACGGAGTGGCTCCCCTCGTTCTCGAGCGCGACTGGAGCAGGAACAGGGGTGGGCAAGGATGGAACGACGCTGAGCCTCGGCTGGCTCTTCTGGAATGAGTTCAACGCGGGAGCAAGCTCAGAGATCTACGAGGTCCTGATCCCGCCCGCTGAGTAACACGCAGTCGCGCCCGCGCGGCGCAACGGGGCGTCACCTCGAAAGGGGTGGCGTCCCGTTCTTTATGCGAGGTGAACGAGACGGTTTAGCGGTTCTCCCGTAGCCAAGCCAGCACGAGCGACATGGAGCGGCAATCTGCCGCGTTGTATTCAGTGCCGGAGCGGAAGTAGTCATAGTCGGCGAGGCGCTTCCCTTCGGCGGCGGCGCGAGCATCGGCGGTATAGGCCGCAGCCATAGCGCCCATGCCGTCAGCGGGGCCATCACCCCATGAGACATCAATGAGCCCCTCGGCGCGCATCGCCTTGGCGATGTCTTTCAGGCCAAAGCCGTAGGCGCCGCGCACGCTGACCGGCACCTTGTAGACGAGCTCGTCGAAGGCATCGAACCAACCGATCTCGTCGGGGAGCGACCAGGTGGGGTGACGACCGGCGGCGGAGTCGGCGGCGGTGAAGAGCAGGTTGCGCTCAGCGGGTGACCAGTGCACGATGCGCGTCGCATCCCACGTGAGGCTGAGTGACGTGCGCCATGCGCCCATGAAGGCGACCCAGGCATTGAGTACGGCGCGCTCCGATGTGGCGTTCAGCCGATCGCCGCTCCACTGCCCGAATGCGGGGAACCACGACGCGTCTTCAGCGCGTGGCGTGAAGAGGCGCTCCCCCACGTTGGCACCAGCCGCGGTGGCGGCAGCGATCTCGGCGGTGGTTGGCTCACGGCCATCGACTGAGACAAGGCAACCGATCTGGAAGATGCACGTGGCACCGCCAACGCTCGGCAGCTTGGTGAAGTCGTCGTTGAGGTTTCCCGAGTTCTCAAAGTCGACATGGAACTCGATGCGGGCAGGGGTACGCCAGTGCGC
>JBBAWJ010000145.1:0-1018 GCA_040397255.1 Candidatus Limnocylindrus sp.
CCGCTCCCTTAGCACTGCGATCTCCTGCCTGAGTGCTGCTATTGTTGCGTAGAGGTTATGAGCTAGGTTTTGGAGCTGGGCAATTTGGTCTATGTCTTCTTCCATTACATATGTTCTAGATTGTTTTGTTTCGTGTTCGCCAGGCATGTCATGGTGCAGCAGTAGCGCAGCAGCCCGCACTCATCGCTTCCCGTTGCGTGCCAGCGACAGGCTAGACGCGCAGGCTTGCTGACCCGTACACGCACGCCCCTCACTCCCCCCGCACAGGCCACCCTGACATGGCGCATGTCGGCAGCGGGGCCGCCTTCGACCTCGCGCAGGGCGGCGACGACTTCGCCTACACCGTCAGTCGCAAGGCTATGGAGGAGATGATGGGCGTCTCGCTGAGCAACGACCTCGCCTGGTCCCGTGTCCGGAATATCATGGAGCGCTACTTCGACGGCACGACTGTCCTGTCCACGGACTTCCAGACGGACATGAAGCAGCGCGCCGAGGACATCTTGAAGAACGACCCCGCCCGTGTGCTTGCGGTTTCCGCGAGCTGCGGGCGGGGCGGCCCCGCCCGTGTGCTTGCGGTTTCCGCGAGCTGCGGGCGGGGCGGGGGCGGTGACGACTTCGCCTACACCATCCGTCGCAAGGAGTTGGAGGAGATCATGGGCATGTCGTTGAGCGACGACCAGGTCTGGCTCCGTGTCCAGAAGGTGACGGAGCGCTACTGCGACGGCATCGTCGAGGGCGCGAGGTTCCGGACGGAAATGAAGCAGTTTACCGAGGCCATCCTGAAGATTCGCGAGCGGGATTGGCGTCATGGTGAGCGCCGCTGGCATCCCTACCGCTCCGCGTGATTGGGGGGGGCATCAATTTGGAGTAGGTGCAGGCAAGCGTGTGCCACGCGCAACGGTGACAGGAAGCGGAGCGAGACGTCCTCGCGCGGTGCAGCGGCGGTGCGTTGTGCAAACTTCCGCATGCTTGCAGAGGGTGCTTGTCGTTGCAAATTCCTGCCACCGGCGATCCGTTG